>DATLCG010000112.1:0-9670 GCA_035526525.1 Binatia bacterium
TAGCCGACCAGGAAGCGCTCGATCAGCAGCTGCTGCAGCGGGCCGGAGTCGCCCGGCGGCGCCTCGAAAGTCGCCACCAGGTTGCCGACGCGGTAGCCGGCGGCGCGCAGCTCGCGCGTGCGCGCGCTCCACTCGCCGTGCTGGATGCCGCCGCCGTGCTCGGTGCAATCTCCGCGCTGCGGGTCGACCTGGGCGCCGTCCTTGCAGTACCAGCGGATCGCGCTGAACGGGCCGCGCGGCTGGCCCTTCATCTCGGCCAGCCACTGGCGGTAAGTGGCGCCGCGCGCATCGCCGGCAGCCCGCGCGCCGCAGGCAAGCAGGAGCCCCACGGCAAGCAGCACGGTGGTGCAGCCGCGGCCGGCCGCGCGGCAGGGAGAAATCAATGGACGCATGGAGCACCGGGTTCGAGTGCGCGACCATAGCGGGGCGAGGTGCCCGCGCTCCGTACGTTGCCGCGCTTAGGCGGGCAACACGCCGGCCGGCGCGTGCGCGCCCGAACCCGGCACCGGCGCGGCCGGCAAGGTGAAGCAGAACGAAGTCATGCCGGCGCTGCTGTGCACTCCCACCGAGCCGCCGTGCGCATTCACCAGCTTGCGCACGATGGCCAGGCCCAGGCCATGGCCCTCGACCTGACCCGGCGCCCGCCAGTGACGCTCGAACACGTGCGGCGCGTCGCCGGACGGGATGCCCGCGCCGTCGTTGGTGACCGAGAACTCGACGCCTTCCGGCACCTGCCGGCTTTCCAGCCGGATGACGGTCGCCTGCGCGGCGAACTTGATCGCGTTGCCCAGCAGGTTGAAGCACACCCGCTGGATCTTGGCGGCGTCGCAGTAGATCGTGGGCAGAGCCTCGGCCGCGGCAGCCCTGACCTGCAGGCCGCGGCGCGCGGCCAGCGGCGTGAGCTGGCGCACCACCGCCTGCACCATCGAGGCCGGCTCGACCGGCTGCAGGTTGAGGGTGGGCTGCAGGTCGCCGGTGAGAAGCTCGGCGATCAGCGCATCCATCGTGGCGATGGCGTCGCGCAACGTCGCGCCGTGCTGCTCGCGGTTTTGCGGCCGGTCCCGGATCAGCAGCTCGGCGCTGAGCGCGATCAGGCTCAGCGGCTGGCGCAGGTCGTGCGCGATGTCGGCGAGGAACTCGTCCGGCGATACAGTCGCTCGGGCCAGCGGCCCGGGCGCGCGCGCGGCGGCCGGACTGGTCAGTACGGCGGCAAGCTGGGCCATGGGGACCTCCGCTGTGGATGCAGGACCGGGTCGTCCAGGCGCGACCGGCCTGGACAGCCAATGTAGGCCCGCGCCAATCCGCGCTCTGTTCGGTTCCGCACCCAGGACACTAGGCAAAATATCCTTGGGGCATCCATGCGCCAGCAACCGGAGTTCCGGGCGGCGGCCAAGAAAAAGCCCGCCAGTGCGGGGGCGCGGTGGCGGGCCAATTCGGAATCCGTGCTGGGCCAATCTCATCTCGGGGAGTGGAGTGGGCTTCACGGGGGTGCAGGGATCCCGGACCGGAAGGTTAACGGAGCCACGTCGGCCGCTCTGTTCGGTATCCAACAATAGGGCGCTGGCGGCACCCGGCGCCCCACCGTGTCACTTCAGCAGGCGCGCGTAGTCATGGATCACTGCGCGGTAGCACTCGCAGGAGGCCGCTTCCAGGCCGTCGCGGTCCATCACCGTGATCTCGCCGCGGGTATAGCCGATCAGGTTTCGGCCCTGCAGCAGGCCGGCGGCGATGGTCACGCCGCTGCGGCGCACGCCGAGCATGTCTGCGAGGAACTCGTGGGTCAGGTGGAAGTGGTCGGCGTGGCAGCGGTCGTGCGTCATCAGCAGCCAGCGCGCGAGGCGCGCCTCGACTTCGTGGAAGCGCGTGCAGGCAGCAGTCTGCGACAGCTGCGCCATCAGCACGTAGAGGTAGCGGTTGAGCGTGCGCAGCAGCACCGGGTTGCGGCGCAACTCGCGCCGGAACTGCGCGATGCCCATGCGCAGGGCCGAGCCGGTGCCCTGCACCACCGCGCGCAGGGGCGCGTCGGGCACGCCCAGCACCACGGTCGCGCCGAGCATGCCCTCGCTGCCGATCAGGCCCATCTCCAGCGGCGGGTGCGCGGAGACCACGGCGACCAGCGAGATGAAGCCGCTCAGCGGAAAGTAGACGTCGCGCACCGGCACGTCCGGCTCGCACAGGATGGTGCCGAACACCAGCTCGACCGGCTCGCAGGCTGCCAGCACGCGCTTGCGCTCGGCCGCCGGCAGGCCGGCGATCAGGCGGTTGACCACTTTGACGGGTGTCTTGGCAACCACTCGGGAAGCTTCCGCAGCACACCGGCAGCCAGGATGGCGCGGGCAAGGTGCTTCACAGGCCCGTGACGCAAAGTGTGCGTCGCGGACGCGCGCTTATCTGTTTGCTAGCCCACAGAGGCGCGCGCCGGTATGTACGGCAGCAGACGGTCGGTTTCCTTCTTGACCACGGCATAGCACTCGCAGCTGAGCTGCTCGAGCTTGGGCCGGTCGAGCACCGTGATCTGGCCGCGGGTGTAGTGGATCACGCCTTCCTTCTGCAGCTTGCCGGCGGCGTCGGTCACGCCTTCGCGGCGCACGCCCAGCATGTTGGCGATCAGCTCCTGGGTCATGGTCAACTCGTTGCCCGGCAGGCGGTCGAGCGACAGCAGCAGCCACCGGCACAGCTGCTGGTCGATCGAGTGGTGGCGGTTGCACACCGCGGTTTGCGCCATCTGGGTGATCAGAGCCTGGGTGTAGCGCAGCATCAGCAACAGCAGCTCGCCGTGGCGGTTGAACTCGTCCTTGAGGCGCTGCCCGATCAGGCGGTAGGCCGAGCCGCCGCTCTGCACCACGGCGCGGCTGGGCGTGCTCCCGCCGCCCATGAACAGGGACACTCCGATCAGGCCCTCGTTGCCGACCACCGAGATCTCGGCCGAGGCGCCGCTTTCCATGACGTAGAGCAGGGAGACGATGGAGTCGGTCGGGAAGTAGACGTGGCGCATGGCGTCGCCCGACTCGTAGAGCACCTCGCCGAGCTTCATCGGCGCCAGCTCCAGGTGCGGGAACAGCCGCAGCTGCACTTCGGCCGGCAGGGCGGCCAGGAGATGGTTGTGCTGGGGTACGGGTTTGGCAGGCATGGGCGAGGGTCGCGGACAAAACACCAACGGCAAGCTGGAGCCTAGCCCTCCTGCGGGACGTTATGCGTACGGAAGCGTACGGACGAAGCGCGCCCGATCCGGGCCTGAACAGCAGGCTGCGTTACCTGGCGTACAGAGGAATCTCGCCGAGGCCCGGCATGCTGGCGGGATGAACTTTCCGCCGAGCGGCCCGTCCCCGCCCGACCCGCGCACCCCGCCGGGCGCCCCCGCCGCGAGCGAGCCAACCGCGCCCCCGGAAGGCCCTGCACCATCCGAGGCGGTGCGCCCGTTGCCGCTGTACCTGGGCATCGGCATCCTCGCCGTCATCGCCGTGGTCGCGGCGCTGTACCTGGCGCGCGCGTTCTTCGTGCCGCTCCTGATCGGCATCCTGACCAGCTACGCGCTGCGCCCGGTAGTGGACGCGCTGAAGGGCTGGCGCGTCCCGCGCGCGGCCGGCGCGGCGATCGTCCTGGCGGCGCTGATCGGCGGCCTGTCGTGGGTGACGCTGCGGCTCGGCGACGATGCCGCGGCCATGATCGACCAGTTGCCCGAGGCGGCGCGCAAGGTGCGCCAGCAGATCAGCGCGGCGCGCGAGGAAGGACCGTCCGCGTTGCAGAACTTCCAGGAGGCCGCGACCGAGTTGCAGGGCGCGGCGTCCGACGCAACTGCTCCGGCGCCGGTGCCGGCGCCCGCGACCAAGCGGGTTGTTCGCCCGCAGGCGGTGCAGATCAGCGAGCCGAGCATCTGGCTGCGCGACTACGTGCTGACGCAGTCGGCGCTGCTGTTCACGGTGGCCGCGCAGGCGCCGATCGTGCTGCTGCTGGCTTATTTCCTGCTGGCCTCGGGCGAGCATTTCCGCCGCAAGCTGGTGCAGCTGGTCGGCCCGTCGTTGTCGCGCAAGAAGGACGCGGTGCGCATCCTCGAAGAGATCGACGTGCAGGTCCAGCGCTACCTGGTCGGCACCATGGTGGCCAACCTGCTGGTCGGAACCGCGACCTGGGTGGCGTTCGCGGCGCTGGGCGTGGACCACGCAGGCGTGTGGGGCATCACCGCCGCGATACTGCACTTCATCCCGTACCTCGGCCCGCTGGTGTTCGCCGGCGTCAGCGGCATGGCGGCCTACATGCAGTTCGGCGTGGTGCTGGACGCAGTGATGGTCGGCGGCGCCTCGCTGATCATCGCCGCGGTGGTCGGCTCGCTGATCATGACCTGGCTGCAGAGCCGCTTCGCGCGGGTCAACCCGGCCGTGCTGTTCATCGCTCTGCTGTTCTTCGGCTGGCTATGGGGCATCTGGGGGCTGCTGCTCGGCGCGCCGCTCCTGGCGATCGCCAAGGTGATCTGCGACCGCGCCGAGCCGCTGCGGCCGATCGGCGAGCTGCTGGGGCACTAGGCCGGCATCGCATCGCCCGGCAACAGCCGCGCGATGCGCGCCCTGAGCTCCTCCATTCCGAACGGCTTGACCATGTAGTCGTTGGCGCCCGCCGCGAGCGCGCGGTTGATCTCGCGCTCGCCGGTGCGGCCGGTGAGCATGATGATCGGCACGTCGCGCCATTCCGGGCTCGCGCGGATCAGGCTGACCAGCCCGAAGCCGTCGACGTGCGGCAGCATGATGTCGAGCAGCGCCAGATCGGGCGGCGCGTGCAGCGCCACGCGCTCCTGCACGACGGCGCCGTCGGCGGCGAGGATCACCGTGAAGCCCCAGCGCTCCAGCATCAGGCGAAGCATCATCGCGCCCTGCTCGTGGTCCTCGGCGACCAGCACGGTGCGGTGCGGCTGCGCGGGCGCGGGCTCGTGCGCCGGTGCCGCGGCGATGCCCGGGGCCGGCGACGGCGCCGCGCCGCGCTGGGCGCGCACGATCAACTCCGGCAGCAGCCGGCGCACCAGGTAGACGCCGGCGACGATCCAGCCCGCGCACATCACGACCACGGTCCAGCTCAACCCTGCATCGCTCACCTTCCACGGCAGCCACTGGGTCAGCAGCAGGATGGTGATGCTGCCGACGATCTTGAAGCCGCGGTAGCCGACCATGTCGATCCAGGCCTTGGCGCGGTAGATGGTGGCCGCGTCGACCCACACGTACAGCAGCTCGCGCGCGGTGCGGTTGATCGAGTAGGCCAGCGCGCGGTCGCACAGCTTGACCGCGCCGGCCATCCACAGGCGGTACTCGAAAGCGAAGCCCAGCGCCGACAGCCCGAGCAGCACCGGCTGCGCCAGGATGCCGGCGGCGGCGCCGAAGCGGCGCAGCAGCAGCGGCGCGACCGCGAGGTTGACCAGCAGCGCGACGCCCGACAGCAGGCTGAGGAACCCGGACAGGTACGCGGTGCGCGCCTCGGCGTCGGTGTAGGTCAGTTCCACCAGGTGCATGAACTGATACTCGACGATCGGCTCGCAGATCTGCGAGAGCAGCAGCATCAGGGCGATCAGCATCAGGTAGCGGCTGTTGCGCACCGCGGTCCAGATGTCGGTGGCGTCGCTCTTCTCCGGCGTGTAGAGCGGCAGCGCCTCGTCGTAGAAGCCGTAGCGCGCCAGCCACCAGGTCAGGCCCATCATCAGGCCGATGATGCCGGCCGACACCAGCAGCAGGTCCGCGGTGGCGGCGATCTTGGCGCTCACCAGCCAGGCGGCGAGCAGGCCGCCGACGGCGCCGCCGACCAGTCCGCCGCTGGCGATCAGCCCGTACCAGCGCCGGCCGTCGGAGCTGCGGTAGACGCTGTTGGTCAGGCTCCAGAACTGCTCGACCAGGACCACGCTGAAGATGTCGACCAGCAGGTAGAAGCCGACCGCGGTCGGCAGCGCGGCGTCGCGCAGCAGCACCCGGAACAGCACCAGCATTGCGACCACGACAGCGCAGGTGCCAAGCACGATATTGAGCCGGCTGAAGTGCCGGACCATGCGCTGGTAGATCGGCATCAGCGCCACCAGCAGGGCCGCGCTGCCGACCCACAGGTACGGCAGCTGCGCGGCGCTGCCGTGCTCCAGGAACAGCGAGCGGCTGGCCGGCTTGACCTGGTAGTAGGCCAGGATGATCAGGAAGAAATCGAGGAACAGCAGGACCGAGCGCACCGCCGGGCGGTTGAGCACGCCGGTCAGGGAGCCGGGTGGCGGGGGCGTGCGGGCGGACATCGGGTCAGTGCGTGCGAATGCGGCTGGGGAGCATCGGCTCCTCCTTCCAGGTTGGGTCGGCATCATTCCGGACGCAGCGCGTAGCGTGGCAGCGGACCACGGTCGCGAGCTTTGCGCATTTGTAATACGTCTGCATTCAACTCCCCGGATTTTCCCGGAAGGCGCCAGCGCCAGACCTCGGAATCTACGGCCGCTCGGCTTGATCGAACCTCCCACGAGGATTATGCGCGGGTGCGCCCACTTTCTCTGTGCGCTGACCCACCGACTCCTGCGCGCCTGCGATGCGTACGACGGCGCACAGATCGCAGGCCGCGCATGGCGCATCCTGCTGTGGCAGCGCACTCGCGCCGCAGCGCTACCCGGAGACATTCCATGCTCGAAACCATTGCCGTCATCCTGCTGATCCTGTGGGTCCTGGGACTGGTGTCGTCCTACACCATGGGCGGCCTCATCCACATCCTGCTGGTCATCGCCATCGTGGTCATCGTGATCCGCGTGATCCAGGGCCGCCGGATTCTCTAGCATGGACACCCAGAAACTCATCGGCATCCTGCTGCTGGTCGGCGGTGCGCTGGCGCTGGCGATCGGCGGCTTCAGCTACACCCGCGAGACGCACCACGCCGATCTCGGGCCGCTGCACATGTCGGTGGCGGAGAAGCAGCAGGTCAACATCCCGCTGTGGGCCGGCGCGGGCGCGATGCTGGTCGGCGGGCTGCTGCTGGCCGTGCGCCGCAAGGCCTGAGTCGAATCACGCGGTGCGGCGCCGCGCGAGCGCGGCGAGCAGCCGCGGCACCTCGGCCGCCAGCTCCGAGGCGAGGTAGCCGAGCGGGCCGCGGCGCCGGGCCAGCGCCTCGCCCGCGCGGGCGTGCAGCGCCACGCCCCAGACCGCGGCCTGCGCCAGGTCCGCGCCGCGCGCGGTCAGGCCTGCGATGAGCCCGGCCAGCACGTCGCCCGAGCCCGACACGCCCAGCCCGACGTTGCCGCCGCGGTGGCGCCATACCTTGCCGCCGGGCTCAGCGATATGCGTCACCGCTGCCTTGAACGCGACGTGCGCGCCGAAGCGCGCCGCGGCCGCGCGCGCAGAGCCTGCGCCGTCGGCCAGCACCGATTCCTTGTCGCCGATCCCCAGGTGCGCCAGCTCGCCCGCGTGCGGCGTGAGCACCACTTGCGCGCCGGCCGGCAGCGCGCCGTCGCACACCAGGCCCATGGCAGTTGCATCGAGCACCACCGGCGCCGCACCGGCGCGCAGCAGGAAGGCGCGGGCGAAGGCGTGCACTGCGCGCTCGTCGAGCATCCCTGGGCCGATCAGCGCGGCGTCGAAGTCCTCGGCAACGCGGCGCGCCTCGGCCGGATCGACGCCGCCAGCCGCGGATTCGCGCAGCGCGATCACCCGCGCCTCGGGCACCGCGCAGCCCACCGCGCCGGCGACGCTGGCCGCGGTGGCGACGCACAGCTTGCCGGCGCCCGCGCGCAGCGCCGCGTGGGCGGCGAGGATCGCCGCGCCCGGCATCTCGCGCGAGCCGGCGATGATCAGCACACGGCCGCGCGCCTCCTTGTCGCCGTCCGGCCCGGGCATCGGCAGGGGCCAGCGCCGCAGGAGCGCAGCGTCCACCCGCACCGGCGTCGCGGCGGGCGCGCGGCGCATCAGGACTTGGGCGCGGCCGGCACGTCGGGCTCGGCCGTCACCGGCGCGCCGGCCTCGCGCAGCGGCGCGGCGAAGTTGACCAGGCGCAGCGCCAGCTTGCCGTGGCGGCCCATCGCCGGGTCGAACTCGTAGGAGGTCACGCCGCAATTCGGCACGTCGCCGAGCCGGTCCATCGCCAGCACCTGCTCCTCGTCCATGCGCTCGAGCAGGTAGCGGAAACAGGTGACGATGACCTGGTGCCCGACGATCAGCACGCGCTCGCCGCGGAAATCGCGCGCCAGCGTGTCGAGCACGCTGCGCAGGCGCAGGATCACGTCGCACCAGCTCTCGCCGCCGGGCGGGCGGAAGTAGAACTTGCCGACGTGGCCGCGCTGCTCGGACAGCTCCGGGAATTTCTGCTTGATGCCGTGCACGGTCAGGCGGTCGAGCACGCCGAACTCCTTCTCCCGCAGCCGCTCGTCGACGCGCCAGGCCACCGCGGCGCCGGACAGGCCGGCGTGCTCCAGCAGGATGCGCGCGGTGTCGCGCGCGCGCCGGTAGGGCGAGGCCAGGACCACGGTCGGCTGCTGCTCGCGCGGCAGCTGGCCGAACCACGCGCCCAGCGCTGCCGCCTGCTGCTCGCCGAGCGCCGACAGCGGCGTGTCCATGTCGCGGAACGCAAGGTCGATCATCGGCAGCGACGCCGCTTCGGCCGCATCGCGCGCTACGTTGCCGGCGCTCTGGCCGTGGCGCACGAGCCACAGGCAATCCGGCCATTTCTGCTCGGCCATGGCTGTGAGGCGCGCCGGCGGCTGCGGCGCCGCTTTCACACGACCCCGCAGGCGCGCAGCAGGACCAGGCTCAGCACCACCGAGACGGCGAGCGAGCCCAGGCAACCCAGCCGGCTGGAGAAGAAAAGGAACATCGGCCCATGAGAAGGCCGGGGCACTTAACTTGGACTGAACTTGGCTGGGAGGGTCGTGGCCGATCGGGCACTAATCCGCTTTGGTAGGGTGCGCCATGCGCACCGGCTTTTCCCGGCCCGGCAAAAAACGGTGCGCATGGCGCACCCTACAAAAGCTGCGTCGCGACGGTCAGCCAATCCAGATGAACCCGTCGCGGCTTACGCCGCTCCTGCAAAAGATGACTTACGCGGCCTTGGCCTGCCCCATCGCGTTGTGCCGGATCTTGAGCCCGACCTTGACGATGGCGTTGAGCACCGGGATCAGCTCCTGGCCGAGCGCGGTCAGCTCGTACTCGACCGAGGGCGGCGAGGTGGCCAGGACGCTGCGGGTCAGCACGCCCTTCTCCTCCAGCTCGCGCAGCCGCGCGCTCAGCATCTTGGCCGAGATGCGCGGGATGTCGGCGCGCAGCTCGCCGAAGCGGCGCGGGCCGGCGGCCAGGTACCACAGCACGTTGGGCGTCCACGCGCCGCTGAGGAACGACATGCACGACGCCAGCGGGCACGCCGGCGGCGGGGCCTCGACCTTGCTTCTCCTCATGCGCAGCGCCATTGCCCGCTCCCGGTTACGTGGTTACTTTGTGGTTACCAGAATATTTCAAGTAACGATACGTTACCAGGTTTCATCCGGTTATCAAGCCTGCTAGGCTTCGTTCCCGTTCGACGCACCCACATCGCAATTCAAGGAGAGAAAGGCATGAAGCTCTACTACAACCCGGGCGCCTGCTCGCTGTCGCCGCACATCGTCGCGCGTGAGCTCGGCTTCGACATCCAGCTGGAGAAGGTGGACCTGGCCACCAAGAAGACCGCGTCCGGCGGCGACTACCTGGCG
>DATLCG010000006.1:0-5170 GCA_035526525.1 Binatia bacterium
CGGCGCCGACCAGCTGTTCGCCTACTCCATCGCAAGCACCGGCGCCCTCAGCGCGCTCACGCCCGCGACCCTTGTCACCGGGGCCAATCCCGTCGCGGTCGCCGCGAGTCCGGTGGCACGGCTGGTCTACGTCGCCAACGGCAACAGCACCCTCGCGGTGTTCTCGTACAGCAGTGCCGGGGCTCTCAGCCAGGTCGGCACGCCGGTGACCCTCGCGGCAGTCCCGCGCGCGATCGCCATCGATCCCACCGGCAGCTTCCTGTACGTCGCGGCGTCCACGAACATCCTGGAATTCGACATCGGCGCAACCGGCGCGCTCACCGCCAACCCAACCTCGTCGCCCGCCGCGGGCTCGGCACCGGACGCGCTCGCGTTCGACCCATCGGGCAATCACCTGCTTGCAACCAATTACGCGGCCAGCACGCTCACGCTGTTCTCGGTGGACGGCACCAATCACGGCGCACTGACGACCACCGGCAGCAGCAAGAGCGTCGGCTCCACGCCCACCGGCATCGCGGTGGACGCGGCCGGCACGCACGTCTACGTGTCGAACGGCGGCGGTGCGGGCGCCAGCCAGGTCTACGCCTTCACGCTCACCGGCAACGTGCTGGGTGACGTCAGCGGCAGTCCGTTCTCGGTCGCTCCCGGCGTCGGCCCGCAAACGGTGGCGCTGGACGGCGGCTTCGCCTACACGCCGAACCTGAGCAGCGACGACGTCAGCCGCATGACGGTCAACGGCAGCACCGGCGTGCTCGGCACCGCCAGCACCACCCCGGCCGGCGATGGCCCGGCGGACATGGTGTTCGCCAACCCGTAGAGCCTGCGCGGCAGCGGCCGCGCGCCGCGGCCTACGCGGGTACGGCGTGGAGCCTCGGGCGCGCCGCCATGCCGAAGCCGTGCCCGTGCTCCAGCAGGTAGGTGAGCCACTTGTTCAGCAGCAGGTTGCGGCTCCACTGCTCGTCGAGGTACTGCATGGCCGCGGGATCGCCTTCCTCGGCCGCCAGCCAGTGCGGCCGCTGCGGTCGGTTCAGCGCCTCGGCCAGCTGCGCGTCGCGGTAGACCCGCACGCGCAGGTCGGGCTCCATCGCCCGCACGTCGCCTTCGGCAAACTCGTACGTCAGCCGGAACGCCGCGGTGTAGCGGCCGCGCTCGATCACGGTCAGGCGCAGCGGCAGGTCGGTACGGCTGCGCGACACCGCGTCGTCGAAGGGCAGCTCGAGCTCGGGCAGCAGGCGCTGCACCAGCCGGAAATTGCGCTCGTACAGGTCCATCAGCGCGGAAATGCGCAGCGGCCGTGCCTGCGGCGTCCACCAGATCGAGCGGGCGGGCGTGCTCATTCGCGAAACTATACCCACGCCACCCCGGCGCCAACGGCGTAAGATCGAACTCCCCCGGCGGCTCATGAAACTCCGACCGCCGCGGCGCGCGGATGACTCGCGCGCGCCCCCTCCCCGTCTCAGTCCTTCGGCGTCTCGACGCCCAGGCGCTGGTGCATCAGCGGGCTGGTGGTCGTGTACTGCAGGTGCACCTTTTCCCCGGGGTTCAGGCGCTGCTTGATGGCGAAGGCGGCCAGCGCGGCCTCGTGGAAGCCGGACAGGATCAGCTTCTTCTTGCCGGGATAGGTGTTGATGTCGCCGACCGCGTGGATCCCCGGCACCGACGACTCGAACTTCTCGGTGTCGACGACGAGGGTGTGCTTGTTGAGATTCAGGCCCCACTCGGCGATCGGTCCGAGCTTCGGTGACAGGCCGTAGAACACCAGCACGTGCTGCGCCGGCACCACGTGCTCGGCGCCGGCGTTGTCCTTCAGCTTGAGGCCCGCGAGCTGGCCCGATTCCTCGGTGTAGCCGTGCACGTGGCCGGTGAGGAATTTCAGGCGCCCCTGCGCGGCGAACGCATGCATCTTTTCCACCGACGCGGTCTGCGCGCGGAACTTGTCCGAGCGGTGGATCAGGGTCATCGAGGCGGCCTTGTCGAGCAGCGCCAGCGCCCAGTCGAGGGCGGAGTCGCCGCCGCCGAGAACCACGATGTGCTTGCCCGCGTGCTGCGCCGCGTCGCGCACGCGGTAGAAAATCTGGCTGTCGTGGAAGCGGTCGAGCCCGTCCAGCCGGAGCAGCACCGGCTGGAACGCACCGACACCGGCCGCGATCACGACGCTGCGCGCCGTGAAGCGGGTGCCCGCACTGGTGGCCACCTGGAACGCGTCACCTTCGGCGCGCAGCTCCGTGACCTGCTGGCCGAAATGGAACGTCGGGCCGAACGGGTGGATCTGCTGCATCAGCTTTTCCACCAGCTCCTGCGCACCGATGATCGGGTATGCCGGGATGTCGTAGATCGGCTTTTCGGGGTACAGCTCGGAGCATTGCCCGCCTGCCTTGGGCAGCGCGTCGACGAGATGCGCCTTGATGCCGAGCAGGCCGAGCTCGAACACCTGGAACAGGCCGCAGGGGCCGGCGCCGATGATGAGGCAGTCGGTGGGGATCATTTTCGGGGCTCGGGGCTAGGGGCTGGGGAGCGGCGCAGAAGCGTCGGGCTCAAGGAGAAATCAGGGACAGCAAGAACCGAAGAATAGGAGAACGCCGGGCAGGCGCCCTACTCCGTTCCCGTGAGTCCACCGCCGCCCGCCCGCCCCGAGCCCCAGCCCCGCGCTCAGAACGTCTGCCTCCGCAGATTCTTCTCCTGCATGATCACCGTCGCGATCTCCTCGATCGACTTGTCCTCGGAGTTGACGCTCGGCACCTGGTGGCGGCGGAACAGCGCGTCGGCTTGGCGCAGTTCCCACTCGCACTGGTCGAGCGATGCATAGGTGCTGCCCGGACGGCGCTCGCTGCGGACGCGGTGCAGGCGCTCCGCGGTGCTGGTCAGGCCATAGAGCTTGTTCTGGAAGCGCAGCAGCATCTGGGGCAGCCGCCCCTGCTCGAGGTCCTCGTCGGTCAGCGGGTAGTTGGCCGCGTACAGGCCGTGCTGCATGGCCATGTAGATGCAGGTCGGCGTCTTGCCGCAGCGCGACGGCGCCAGCAGGATCACGTCGGCGCGCTCGTAGTCCTTCTGCGTGAGGCCGTCGTCGTGCGCCAGTGCGAAATTCATGGCGTCGATGCGCGAGCGGTAGCGCTCGGAGTCCGCCATGCCGTGCACCTTGCCGACGCTCTGGCTCGACTTGAGCTGCAGCTCGGCCTCGATCGCGGGGATGTAGCTGTCGAACAGGTCCAGGAACACGCCGTTGCAGGCGCGCAGCGCCGCCCGCATGCCGTCGCTCACGGTGGTGCTGAAGACCAGCGGCCGCTCGCCGGTGTCGCGCGCGGCCTGGTCGATCTGCGCGATGGCCGATGCCGCGCGTTCCGGCGTGTTGATGAAGGGCAGCGTCAGCTTCCTGAACTCGACGCTGTCGAACTGGGTCAACAGGGTGTTGCCGAGGGCCTCGGCGGTGATGCCGGTACGGTCCGAGACGAAGAACACCGTGCGCTGTCTGGCCATGACGTGACGCAGTGTCGGCAATCCCGCCCGCGCTTTCCAGTGGCGCAACTGTAAACTTCGCACAGGACCCCGGAAACTTGCGCCAAGCCCATCCCCGCTCCGCGCCGACCTTGACGGCCTCCAGCCACGTCCTCTGGTTCCGCGAACTCGGCATGGCCGACGTCGAGCGCGTGGGCGGCAAGAACGCCTCGCTCGGCGAGATGGTGCGGCACCTGACCCAGGCCGGGGTGCGCGTCCCGGATGGCTTTGCCACCACGGCCGACGCCTACCGCGAGTTCCTGGCACACGACGGGCTCGATGCCCGCATCCACGGCTGGCTCGACGCGCTGGACGTGGACGACGTGCGGGCGCTCGCCGATACCGGCGCCCGCATCCGCGAGGCGGTGCTCGAGGCGCCCTTCCCGGAGGGCCTCGAGCGCGACATCCGCGACGCCTTCGCGCGCCTCACCGAGGGCCGTCCTGCCTCGTCGGTGGCGGTGCGCTCGTCCGCCACCGCCGAGGACCTGCCCGACGCCTCGTTCGCCGGCCAGCAGGAAACCTTCCTCAACGTCAGCGGCATCGAGGCCGTGCTCGACCGCATCAAGCACGTGTTCGCCTCGCTCTACAACGACCGCGCGATCGCGTACCGCGTGCATCAGAAGTTTTCGCACTCGCAGGTGGCGCTGTCGGCGGGTGTGCAGCGCATGGTGCGTTCCGACCTCGGCGCCTCGGGCGTGATGTTCACCATGGACACCGAGTCCGGCTTCCGCGACGCCGTGTTCATCACGGCCGCCTACGGCCTGGGCGAAGCGGTGGTCCAGGGCGCGGTCAACCCGGACGAGTTCTACGTCTACAAGCCGGCGCTGGCCGCGGGCCGTCCGGCGGTGCTGCGGCGCGGACTCGGCGAAAAGGCGCGCAAGCTGGTCTATGCCGCCGCCGGCACCGGCATCGAGTTCGCAGCGGTGTCCGAGGCCGAGCGCCTGCGCTTCTGCCTCGACGACGAGGAAGTGGCGGAGCTGGCGCGCACCGCCGTGCTCATCGAGCGGCATTACGGGCGGCCGATGGACATCGAGTGGGGCAAGGACGGCGCCGACGGCCGCATCCACATCCTGCAGGCGCGGCCCGAAACCGTGCAGAGCCGCGCCGCCGCCAGCACGCTGCGGCGCTACAAGCTGAAGGGCAAGGGCGAGTGCCTGGTCACGGGCCGCGCCATCGGCCAGAAGATCGGCGCCGGCCAGGTGCGCAGCCTCAAGTCCATCTCCGAGATGCACCGCGTGCAGGCCGGCGACGTGCTGGTCACCGACATGACCGACCCCGACTGGGAGCCGGTGATGAAGCGCGCCGCGGCGATCGTCACCAACCGCGGCGGCCGCACCTGTCACGCGGCCATCATCGCGCGCGAGCTCGGCATTCCGGCGGTGGTCGGCTGCGGCGACGCCACCGGCCTGCTCGCGGAAGGCACCGAGGTGACCGTGTCCTGCGCCGAGGGCGATACCGGCCACGTCTACGCCGGACACATCGACTTCGCGGTGGACGAGATCGCGCTCGACCGGATGCCGCCGGTGCCGGTGAAAATCATGATGAACGTCGGCAACCCCGACCAGGCCTTCGACTTCGCCGCGCTGCCGCACCGCGGCGTCGGGCTGGCCCGCCTCGAGTTCATCATCAACAAGCAGATCGGCGTGCATCCGCGCGCGCTGCTCGAGCTCGACCGCCA
>DATLCG010000009.1:0-11838 GCA_035526525.1 Binatia bacterium
GCCGGCGAGCAGCTGCGGCGTGGCGTTCCACACCTGCACCAGGCGCGTGAGCACCACGGGCAGCGGCTGCGCGGCGCGCAGCAGCTCGTCCAGCGTCAGCGCGGGGTTCTGCTCCGGCGCGGGGGCCGTCACCGGCGCAGCCGCAGAGGCGGGTGCAGTAGCGGGCACGGAAGCGATGGCGGCCGTTTCGTCGCCCTCCGGCGCGGCCTCGCGCGTCGCCTGCCACGCCCACCAGCCGCCGATGGCGCCGATGGCGATGACGAGCGCAGTGTCGGCCAGCGTCCAGCGCCGCTCGGGCACTGGCGCCTTCGGCGTTTCGCCGTAGACCTCGCGCGCGGCGCGCTCGACGATCTGCGGCGTCACCTGCTTCATGCCTTCCGCGTATGCGCCGAGCAGCGCGCGGTCGCACAGCACGTTGACCAGGCGCGGCACGCCACGCGACAGCCTGTGCACGGCAGCGATGGCGGCGGGCGGGAACAGCTCGCGGCCGCCGCCGCCGACGTTGAGACGATGGGCGACGTATTCCGCGGTCTCGTGCTCCGACAGCGGCGTCAGGTGGTAGCGCGCCGTGATGCGCTGCGCCAGCTGGCGCAGGTCCGCGCGCGCCAGCAGGTCGCCGAGCTCCGGCTGGCCGACGAGCATGATGCGCAGCAGCTTTTCCTTGTGGGTCTCGAGGTTGGTCAGCAGCCGCACCTGCTCGAGCACCTCGGGCGGCAGGTTCTGCGCCTCGTCGATGATCACCACGGTGCGGCGTCCCTGCGCGTGCGCCTCCAGCAGGTGCGCGTTCAGCGCGTCGACCAGCGTCTTCAGGGTCGCGTCCTCGGGATACGGCACGTGCAGCTCGTCGCAGATCGACGCGACGAACTCCTGCTCGTTCTGGCGCGGATTGAGGATCACCGCGACGTCGACGTTGTCGAGCTTCTGCGACAGCAGCGTGCGCACCACGGTGGTCTTGCCCGTGCCGACCTCGCCGGTGAGCTGCACGAAACCGCCGTACTGGCCGGTGCCGTACAGCAGGTGGCCCAGCGCCTCCTGGTGGCGCGGGCTCATGTAGAGGTAGGCCGGGTCCGGGGTGATGGAGAAGGGCATCTCCCGGAGGCCGAAATAGTTGGTGTACACGGGGACGAAACTACAGGGGCTCGGGGCCGCGGGCTAGGGGCTGGGGGAGCACCAGTGCTCAACCCGGGACGCGCAGCATGTCCAGGTGCGCGATGCCGTCTTCGATGTACGGCTCGCCGATGCGCGCGAAGCCGAGCGAGGCGTAGAAGCGCTCCAGGTGCTGCTGCGCGGACACCTTGATGGGCGCCCCGGGATAGCGCGCCTCGCAGCGGCGGATGCCTTCCTGCATCGCCGCGCGGCCCAGGCCGGTGCCGCGCGCGGACTTCGCGACGACCACGCGGCCGATGGACACCTCGGCGAGCCGCACGCCGGGCGGCACCAGCCGCAGGTAGGCCAGCAGCTCGCCGCCGGCTTGGCCGAGCAGGTGCTCGCACTGCGGATCGCGCCCGTCGAGGTCGAGGAACACGCAGTCCTGCTCCACCACGAAGATCTCGCTGCGCAGGCGCAGCGCCGCATAGAGCTCGGCCGGCGCAAGGGCGTCGAACGCCTTCCAGCCCCAGCGCACGGCCGCATCCGGCCGCCGCGCTTCAGCGCTGGAAGTCATACAGCGCTCCCAGTCCCAGCAGTTGCGTCAGCTCGTCGAGCGCGCGGCGGCACTCGTCCAGCAGTCCGGGATCGGCAAGGTCCGCCAGCACCAGCCGGTCGCGGTAATGCGCCTGCACCCACTGCACCAATTGGGCGTGGCGCTCGTCGCTGAGCCAGCAGCGCGGGTTGACCGCGGCGCGCTCGGCGGCCGTGAGCGGGACGCGCAGCCGCAGGCAGGCCGGGCCGCCGCCGTTGTGCATGGACTGGCGCAGGTCGAACACCTCGACGCCGCCGACGGGATTGTCGCGGTCGGCGACGATGCGCTGCAGGCAGGCCCACACGCGCGGGTGCTCGCGGCACTCCTGCGCGCACACCAGCCGCAACTCGCCCGAGGGCAGCGACACGAGCTGGCTGTTGAACAGGTAGCTCGACACGGCCTCGGCAACGCCCACCTCGTCGTCGCCGATCTGGATGAATACCGGCTCGACGCCCTCGAGGCGCGAGGCGATCCAGTCGCGCAGCGCCTCCGGGTTCAGGAAGGCCTGCTCGTGGAACAGCAGCGTCTCGCGGTGGCCGACCGCGATGACGTCGTTGTGGAACACGCCCTGGTCCACCACCGCCGGGTTCTGCTGCACGTGAAGCACGTGCGTCGGCGCGAGGCCGTGCAGGCGCGCGATCGCCTCGCCGGCGGCGCGGGTCTGGCGCGCGGGATAGCGCGCCGGGGCCGGGTCGGCGTCGCTGCCGCGGCCGTAAGTGAAGATTTCCAGCCCGCGCGCGCCTTCGTGCCAGCACAGGCGGGTGTGGTTCGCAGCGCCCTCGTCGCCCAGGTAGGGCGTCGCGGGCAGCGGCGCGTGGTGCACGAAGAAGCCCGGGTGCGCGAACACGGCCTGCAGCGCGCGCGCGGTCGTCGGCGGCTCGATCGCGCGGTGCAGGTGCGTGCACAGGTTGGCGGGCGTGAAGTGCACCTTGCCGTCGGCGGTGTCGGCGCCCGGCGAGACCGTGGCGGCGTTGGCGGCCCACATCGCCGACGCCGAGCTCGCCATCGCCAGCAGCCCCGGGGCCTCCTTCCACGCCCGCGCGAGCACATCGGCGTCGCTGCCGTGAAAGCCCAGGGTCCGCAGCGTCCGGGTCGAGGGCCGCTCGTGCGGCGGCAGCACGCCCTGCGGCAGGCCGAGGTCGTGCAGCGCCTTCATCTTGCGCAGGCCCTGCAGCGCGGCCTCGCGCGGGTTCGACGGCTTGTCGGCATTCTTCGCCGAAGCGACGTTGCCGAAGGCGAGCCCCGCGTAGTTGTGGGTCGGCCCGACCAGTCCGTCGAAGTTGGCTTCGAGGCTGCTCATCGGTCCAGCGAGTGGAAAAACGCGTGTCTCACAACTCGATCCCGGGCGCGAGCGGCTGCGGGAGCTGCGATCGCGGCGCTTCGACCGAAGCGACCGGATAGGCGCAGTAGTCCGCGGCGTAGTACGCACTCGGGCGATGGTTGCCCGATGCGCCGACGCCGCCGAACGGCGCAGCGCTGCTGGCGCCGGTGGTGGGGCGATTCCAGTTGACGATGCCGGCGCGGATCGCGCGCGAGAAACGGTGCCAGTCCTCCGCGCGATCGGACAGCAGCCCCGCCGACAGCCCGAAGCGGGTGGCGTTGGCGAGCGTCAGCGCTTCCTCGAACGAGGCCGTGCGCTGCACGCAGAGCAGGGGGCCGAAGTGCTCCTCGTCGGGCAGGGCCAGGCCCGTCGCATCCAGCAACCCCGGCGAGACGAAGGCGGGCCCGCGCTCCAGCCGCCGCATCGGCAGCAGCGCTTTCGCGCCGAGCGCCACGATGCGGTCCTGCGCCGCCAGCAACGAGTCCGCCGCGGCAGGGGAGACCACCGGTCCCATGAACGGCTGCGGATCGTCGTTCCACGCGCCGATGCGCAGCCGCGATGCGGCGCCGCGCAGCGCATCGAGCAGCGCATCGCCCGCCGCGCCGCGCGGCACGAACAGCCGCCGCGCACAGGTGCAGCGCTGTCCGCTGGACAGGTACGAGGACTGGACGATGTCGTGCACAGCCGCGCGCACGTCGCCGACCTCGCCGACGACCAGCGGATTGTTGCCGCCCATCTCCAGCGCGAGGATCTTCTCCGGGTGCTCGGCGAACTGACGGTGCAGCAGGTGCCCCACGCGCTCGCTGCCCGTGAAATACAGGCCATCGAGCTGCGCATGCGCGGCGATGGCCGCGCCCGTGCTGCGCTCGCCCTGCAGCAGGTTCAGCACACCCGCCGGAATGCCGGCGCGCTGCCACAGCTGCAGCGTCACTTCCGCCACCAGCGGCGTCAGCTCGCTCGGCTTGAACAGCACCGTGTTGCCAGCCAGCAGCGCCGGCACGATGTGGCCGTTCGGCAGGTGACCGGGAAAGTTGTATGGCCCGAATACCGCGATGACGCCGTGCGGCCGATGGCGCAGCACGCTGCGGATCCCGCCCGTGACCGTCTCGCTGGTGCCGGTACGCGCGTGCCACGCCTTCACCGACAGGTCGACCTTGTTGATCATCGCGGTGACTTCGGTGCGGGTTTCCCACAGCGGCTTGCCGGTGTCGCGCGAGATCGCCTCGGCCAGCGGCTCACGCGCGCGCTCCAGTCCGGCGGCGAAGGCGCGCGCGATGGCCTCGCGCTCGGCGAACGGCCGTTCCGACCAGGCGGGGAAGGCGGCGCGCGCCGCGGCAAAGGCCTCGTCCACCTGCGCGGCACTTGCCGCGCCGCCGCGCCAGATCGCCTCGCCGGTGGCCGGGTCGCGGCTCTCGAAGACCGGCCCGCCGCCGGGGGCCCAGCGCCCCCCTATAAAGGAGTGGCCCGCGGTCATGGCTGGGCGGCCGACACGCGAACCGGGTCGCCGGCCTTCACGCGCAGTGTCTCCGCCAGCGCAGCTTCGAGGGTCACCACCCCGCCGATCGGGTCGACGTGGGTCAGAACGCAGCGGAAATCCGCCAGCTCCAGGTTGGCGACGAGGTGTGGCATCCCGACCGCGCGCTGTGCGACGCCGATCTCGACACGCACGATCCGCGACGCGCGCACCGCGCGGATGTCGGCGAGCGGCGCTTCCACGGTGGGGCCGCCGTCGAAGATGTCGATGTAGCCCTGGTTGCGGAAGCCCTCCGTCTCGAGCAGGTGCAGTGCCGGCACCGTGTCGGGATGGACGCGCCCCATCACGTGCCGCGCCTCGGGCGAGAGCATCGGCGCATAGATCGGATGCTTGGGCATGAGCTCGGCGATGAAGGCCTTGTTGCCCATGCCGACCAGGTGCTCGGCGCGGTCGTAGTCGATGGTGAAGAAATGACGGCCGAGGCCTTCCCAGAACGGCGACCGGCCGTGCTCGTCGGAGACGCCGCGCATCTCGGCGATGACCTTGTCGGCGAAGCGTTGCGGGTGCTGCGCCATCAGCATGAAGCGGCAGCGCGACAGCAGCCGGCCGGCGCCGCCGCGGCGGAAGTCCGGCGACAGGTACAGCGAGCAGAGCACCGCGGCGCCGGTGTAGTCGTTGGACAGGTACAGCGTGGGCAGGAGGTTGTAGACCTTCAGCTCGCGGCTGGCGTGCACCGTGGTGCCGACGTGGTAGTTGTAGAACGGCTCGTCCAGCCCGCACGCGGCCTCGACCGCACAGCAGCCGCCGATGCGGCCGCTGGCGGTGTCCTCCAGCACGAACATGTAGCGCTCGTGGCCGGGCCCGGTGACCTGCGCGGCGAACGAGCGCTCGGACAGCTCGATCTTCTCGCGCAGGAATTCCGGCACGGGCGGCAGCGAGGTGAACCCGGCGCCGGCGGTCCTGGCCATGTGCACCAATGCGTCGAGGTCCGCGAGGCGGATGGGCCGCATGACGTTCATGCGGCGCCTCCGGCATTCCGGGGCGAGGCGGAATCGGCGAGGCTGCGGATCAACGGCTCCACGTGACCTCCCCGGACGCCAGCCGCAGCAGCAGCAGCGCGCTGAGCTGGGCGCGCTCGCCGATGCTGCTCACGCGCATGAACTCGCGGTCGCTGTGGATTTCGCCACCCACCACGCCGAGGTTGTCCACGTTCGGCAGTCCGGCCGCGGCGAGGTTGTTGCCGTCGCAGCAGCCGCCGGTCGGGCGGAATTCCAGGCTCAGGCCGATCTGGCGGCCGCAGTCGGCGATGAGGTCCGACAGGCGGCCGATCGCCGGCGTCGTCACCTTGGGCGCGCGCGTGAAGCTGCCGCGCAGCTCCAGCCGCAGGCCGTCGTGCTGCTGCACCTCGCGTCCGATGCGGCCCAGTTCCTCGTGCAGCCACAGCTCGTCCTCGGGCCGCGTCGTGCGCACGTTGAACTTCAGCACGCAGCGGTCCGGCACGATGTTGGTCGGCCCGCCGCCATGGACGTAGCCGACGTTGATCGTGACCTCGCCGCGCTGGCCGTTGAGCGCGTCGAGCGCGCGGGCGACGTCGGCCGCCGCGCGGATCGCATTGCGCCCCAGCGCGAAATCGCGGCCCGCGTGCGCCGCGCGGCCATGCACGACGACGTCGAAGTTGCCGCTGCCTTTGCGCTCGCCGGCCAGGTGGCCGTCGGGGAACGACGGCTCGAACACGAGCCCGAAGTGGTTGCGCTTCGCGCCTTCGACGAACAGCGGCGCCGAGCCCTCGGAGCCGATCTCCTCGTCCGGATTCAGCACGACTTCCCAGCCGATGCGGTCGCGCCAGGGCGAGCGCTCCAGCGCCGACAGCGCCAGCCACATCACCAGCAGCCCGCCCTTGAGGTCGGCGACGCCAGGGCCGTGCACGCGGTCATCGCCGGCCATGCGCGCCGACTGGAACGGATGGTCCGCCGCGAACACGGTGTCGAGATGGCCCGACAGGAACACGCGCAGCGGCGCGTCGGTCCGCTGGCGCAGGCGCAGCGCGGGACCGATGGCCTGTTCGCGCAGCGAGCCATCATCGGCCGTGGTGCGCAGCGGCGGCAGGGACAGGCGCTCGGCCCGCGCGCCCAGCGGCGCGAACAGCGACTCCATGCGATCCGCGACGGCGGCGACGCCCGCCGCGTTGGCGCTGCCGGAATTGATCGCGGCAAGCCGCAGCAACTCGTCGCGCATGGCCGGGACCTGCGCGCCAATCCATTCCAGCTGCGGCTGGTACTGCGTCGCCATGGCACTGTTCGCCGCTTCTCAGGGGTGCATTCTAGAGCATGGTAGGCTGCGCGCCGCATGAAATTCCTCGCCGCCCTCCTCGCGATCGTCTCCTTCGCGGCATCGGCCGCGGACGCCGACGGACCGACGCTGCAACGCATCCGCCAGAGCGGCGAGCTGCGGGTCGGCACCGAAACCGGCTACATGCCCTTCGAGATGCGCAGCAAGTCCGGCGAGATCGTCGGCTTCGACATGGACATCGCGCGCCTGATGGCGCGGCAGCTCGGCGTGAAGCTGACGCTGGTCAACATCTCCTGGGACGGCATCGTGCCGGCGCTGCTCACCGGCAAGTTCGACCTGCTGATGGCGGGCATGACCATCACCGAGGAGCGCGCGCGCCGCGTCGACTTCGCCGATCCGTACATCGAGATCGGCCAGTCGGCACTGATCCCCAGATCGCAGGCGGGCCGGGTGAAGAGCATCAAGGATCTCGACGCGCCGTCGTTCAAGATCGTCACCAAGCTCGGCACCACCGGCGAGATCGCGGCACGCAAGTTCCTGCCGCACGCGAACCTGCGCACCTTCGAGACCGAGGCCGAGGCCGCCATGGAAGTGCGCAACGGCCGCGCCGATGCGCTGATCTACGACTCGCCGTTCAACATGATCTTCGCCGCGCGCCACAAGGATTCCCTGGTAAACCTGCAGCCGCCGTTCACGCGCGAGCCGCTGGGCTGGGCGGTGCGCAAGAAGGACCCGGCGTTCGTGGCCTGGCTCAACCGGTTCCTCGCGCGCATCAAGGCCGACGGCTCGTACGAGGCGCTGCACCGGAAGTGGTTCGAGAGCGACGCCTGGCTGGCGGACGTGAACTGAAGCTGCCCGCATCCGTTCGCCCTGAGTCTGCCGAGGGGCCGTGACTCCGAAGCAGGCCGCATAATCCGCCGATGCACCCTTCCCGCCCGCGCTGGCCGTGGCACCTCGTCACTGCCGCCGTGATCGCGGCGCTGGGCACGGGCCTGTATTTCTCCAGCCGGCGCGTGGACTACGACTGGCACTGGGAGCGCATCCCGGACTACGTGCTGAGCCGCGGCGGCGAGCGCGTGGTGGCGCCGGTGGACGGCGTCGCGCATCCCGACGCCGATGGACGTGGCATCACCATCGAGGCACGCACCGATCCGCCGCAGCGCGCGCGGATCGAGCAGGTCACGCGCGCGCTGGTGGGCGAGGGCGACCTGGTGTTCGCCGGCGACCCGGTGGCGATGCGCGAGGGCTGGACCGCGGGGCCGCTGCTGCTGGGCCTGGCCGTCACGCTGCAGCTGTCGGCGCTGGCGCTGGTGTTCGCGCTGCTGCTCGGGCTGCTCGCGGGCCTGGGCCGGGTGTCGGCGAATCCCTCGGCGTTCGCCCTGTCGACGGCCTACGTGGAAGTCGTGCGCGGCACGCCGCTGCTGGTGCAGATCTTCATCTTCTATTTCTTCATCGGCACCGTGCTGCGCCTGTCCGCGTTCACCGCCGGCGTCGCGGCGCTGGCGGTCTTCACCGGCGCCTACGTCGCCGAGATCGTGCGCGCCGGCATCGAGGCCGTGCCGCGCGGGCAGATGGAGGCCGCGCGCAGCCTGGGCATGGGCACGCTGCAGGCGATGCGCCACGTGGTGCTGCCGCAGGCGCTGCGCAAGACGCTGCCGCCGCTCGCCGGGCAGTCCATCAACCTGGTGAAGGATTCGTCCCTGGTGTCCGTCATCGCCATCACCGACCTGAGCAAGGCCGGACGCGAAGTCGTGGCGTCGACCTTCAGCGCGTTCGAGGTGTGGTTCAGCGTGGCGGCGATGTACCTGGTGCTGACCGGCGCGCTGTCGGTGCTGGTGCGCCGGGTGGAGCGGAGGCTCGCGGCCAGTGACTGAGCCTGTCACGGACGGTGCGCAGATCCGGCTGCGCGGCGTCAGCCGCACGTTCGGCAACGGCGTCGCCGCGCTGCGCGAAGTGTCGCTGGACGTGAAGGCCGGCGAGGTCATCGTCATCGTCGGTCCGAGCGGCTCCGGCAAATCCACGCTGCTGCGCGTGCTGAACGGACTCGAGCGGATCACCGCCGGCGAGATCGTGGTGGACGGCCTCGTGGTGCACGCGCGCGACACCGACCTCAACGCGCTGCGGACGCGCGTCGGCATGGTGTTTCAGCAGTTCAACCTGTTCCCGCACAAGACCGCGCTCGGCAACGTGATGCTGGCGCCGGTGGTGGTGCGCGGCGTGCCGGCGGACCAGGCCCGCGGCCGCGCCCAGGCGCTGCTGGAGAAGGTCGGGCTCGGCGGCCGCGGCGCGAGCTACCCGGCACAGCTCTCGGGGGGCCAGCAGCAGCGCGTCGCCATCGCCCGCGCGCTGGCGATGGAGCCCGGCATCATGCTGTTCGACGAGCCGACCAGCGCGCTCGACCCCGAGCTGCGCGGCGAGGTGCTGGAAGTGATGAAGCGCCTGGCTGCCGAAGGCATGACCATGCTGGTCGTGACCCACGAGATGGGGTTCGCCCGCGCGGTCGCCGACCGCGTGCTGTTCATGGACGAGGGCCGGGTGCTGCACGACGCGCCGCCCGAGGAGTTCTTCGACCGGCCGCCGTCGGACCGGCTGCGAACCTTCCTGGGGCAGGTGCTGGGCTGAGCCGCGCGCCGTGGAAATGGCGCCCCCGACACGAATCGAACGTGCGACCTGCCGCTTAGGAGGCGGCTGCTCTATCCACTGAGCTACAGGGGCGTCGCGGCGGGGAATCTTACGGGACGCGCCGTCCATCGGCCCCGCAGGCTCGCTCTACGGCGCCGCGTGGTTGCCGCGTCCGGGGAGGCGCACGATGGATGTATTCCGGGGTAGGACGCGTCGGTAAAAAATGCCGGTCCGCGTGCTGAGAAAGTGCTTTTTGTTTATTGGCGAGTCGATTGTTTTGTCAAGGATTTTGGATTAGCATCCGGCAAGGGTCGTCCTGCGGGCGGCTGCGTGTTTTTCGGGGGAATCATGAGCATCAGGAATTTCGGGGTTTTCGGTCTGGCGGTTGCGGTGAGCCTTGCCGCGTGTACGGGCAACGGTCCCACGCCGACGGATGACACCGGCGGCGGAGGCGGCGGCACGCCCACGGCGGTGGTCACCTCGGTTGCGCTCGTCCCGAGCAGCACCTCGCTCCCCGCGAATGCGGATGGCACCAGCGGCGGCGCGCCGGGAATCACCTTGACGGCCATCGCCCTCGACGCCTCCAACAACGTCGTCGCCAACGCACCGCTCACCTTCAAGGTCTGTGCGCCGGACACCGCGTTGAGCGACACCGACTGCAATGACGTCCTCTCGACGCGCGGCGGCGCGCCGGCCGCGGTCATCAGCGCCCCCGGGTCCGTCACGGGATCCGACGGCACCCTCAGTGCAACGATGACGACGGGCGGCAATGCCGAGCTCGGCGTCCTGAACGTGATCGCCAGCAGCGGCTCGATCGACAGCTCCATCCTGAAGATTTCGGTGGTCAGCGCCACCGCGGGGACCAGCACCAATTCCGCCACGGCCGATTTCCTGACCGTCACCGCCAGCAGCAAGCGGCTCCCCAACGACGCCAGCACGGCCGCGCAGGGCGTGGTCATCAATGCTTTCGTGACCGACGCTGCGCGCAATGCGATCGCCGGCGTGCCGGTGAGCTTCTCGGCCACGTCCGGCCAGCTGATCATCACCGACAACAAGTCCGATGCCACCGGCAAGGTCAGCGCGATCCTGACGACGGGCGGCGACTCCACGAGCCGCTGCATCGCCGTGACCGTCACCGCACCGCAGACCAGCAACGCGACTGCGCTCAGCAACAACCTTCCCACCGGCACCACCTCGGAACTGTTGTGTCCGTCGAGCGGGACCCAGACCGGCATCCAGGTCGTCGCGATCAGCTCCGGCTCGCCGGTGGCGAACACGCTGACGCTGCTGACCAGCTCGCCGCAGCTGTCCTCGAGCGCGGCGCAGACCACGAACGGCGTGACGCTCACGGCCATCGTGCGCGACGCCAACAACAACGTCCTGCCGGGCGTGGTGGTGACGTTCTCCACGCCGAACTCCGGCGCCATCACCGTGACGCAGGCGGTGACCGACTCCAACGGCCAGGCGCTCGCGGTGCTGACCACCGGCGGCGACCAGCAGAACCGCAGCATCACGGTGACGGCGGGCACGGGTGCCGTCTCCGACAACGTCACGATCAACGTCGTCGGGACCACCCTGGCGATCTCCGGGCCGACCACGGTCCAGAGCGGCGTCTCCACCACCTACACCGCCATCCTGCTCAATTCGAGCGGCAGCCCGATCTCCAACAAGGTCGTGCAGTTCTCGTACAGCGGCACGGGCACCTTCAGCCCGGTGAACGGCCAGGCCACCACGAACTCGAGCGGGCAGGCGACCGTCACGCTGACCGCGAGCGTCAGCGGCACGCTGAGCGCAAGCGCGCTCTCGGGCACGGCGACGGCGTCGCAGGACATCACGGCGTCCACCGATTGCTTCGTCTTCACCTCGCCCACGACCAACCAGCAGGTGAACATCGGCAGCAATGCCACCATCACCATTCACTGGACCACGGGTGGATGCGGCGGCGCGGTGGTTGCCGACGGCACGACGGTCAATTTCTCGACCACGCGCGGCACGCTCAGCGCGCTGACGGACACCACCACGGGCGGTGACGCGACGGTCACCGTGTCCTCGGCGCAGGCCGGCTTCGCCACGCTGATCGCGTCGAGCAACTCCGGCAGCAGCCCGGTCGTCACGCGGACCATCGAGTTCGTGGCGACCACGCCAGGGAGCGTGTCGGTGCAGGCCAGCCCGGCCACCATCGGCACCAACCAGCAGTCCACCATCACCGCGACGGTGCTGGACGCGACCAACAACCTGGTCAAGAACGCGCTGGTGCAGTTCACGCTCACCGACACGACCGGCGGCACCCTGTCGGCGGGCCAGGCGACGACCAACAGCCAGGGCCGGGCGCAGGTGACCTACTCGGCGACCTCCACCCCGAGCAGTTCCGGCGGCGTGAGCATCAAGGGCACCGTCGTGTCCGTGAACGGCACGGGGGTTACGCCGGTCAACGGCACCACCACTCTCACG
>DATLCG010000148.1:0-3777 GCA_035526525.1 Binatia bacterium
GGCGACAAGCTGTCGCGCATGGAAGGCGCGAAGGTGGCGGCCGACGTCAACGCCACGCCCGACCTCGAGAAGATCCAGCAGCAGGAAAAGAAGGACAAGACCGACGCGGAGCGCGCCGGCGAGAACAAGGACACCGGCATCGTCATCCAGCCGAGATAGCGCGAGCTATTTCTTCCGCGCCGCCCGGGTGCGGAGACGGCGTGCGTCCTTCGGGTCCGCCGCCAGCGGCCGGTAAATCTCGACGCGGTCGCCGTCCTCGACCGGCGCGTCCAGCGCACGCGCTGCACCGAACACGCCCACTCCGGCCTGGTGCAATGTGAAATCCGGGCAGCGCTCGGTTAGGCCGGAGCGCGCGATGGCGTCGCGCACCGTGGCTCCAGGCGGCAGGCGCACCTTGACGGTCACGGCGCCGCCGGCGCCCGCGAACAGCACTTCCACCGCCAGTTCCTGCGCCATCAGCTCCAGAGCTCGACCAGGAAGTCGATCAGGCCCACGCAGTACAGCAGCAGCAGCAGCATGGCGACGCGCGCGGGGAAGCGCAGCAGCCAGATCCATGCGTCGCGCGCGCGTCGCGGCCCCTCGCCCCACAGCTCCGCCTGCATCGCGGCCGGCAGCACGCGCGAGACCAGGATGGTCAGCAGCAGGCCGGTCAGCGGCATCAGCAGCTTGCCGGTCAGCCACTGCACCCAGTCGAAGAAGGTGGTGCCGAGCACGCTGGCCTGCTGGAACACGTTGAACGACAGCAGCGTGCCGAGCCCGAGGAACCAGACCAGCATGGCGCAGGCGGTGGCGGCGAACACGCGCGTCAGGCGCAGCCGCTCGGCGATGGAGCGCACGATCGGCTCCATCAATGCGCACGCCGCGAGCAGCGTGATCATCACCAGCACCAGGTAGAGGCCGGTGGCGGCGACCACGCCGGAACCGTCGTCGGGCAGCGCCAGCGGAAACACCTGGAACAGCAGCGTGATGCCGGGCGCCGGGTCCAGGTGCGCACCCAGCACCAGCGCGTACAGCGCAAACCCTGCGACCAGGCTGAACAGCGTGTCGATCGCGATCACCGCCGCGGCGAGCCGCAGCAGCGGCGCCTGCGCCGGCAGGTAGCCGCCGTACGCGTACATCGCGCCCACGCCGAGGGCCATCGTGAAGAACGCCTGATGAATCGCCTCCATCACCGAGTGCCAGCCGAAATGCGAGGTGTCGGGCAGCAGCATGTGGCGCAGGGCGGCGGCGCCGTCGCCGGCGCGGTAGGCGTACACCGCCAGCGCGACGACGAGCAGCAGCGCCGCCGGGGCGAGGTAGCGGGCGGCCCGCTCGATGCCGTCGCGCACGCCGTGGGCGACGATGATGCAGGCCGTCACCATGAACAGCGTGTGCCAGGCGAGGCTGCGCTCGGGATCCCGGGCCACGCCGAGGAACACGCGGTGGGTGCCGGCGTCGCTCAGTCCCTGCAGCACGCCGGCGGCGGAACGGAACACGTAGGCCAGGCTCCAGCCCGCGATGACGCTGTAGTACGACAGCACCAGCACGGC
This sequence comes from Binatia bacterium, assembly GCA_035526525.1. Taxonomy (GTDB): domain Bacteria; phylum Pseudomonadota; class Gammaproteobacteria; order Nevskiales; family Nevskiaceae; genus JACPFV01. Next base: position 1,530 of record DATLCG010000148.1, read on the forward strand.
CGAAGCCAGCGACAGCGCGCCGATGGCCACCCACGGCCGGCCGACGTGCGCCGCCTCGGTCAGCTGCAGCAGGCCGGACACCAGGTCCTGCCGGGTCCACCGTCCCAGCACCCACTCCGCGGCGAGCAGCGGCCAGGACATCAGCGCGAGGGCCGCGAAATACACCGCCAGGAACAGCCCACCGCCGTATTCGCCGGCGAGCCACGGCAGCCGCGCGATGTTGCCGATGCCGATGGCCGCGCCGCCGGCAACCGCGAGGAAGGTGGCGTGCGACGACCAGTAGCCGTAGCTGCTCTCGCGGATCGGCATTCGAATGGTGGTCGGAAGAGCGGCGGCAAGCATCGCCTATAATTCCGGGCCCGTCACGCCGCGCGAGCAGCGGCGTGGCCTTCCGGTCCTCCCGTGGCCAAGCCCGAAAAAGAATCCGACGCCGCGCGCGAGATCGCGATCAATCGCCGTGCGCGCTTCGAGTACTTCATCGAGGACCGCTACGAAGCCGGCCTGGTGCTGCAGGGCTGGGAGGTCAAGAGCCTGCGGCAGGGGCGCGGCCAGATCGCCGACGCCTACGTGAAGATCCTGCGCGGCGAAGCCTGGCTGATCGGCGCCCATTTCATGCCGCCCGCGGGCGTGTCGACACACGTGCAGCCCGACCCCACGCGCAGCCGCAAGCTGCTGCTGCAGGCCGGCGAGCTCGCGCGCCTGGTCGGCAAGGTGGAGCGGGCGGGCTACACGCTGGTGCCGCTGGACCTGCACTGGACGCGGGGCCGGGCAAAGATCGAGATCGGGCTGGCCAAGGGCAAGAAGCAGCACGACAAGCGCGAGGGCATCAAGGCGCGCGACTGGGCACGGCAGAAGTCACGGCTGATGCGCCAGGGCTGACCCGCCGCGAACCCGGTCGCCAAACAGCGACGGAATCGCGGAACCCCGGAAGCGCCTCAACGGTCAGTGGGGGCAGTCCCGTCCCGGCAGGGGAGCCATGGCCCGCGCGGAAACCCTCACCATCATGTTCGCCGACATGGTGGACTTCACCGAGCGCACCGCGCACCAGTCGCGCGAGGAAAATCGCGAGCTGCTGGAGACCTACAACGGGCTGATGCTGCCGCTGATCCGGCGCTTCGGCGGACGCCGCGTCAAATCCATGGGCGACGCCCTGCTCGCGACCTTCCGCTCGCCGACCGATGGCGTGCGCTGCGGCATGGCGCTGCAGGACGCGGTGGCCGGGCACAACTTCGGCAAGCCGATGACGAAGCAGATCCACATCCGGGTTGCGCTGAACTCCGGCGAAGTGCGCGTCGAGCGCGGCGACGTGCTGGGCGAGGCCGTGAACCTCGCCGCGCGCGTCGAGGGTGTCACCGGTCGCGGGGAAATCACTCTCACCGAGTCGACGTACCTGATGATGAACCGCTCCGAAGTGGCGGTGAAGCCGGTGGGCGAGCAGAAACTCAAGGGCATCGCGGAGCCGGTGCGGCTGTACCGCGTGCCGCAGCGCATGGGGCAGCGGCTGATGGCGGTCGGCGCCGATGTCGCGCCGGCGGCCGAAGACGTGCTGCCTTACGGCGGCATGCACCTGGTGAAGTGCACGGAGACACGGCCGGCCTGGCTCGGAACGCTGCGCGAGCGGCTGCAGGACGCCGCGGTGGAGGCCGATCCGCGCCGCGTGCGCCTGGCCGCGCTCGCGCTGCTGCTGGTCCTGTCCGTGGCGCTGGACGTCTGGTATTTCACGGGCAGCGGCGATCAAGAGGCGCGTCCGGCCGCGCTGACGGCGGCCGCGGTGCCGCCGCCGCCGGACCCGCAGATCGCCCGCAACCGCGCGGCGTCACGCATCGCCCGACAGGCGCATGCCCAGCTCGCCGGCGGCCACCCGGGCGAGGCGGCCGCGGCGTACGCCAGAGCCATCGAGCTGAACCCGCTGCTCGCCGCGGACGCGCGCACTGCCGCCGACCTGGTCGGCTGCCTCGAGTTCGGCACCGAGACCGCCACTCCCCTGATCCGCAAGTACTTCAACCCCGTGCTGCGCGACGAACTGGGCCGGCGCACCAGCCAGCCCGGCGCGCTCGGCCGACAGCGGGCGATCGAGCTGCTGACCGACGTGGGGCAACCGCGCGCCATCGATCGCACCGGCGCGCTGCTCGAGGACCTGAAGGACGCTGAGACCTGCAACGCGCGGCGCGAGGTGGTGAAGAAACTGAGGACCCAGCGCGATCCGCGCGCCCTGCCCGCGCTCAAGGCCACGCTGCAGGGCGGGCTC
>DATLCG010000150.1:0-7099 GCA_035526525.1 Binatia bacterium
CGCACCGTCAGCACGTCGCCGAACTGCAGGAACAGCGCTTCGCTCTGCGACGGCCGCAGGAACACGTGGTCGTCCACGCCCAGCCCCACTGCCGGCGAACCGTTGGCCATTTCCTGGTTGGAGCTGTGGCCGAACAGCGCATTGGGCCGCAGGCCGCGCGGCGACTCGTAGCGCGCCATCCAGTGCCCGCCGTAGATGAAGAAGGTGCGGCGCTGGTTGACGTCCCACTGCGACAGCCAGCGCGATTTGTCCTCGAGCCCGGCGAGGCGCAGCTCCTCGCTCGCCTTCAGCACCGGCGTGGCGATGAAGCACGCGGGCTCGTGGTGCGCCAGCGTCGGCACGTCGAAATCCGCCGGCTTGACCAGCGCGGAGCCGACGGAGATGTCGTTCGACAGGTCCTCTGCCTCATGCAGCTTGTAGGTCGGGCTGCCTGCAGTGTTCAGCGTCAGGTCCTCGCGCCACAGCGGCGCATGGTGCGTCCGCAGGTGCTCGACGCAGCGGCGGTAGGCGGACATCACGTTCGCGAACAGCTGCGATTGCGAGGCCAGCGCGGCAGGGATCTTCACCACGTGCGGGTCATAGCCCATGAAGCCGGAGAACTCGAGCCGGTCGGGCGACGCCGCGATCTGCGACAGCATCGCCTCCAGCGCGGCTTCGTCGCGGACGCCGCCGCGGTGCAGGCCGACGTCGATCTCGACGTTCACGCGCAGCCGCGTCCCCAGGCCGGCCGCCAGCTCGCGGTACTGCGACAGCCGCTCCGGCGTGTCGACCAGCCACTGCAGCTGGCGCGCGGGATCAAACCGCCCCTTGAGCCCGCGATAAAAACGCTCCGCCGCCCGCGCCGGCATCGGCTTGCCGAGCAGGATGTCGCTCTTCGGCAGGCGTTCGGCATCGAGGCTCAGGAACGGCTGGTGGAAGGACATCAGCCGGTTCGTGCCGGCGCGCTTCTGCACGTAGTCGAGCAGGCCCAGGCACGGCAGCGACTTCTCGACCACGCGGAAATGCTTGCGCGGCTGCACGGAGGACACGACCGCCGCGATGTTGCGGTCCAGGCGGTCGAGGTCCACCACCAGCGACGGCTTCATCGGCCCGTTGCGGCGCAGCTCGTCGTTGAGCGCGCGGAAGTAGGCGTCGTAGGGCGCCCCCTCGTCCTTCGGCCGCGCCGCGAATGCGCCTGCGACGGCGGCGGCGCCCGCGCCCACAGCGCCCAGCAGGAAATGGCGGCGCTTCACGCGAGGCCGAACAGCGTCTTCAGGTAGGGATTCAGCATGCGGCCCTGCGGGTCCATTTCGCGCCGGATCTCGAGGAAGTGCTTCCAGTGCGGGTAGCGCGCCGACAATTCCTTCGCCGTCAGCGTGTGCATCTTGGCCCAGTGCGGCCGCCCGCCGAGCGGCTGGTACAGCGGCTCGATGTCGGCGAAGTAGGGCAGCGGGTCTTCCTCGTGGTAGTGGTGCACGGCAATGGAGCCGGACACGTCGTGGCCGCCGAACGGGCTGAGCCAGGCATCGTCGCCCTTCACCGTGCGCACCTCGACCGGGAAGAAGATCTCCGGGTGCCGCGACTCCAGCGTCTCGCGCACCTTGCGCAGCGTCGGCATCAGCGCCTCGCGCGGCAGGTGGTATTCCATCTCGTTGAAGCGGACTGCGCGGCTCGACGGGAACACGCGGTACCAGACGTCCACCGCTTCCTCGGGCTGGTAGTCCCGGGTGGACTGGTTCATCAGCCGGCGCCGCAGCCCCGGGCGCCAGGCGGTGAGGTCGCGCAGCAGCTTCATCTGCAGCACCGCGTCATTGTCGTGGTCGTCCAGGCGCGGCTTCGACGGCTCGTCGGTGGGATCGATGGCGATCGCGACGCCGGCATCGCAGAACGGCACGTAGTACATCTCGAAGCTGTGGTGCTTGGCGGCCAGCTCGTCGAAGCGCTCCATCAGCTGGTCGAGCGGCTCCAGCCAGACACGGCGCTTCAGCGAGTGCGCGGGCACGTTCTGCAGCGTCACGTCGACGATCACGCCGAGCGTGCCGAGCGACACGCGCGCGGCGTCGAACAGGTCCGGCAGCCGGGTGCGGCTGCACTGCATGACCTTGCCGCGCGGCGTGATCAGCGTCAGCGCGGTGACGTACGAGTGCAGCGCGCCCAGGCGCTGGCCGGTGCCGTGCGTGGCGGTGGACAGGGCCCCGGCCAGCGACTGCTCGTCGATGTCCGGCATGTTCTGCAGCGCCTGGCCGGCGTTGTGCAGCGGCGCGCCGATCGCGCCGATCTTGGTGCCGGCGCCGAAGGTCGCAGTGAGACGCTGCGGGTCGAACGACAGCAGGCCGTCGAAGTTGCGCATCGACAGCAGCGTGCCGTCGCTCGGCACGAGGCCGGTGAAAGAATGTCCCGCGCCGACTGGGCGGATCGGACCGCGCGCGCGGCGCATCAGGCGGGCGACTTCGTCCACGGAGCCCGGCGCCACGCGGCCGGCCGGCAGGCACGACTGGTAGCCCGACCAGTTGCGCCACGGCAGGCGGTCGCCGTCGCGCGCCGGCGCCGCCGGCAGCCGCGAGTGGCCGTGGTCGTCGCAGCCCGGCAGCAGCCCGGCGGCGAGGGCGCCGGCGGCGGTAGCGAGAAAATCGCGGCGCTTCATTCGAGACGCGACCCCGACATCAGCTCGATCAGCTGGCGGAACTCCTTTTCGCCGCAGTCCATGCACGAGCCCAGCGGCGGCATGCCGCGATAGCCGTCGATGGTGTGCTCGAGCAGGACCGCGGATCCCTGCGCCAGCCGGGCCTCCCAGGCGCGGCGGTCGCCGGCCTGCGGCGCGCCGCTGGCCGGCTCGGTGTGGCACGCGCGGCAGGTCTGGTTGTAGAGCTGCACCAGCTCGGGCGTTGCCGCGGCCGGCGGCCCGGTGCGCGCGCAGGCGCCGAGGGCAAGACCGAGGAATACGGCGGCGCGATGGGCCGTCATGCGCCTTCCGTGGCGGGCGTGATTTACTAACGCATCGTAAGAGCGGCGCGCGCGCGCCGGCAAGGACTCGGGGGAGCGGGGATGAGGATGCGCATCGGCCATGCCGCCGCGGTGCTGTCGCTGCTCGCGACAGCGGCCGCCGGCCAGGATCCGGCCGCGGCGGATCCGCCGCGGCCGGATGCCGAAGCACAGTCGGCGCCGCCGGCGCCCGCGGACGTGCCGCTCGACACGGTGCCGGTGCCGCCGGAAACCGCCGTGGCGCCGCCGCCGGACGAGCCGACGCAGCTCGACGAGATCGTGGTCACCGCGCAGAAGGTCAAGCAGCCGCTGCGCAAGGTGCCGGTGTCGGTCACCGCCCTCGGCGGCGACTTCATCGCGCAGACCGGCTCGCCCGACCTGGCGCACGTCTCGCTCTACATTCCCAACGTGCGGGTGGATGCCGACGACCTCGGCTCGCCCCAGGTGTTCATCCGCGGCTTCGGCACCAACGCCTTCAACCCGAGCTTCGAAAGCTCGGTGGCGTTCGTGCAGGACGAGATCTATTTCGGTCGTCCCGGCTACTTCACCGAGGCGATGTTCGACGTCGACCGGGTCGAGGTGCTGCGCGGGCCGCAGGGCACGCTGTTCGGCAAGAACACGGTGGCCGGCGTGTTCAACGTCATCAGCCGCGGCGCCACCGCCCAGCTCTCGGCCGATGCGCACGGCTATTACGGCGCGAACAACGAACGGCGGCTCGAGGGCGGCGTCGGCGGCATGCTCAACGACTGGGCCGGCGGCCGCGTCGCCGCGCTCTGGCGCCAGCAGGATGGCGAACTGGTCAACACCTACCTGAGCCGCAACGAGGAATCGCTCGATCAGCAGGCAGCACGCGTGAAACTGCAGCTTTCACCGCTCTCGCGGCTGGAGAACGAGCTCACCGTGGTGCAGTCGGGCACCACCGCGCCGTTCTGGCCGCTGCAGCTGATGAACCTGGACGGCGCGCCCCAGACCGACACGCGGCAGTATCTCGAAGGATTCGATCCGGACATCGAGGACGACCCGACCGATTTCCGCACCGAGTTCGACACGCCGGGCTTCATCGACAAGGGCTCGACCACGGCGGCCCTGAAGAACACCTGGTCGCAGGGCGACCTGTGGTCGCTGCACGACGTCGAGGCCCTGCTGGTGCTCGGCGCGTCGAAATTCCACATCGATCAGCTCAACGAGCTCGACGTGTCGCCGGCGGACATCGCGCGGCTCGACAACCACGAGCACCACCGGCAGACCTCGGCCGAGCTGCGCTTCACCGGCGGCGCCGACAGCCTGTTCGGGCTCGGCACCGGCGTGCAGTTCGTGGGCGGTGCGTACTACTTCCAGTCGGATTACGTGCTGCTGGCCCGGGTGCTGGCGGGGCAGGACCTGGGCAGCTACGTCGGCACCCGCGACTTCTGCATCCTCGCCACGGGCAATCCGGACTCGACGCCGCTGGGCGGGCCGGTGCTGTGCGACGCCACGCCGCCCGCGCCTGGCGGCTCGGGCTCGCCCGCGCTCGGCATGCCGGCGGGCGCCCTGACCGCCGGCGACGAATACCGCTTCGACTACACGCAGGGCATCGATTCCAAGGCGCTGTTCGGACAGATGACGTGGAACCTGACCGAGCGCTGGGCGGTGACGCCCGGCGTCCGGGTCAACTTCGAGCACAAGGACGTGGACACGGCGGCCCGCGGGCATTGCCAGGGCGAATCGCTGGGCCAGCCGTGCTTCATGGCGCAGCTGCTGCAGGCCAACGACTACTCGCAGCGCGGCCTCGCCCGCAGCGAGACCGACGTGTCGCCGAAGCTCGCGGTGCAGTACTTCGCGCCGTTCGACGTCAACTTCTATGCCTCGTACGCACGCGGCTACAAGAGCGGCGGCTTCAACTCGCTCTCGTTCACCGGCGACGACCTCGAGTACGCGCCCGAGACGGCCAAGACCCTCGAGGCCGGCATCAAGTCGCGCTTCTTCGGCAAGACGCTGGACCTCAACCTCGGCTTCTACCGCACGCAGTTCGACAACCTGCAGGTGCTGGCCTTCAACGGCGTGTTCTTCGACGTCAGCAATGCAGCCTCGGCGAAGTCGCAGGGCCTGGAGATGGATTTCCGCTGGATCACGCCGTACGAGCCGCTGCGCATCATGGGCTCGGCGGGACTGCTCGACGCCAGATACGACCAATATGACGACGCGCCGGCCCCGGTGCACGACGCCAACGGCGACCTGCAGATCAACGCCAAGCAGAGCCTGGCCGGCCAGCGCATCGCCTTCGCGCCGAAGGCCACCGCGACGCTGACGCCGATGCTGACGTACCTGTTCGGCAGCTACATGACCAGCGCGGCGGTGGACGTGCTGTACCAGGGCGACCAGTACACGGACACGGACCTCGATCCGTACACCCACGTGGATGCGTATACGAAGCTGGCCGCGCGGCTGATGTTCGGGCCCAGCTCGGGCCTGTGGTCGGTGTCACTCGGCGGCCAGAACCTGACCGACGAGCGCGTGCTGAACCAGGTGACCGACGCGCTGTTCTTCCCGGGCACCTACTACGCGCAGCAGGCCGGCGGGCGGCAGCTGTTCGGGATGGTCAACCTGCAGTTCTAGCGGCGCGCGCTAGATCGTCGGCAGCTTCTGCCCCAGTCCCTGCGCCAGCCTGACCCGGGCGGCAGGGTCGGCCTCGGCGGCGACACGGTCCACGCGCTCACGCGTCAGGTGCGGCGCGAAGATCGCGATGAAGTCGTACATGAACTCGCGCAGGAACATGCCGCGGCGGAAGCCGACGTGCGTGGTGCTGGTCTCGAACAGGTGCGCCGCCTCGAGCCGCACCAGGTCCTTGTCCTGCCGCGGGTCGTAGGCCATGTGCGCGACGATGCCGATGCCCAGTCCGAGCCGCACGTAGGTCTTGATCACGTCGGCGTCCACGGCGGTGAGCACCACCTCGGGCTTCAGGCCGTGCGCGGCGAAAGCCTGGTCCAGCTTCGAGCGGCCGGTGAAGCCGAAGGTGTAGGTGATGAGCGGGTGCTCGGCCACGTCCTTCAGCGTCAGCTTGCCCTTCTTCTGCGCGAGCGGGTGATCCGGCTTCACCAGCACGCTGCGGTTCCAGTGGTAGCAGGGCAGCATCACCAGCTCCTCGAAGTGCTCCATCGCCTCGGTGGCGATGGCGAAGTCCACTTCGCCGGACGCGGCCTGCCGCGCGATCTGCGGCGGCGAGCCCTGGTGCAGGTGCAGCCGCACCTTCGGGTAGCGCTGCCGGAAGCGCCGGATCACCTCGGGCAGCGCGTAGCGCGCCTGGGTGTGCGTGGTGGCGATCGACAGGTCGCCGCGATCGGCCTGCTGGTATTCCTGCGCGATGTTCTTGATGTTCGCGACTTCCTGCAGCAGTCGCTCGGTGTACTCGAGGATGCGCTTGCCGGCGGGCGTGACCTCGGCCAGGTGCTTGCCGTTGCGCAGGAACACGTCCACGCCGAGCTCTTCTTCCAGCAGCCGGATCTGCTTGGAGACGCCCGGCTGCGAGGTGTGCAGCGCCTCGGCGGCGGCGGTGACGTTGAGCCTGCGCCGCGCGACTTCGTGGATGTAGTGCAGCTGCCGGAGCTTCATCCGCGCTTATGCCAAATGGTCATGTTCCCGGGGCCGATGATACTGTTTTTGCTTCCGGTCCCGACCCTGCCGCCATGACGGTCCGCTGGCCCTATTTTCCGATGTTCGTGAAGCTCGCGGGCGAGCGCGTGCTGGTCGTGGGCGGCGGCGAAGTCGCGCTGCGCAAGATCCGCCTGCTGCTGCGCAGCGGCGCACGGGTGGAGGTCGTCGCGCGCGAGTTGCACGCCGACGTCGCCGCGCTCGCCGCCGGGGGCGAGCTGCGGCACCTCGGCGCCGTGTTCGCGCCCGGCCAGCTCGACGGCTGCCGCGCGGCCATCGCCGCGACCGGCGACGCGCACCTCAACGGCGAGGTCGCCGCGGCCGCCACCGCGCGCGGCGTGCCGGTGAACGTGGTGGACAGTCCGGCCGCCAGCCGCTTCATCGTGCCGTCGATCGTGGACCGCGCGCCGGTGCTGGTGGCGATCTCCACCGGCGGCGCCGCCCCGGTGCTGGCGCGACGGCTGCGCGAGCGCATCGAGGCGCTGCTGCCGGCCGGTTACGGCCGCATCGC
>DATLCG010000160.1:0-5162 GCA_035526525.1 Binatia bacterium
TGGAGAAGGCGCTGGCGCGAAACGCCGGGCTCGGCTGGATCGGCAAGCACACGCTGCTGCTCAGCCGCGACGCGGGGTCCTGGTTCCTGCTGGGCGAGATCTACACGGACCTGCCGCTGCCGCGGCCGGAGCCGGCGGACACGCGCGGACACTGCGGCACGTGCACGGCCTGCATCGATGTCTGTCCCACGCAGGCCATCGTCGCGCCCTACCGCCTCGACGCGCGGCGCTGCATCTCCTACCTCACCATCGAGCACGAAGGCACGATCCCGGAGGCGCTGCGGCCGGCGATCGGCAACCGCATCTTCGGTTGCGACGACTGCCAGCTGGTGTGCCCGTGGAACCGCTACGCCGCGCTGACGCAGGAGGCGGACTTCGCCCCGCGGCATGGGCTCGATGCCCCGCGCCTGGCCGAGCTGATGGCATGGAGCGAGGCCGAGTGGGACCAGCGCACGCAGGGCATGGCCCTGCGACGCGCCGGCTACGGCGGCTGGCTGCGCAACGTCGCGGTGGCGCTGGGCAATGCGCCGCGCTCGGCGCATGCCGCGGATGCGCTGCGGGCGCGGTCCGATCACCCGGACCCCGTCGTGCGCGAGCACGTCGCCTGGGCGCTGGCGCGCCAGGCCGCCGAAGTCAGTTGACCCGCGGCGGAAAACGTCAGCTGGAAACGACCGCAGCCGCGAATCAGTTCTGGCGTGCGCGCAGCCGGGCGATGAGCTTGCGGGTCGACGGGTCGAGCCTGCGCTCGGCACCGCCGCCGCGCGGCTCGCGGCCTTCGAGCGCCATCAGTCCGCGCTCTGCGGCCTGCTTGCCGAGCTCCACGCCGAACTGGTCGAAGGAATTGATGTTCCACATCACGCCCTGCACGTAGGTGCGATGCTCGTACAGCGCCAGCAGCGCGCCCAGGTGATAGGGGTCGAGCCGCGGCACCAGCAGCGTGTTGGTCGGCCGGTTGCCGGGCAGCACGCGGTGCGCGACGGCGCCGTCGAGCTCGGCGCCCTTGAAGCCCTTCTTCGACAGCTCCTCGCGCGCGCGCGCCAGGCTCTTGCCGCGCATCAGCGCCGAGGTCTGCGCCAGCCCGTTGGCCAGCAGCATGCGGTGCTGGTCGCCCAGCTCGTGGCCGCCGTCGGCCACCAGGATGAAGTCGGCCGGATGCATGATCGGCCCCTGGTGCACCATCTGGAAGAAGGCGTGCTGCGCGTTGGTACCGACGTCGCCCCAGAGCACCGGCGTCGTCGGGTAGTCCACCGGGTGGCCCTCGAGGTCCACCGACTTGCCGTTGGATTCCATTTCCAGCTGCTGCAGCCACGGCACGAACTTCTCGAGCCGCTGCGAATAAGGCGCCACCATGTGGCTCACGCAGCGCAGGAAGTTGGTGTTCCAGACCCCGAGCAGGCCCATCATCACCGGCAGGTTCTGGCCGAGCGAGGCGCTGCGGAAATGCTCGTCCATGGCCGACGCCCCCGCGAGCATCTCGCGGAAGCGCGGCGCGCCGATGGCCAGCACGATGGCCAGGCCGACCGAGGACCACAGCGAGTAGCGTCCGCCCACCCAGTCCCAGAATTCGAAGGTGTGCTCGGGCCGGATGCCGAACTTCGTCACTTCCTTGAGGTTCGTCGAGACCGCGACGAAGTGCCGCTCCACCGCGCGCTCGCCGCCGGCGGCCACGATCCAGCGCCGCGCGGCGTTGGCATTGGCCATCGTCTCCTGCGTGGTGAAGGTCTTCGAGGTGACGACGAACAGCGTGTGCTGCGGCTTGAGGCGGCGGAACAGGTCCGACAGCGGCGCGCCGTCGACGTTGGCGATGAAGTGCACGCGCAGGCTGCTGGCGTACGGCGCCAGCGCCTCGCACACCATGCGCGGACCCAGGTCCGAGCCGCCGATGCCGACGTTGACGACGTCGGTGATCGGCTCGTTCTTGAAGCCGCGCCACTGGCCGCCGCGCACGGCCTCGGCGAAGCGCCCCACCCGCTCCTGCACCGCCAGCACTTCCGGCATGACGTTGCGGCCGGACACGTGCAGCGGAGCGCCGGAAACGCGCCGCAGCGCGGTGTGCAGCGCCGCACGGCCCTCGGTCAGGTTGACGGCCTCGCCCGACATCAGCCATTCGATCGCCTGCGGCAGGTCGCGCGCCTCGGCCAGCTCGAGCAGCAGGCGCACGGTGTCGCGCGTGATGCGCTGCTTCGAGTAGTCGAGGTACAGCCCCGCGGCCTCGCAGCTGAAGTCGTCGGCACGCTTGCGGTCGCGCTCGAACAGGTCCAGCAGGCGGGCGCGCTGCACGTCGCCGGCGTGCGCCTGCAGCGCCTTCCATTGCGGACTGCGGGTCAGGGCGGACATGTCGTTGTTGTTTTGGGGGAGGCGGGCGGCGGGAAAAGCTTACCCAAAAGGCGCGCGGCCCGGGCTACACCCAGTGGTAATTGAAGCTGATGCTGACGCGCTCGCCGGCGGTGCGGCTGGGCGCGACGCCATGGCGCAGCCAGCTCTCGAACAGGATCACCTGCCCCGCCCGCGCCGGCAGCGTCAGGTGCGCGGCATCGCGCCGCGGCGGCGCGCCCAGCATGAAAGGCAGGCGCGGGTCCTCGAAGGTGAGCCCGGCGCAGCCGCGCGGCGTGCGCACGTAGTAGGTGCCGCTGATGACGGCCTGCGGATGCAGGTGCGCGCCGTGGGCCGCGCCGCGGCGCATGACGTTGACCCAGCAGTCGGTCATCGCCAGGCGACGGCCGCGCAGGCCCCAGCGCAGGGTCCGGGCATAGGCGCGCGCGTGCGCATCGAGCCGCTCGCGCAGGGCGATGAAGGTCGACGACATGCGGTGGACCTGGTCCAGCGAGGCGTAGCTGGTGTATCCGCCGGCGTAGGCGGCCTCGGACCAGCGGCGGCCCTCGGCGTCGCGCAATTCGAGCGCATGACACTCCTTCAGCAGCTCCCGGTTGAGCGCGGCGATGCCGCGGCCGCCGACCGGGGCGGCGTACACCTGCGTGGGAAACCAGGACAGCGTGCGGGCCATGCGGCTCCAGAAACGACAATGCCGGCGCAAGGGCCGGCATTGTCGGTGAATCGGAAGGCTTACGCCGCCTGCACCGGGATGGTGTTCGAGGTGCGGCGGATGCGGTTGCGCTCGTCGAGGTAGATCAGCTTGGGCTTGTACACGCGCGCCGCCGCGGCCTCCATCGCCACGTAGGTGCAGATGATCACGCGGTCGCCGACCCGGGCCTTGTGGGCGGCGGCACCGTTGACCGAGATGATCCCGGAGCCGGCTTCGGCCCGGATGGCGTAGGTCGTGAAGCGCTCGCCGTTGGTGATGTTGTAGATCTGGATCTGCTCGAACTCCAGGATCCCCGCCGCGTCCAGCAGCTTCGAATCGATCGCGCACGATCCGTCGTAATGCAGCTCGGCATGCGTGACGCAGCCCTGATGAAGCTTGGACTTCAGCAAAGTCAGTTGCATGAGGGTGCCTCTGATGATCTGGTGACCCCGGGCGGCCCACCAAGACATGCACCCGGCATCAAAGGTTTACGGCAGGACGGGTGGCCCATTGAGGCGTGCACCCGGACTCCGCATAAGAGAGCGGAGCGATGAGGGAAGTTTAGCGGCCGGGGGGCCCGGGGGCAACAAAAAATGACCCCGGTCACATTGCCGCTAGGCACATTGGCTGCGGCACCTCTCAGCGTGCGCTGGCGGCGCCCCGGTACCGCTCGTCAGTGCAAGGCGCCTGCACCCGCACCGGTTGTTGTGCAGTGCGGATGACCTCGTGGGGCGCGGGGGTATGATCCAGGCGCGCCTCCGAAAAACGACGACCGGGAGAGCTTCCATGGATGGTCCGTTCAATGCGGGGCGGCGCGCGCTCCTCCGGAATCTTGCGTACGGCCCCGCGGCGGCGACGCTGTCCTCGATGCTGTGGGGCATGCCGCAGGCCTGGGCCGATACCGGCGCCGGCCTGCCGACGATGGATCCGCTGGTGCACTTCCTGCGGCGCACGAGCTTCGGCATCCGGCCCGCCGACCTCACCGCGATCCGCGCGAGCGGCATCAATGCCTACCTGGAGACCCAGCTCGGAGCCGCGCCGCTGGACGACACCGCGGATGTCGCGGCCAAGGCCGGCTTCCCGATTGCGCACCTGGACGCTGCCGCCTACTGGCGCACGGTCTACCCAAATCCGAGCCCGCCTGCGTCCGGAGATTTCGCCGGCCATTGGCCGATGATCGCCGCGCAGGTCGTCGGCAATGCGCTGTACCGCGCCCTGTTCAGCAAGCGCCAGCTGTTCGAGGTGATGGTGGATTTCTGGGCGAACCACCTCAACACCTTCGATCCGACGTTCAAGGGTCCCGAGCAGCAGACCGTGATCCGGGCCAACGCGCTGGGCAACTTCCGGCGCATGGTCGAGGCCTCGCAGCGCGACCTGGCCATGAGCCGCTATCTCAACAATGGCGACTCGAAGGCGCCCACGCCGAACCAGAACTACGCGCGCGAGCTGCTGGAGCTGCACACGCTGGGCGAAGGCCGCGGCTACGTACAGGCCGACGTCATAGAGCTGGCGAAGATCCTGAGCGGCCACAGCTGGGACCAGGATCGCAAGAGCCCGACCTGGGGCCAGTACCTGTACCGGCCGCAGTGGCACGTCAACGGCCCGAAGACCCTGCTCGGCGTGACCATCGCGCCGACCGGGCAGACCGAGATCAACCAGGCCTTCGACGTGATCTTCGCGCGCACCGAGTGCGCCGAGTTCATCGCCTTCAAGCTGTGCCGGCACTTCGTGTCGGACATTCCCGAAAAAATCGCCGAGATCGTGCCGGGGGACTTCGTCACCCGCGCGGCGGGGGTGCTGCGCAGCTCGGGCTACGACATCAGCACGGTGCTGCGCTTCATCCTCAGGTCGCCAGAGTTCGCGGCGTCACAGGACGCCAAGTTTGCGCGACCGATGGAGTCGGCGGTCGCCATGCTGCGCGCCTACGACGTCTCGCCGGCCGAAGCGCTGCCCGACAGCTTCAACCGCGCGTTGCAGGAGCTGATCGACGGCACGAACCACACCTTCACGATCAAGCAGACCACTCCGCCGAAGAACATCACCCTGCCCTACGTGCAGCTGCCGCTGCAGAACGGGGTGGTCGAGCACCTCGCGACCTACTTGCGCAATGCAGGCCAGGTGCCGGGCTACTGGCCGACAC
>DATLCG010000171.1:0-3738 GCA_035526525.1 Binatia bacterium
GCGATGACCGCGGCCAGCCCCGCAAGGGTGAGCAGCGCAATCAGCGCCCACGCAGGCACGCTCACGGGCTGCGGCCCGAGCATCGCGGCGAGGAGAGCAAACTTCGCGACGAAGCTCGGCAGCGGCGGCAGGCTGGCGACGAGCAGCGCGCAGCACAGGAAGCTCAGTCCGAGCAGCGCCATGGCGGCGGGGATGACGGTGCCGGGCCGCTCTTCCGGATCCGCGTCCTCTTCGGCGAGGCCGAAGGCCTCCGCGGTTACGGCCAGCACGTCCGCGCCAGGCGCACGCGCGCGCTGCACCAGCTCGATCAGCAGGAAGAAAGCCGCGATGCCGAGCGTCGAAGCCACCAGGTAGAACAGCGCGGCGGCGGTCACCGCGCCGTCGCCACGGCTGACCGCCGCGAGCAGCGTTCCCGACGACACCACCAGGCTGTAGCCGGCGAGGCGGCCGAGCTCCTGCGAGGCGAGCATGCCGATCGCGCCGAAGGCCAGCGTCGCGATGCCGCCAAGGTAGAGCAGCTCTCCACCGCTGCCGCCGAACATCAGCAGCCAGAGCCGCAGCACCGCGTAGAAGCCGACCTTGGTCAGGATCGAGAACAAGGCGGCGGCGGGCGGGCTGGCCGCCGCATAAGTAGACGGCAGCCAGAAGCCGAGCGGCCACATTCCCGACTTGACCAGGAAGGCGACCGCGAGCACCGCCGCGCCGGCCTCCACCAGCACGCGGTCTTCCGCGGCGACCAGCGGGATGCGCTGCGCGAGATGCGCCAGGTTGAGCGTGCCGGTCACGCCGTAGATCAGGCTCACGCCGATCAGGAACAGCAGCGAGGCCGCGAGATTGATGACGATGTAGTGCATGCCAGAGCGCACGCGCGCGGTTCCGGAGCCGTGCAGCGCGAGCCCGTAGGAGGCCGCGAGCAGCAGCTCGAAGAACACGAACAGGTTGAACAGGTCACCAGTGAGGAACGCGCCGTTCAGGCCCATCAGCAGGAACTGCAGCAGGGCGTGAAAGCGCGGCCCCGCACGGTGCCAGCGCGCGAGAGAGAACACCGTGGCAGCGAGGCCCAGCAGGCCGGCGAGCAGCACCATGGCGGCCGCGAGCCGGTCGGCAACCAACACGATGCCGAACGGCGCCTGCCAGCTGCCGAGCGCGTAGACCGGCGCGAGCGGCCGGTCGGCGAGGCGTAGCAGCGCAACCGCGGCGGCCAGCAGCAGGAGAAGCGCGACCATGCTGATTGCTGCCTTGAGCCGCTGGCGCCGCTCGTCGAGCAGCAGCATCAGCGCGCCGGCGGCCAGAGGCAGCAGCACCGGAATAACCGGCAGATGCGCGCTCCAGCTCATGCGTCGGTTTCCTCGCCGTCGACGTGGTCGGTGCCGGTCAGTCCGCGCGCCGCCAGCAGCACCACCAGCAGCAGCGCGGTCGTGGCGAAGCTGATGACGATCGCGGTCAGCACCAGCGCCTGCGGCAGCGGATCGGCAAAACGGGCGAAGTCCACCGCCGCGCCGGGTTCGACGAACGGCGGCCGCCCGCCGCGCACCCAGCCCATTACGAAGATGAACAGGTTGACCGCATAAGAGAGCAGCGACAGGCCGATGATCACCTGGAAGGTGCGTGGCCGCAGCAGAAGCCACACGCCGGAGCCGGCGAGGGTGCCGATCAGCAGGGCGATGATCAGCTCCATGGGTGGCGTACCGACTGATGCGCGATCGCGATCAGGATCAGCCCGGTGGCGCCGACCACCACCGAGAAGATGCCGAGATCGAACAGGAACGCGCTCGGCAGATGCAGATCGCCGAGCAACGGCAGGTGCACGTGCGCGGTATGCGAGGTGAGGAAGGCGTGCGAGAAAAGCCACGCCCCGGCGCCGGTGGCAGCGCCAAGCAGCAGCCCGGCACCCATCCATCGCATCGGCCGGATCGTGAGGCGTTCCTCCGCCCAGCGCGTGCCGCCGGCCATGTATTGCAGGATCACGGCGATCGCCAGCGCCAAACCGGCGACGAAGCCGCCGCCCGGCAGGTTGTGGCCGCGCAGCAGGAGATAGCCGGCGAGCAGGCCGATGACCGGGAACATGAAGCGCATGATCACGGCCGGCACCAGCAGGTCCTCGGCCGCGCCCTGCACCGCCTCCGGACGCGGCGGCGTGTCGAGGCTCTCGCGCGCCGGCCGGAAGCGCCGCAGCAGCGCGTAGACCGAGATGCCGACCACGGCCAGCACCGAAACCTCGCCCAGCGTATCGAAGCCGCGGAAGTCGACGATGATCACGTTCACCACGTTGGCGCCGCCGCCCAGCGGCCAGGCGTTCTCCATGAAATAGCTGGAGATGGTTTCGGGCAACGGCCGGGTCATCACCGCATAGGCGAGTGCCGCCACCCCGGCGCCGCAGCTCAGCGCGAGCGCCAGATCGCGGAAGCGCCGCGGCCGCGCAGCGCGCGCACCGGCGCGCGTCCATTCGAACGGGAGGCGCTTCGGCAGCCAGCGCAAGCCGAGCAGCAGCAGCACGGTGGTGACGATCTCGACCATCAGCTGCGTGAGCGCGAGGTCAGGCGCCGCCCCGCGCACGAAAGTCAGGCATACCACCAGTCCGGCGCCGCCGGCGAAGGCGAGCGCCGCGAAGCGGTGGAACTTCGCCTGCCAGGCCGCGCCCAGCGCGCACGCAGCGCCGATCGCCGCGATGATCACGAGCGCGGGGTCGATCGGCGACCACGGCAACGCGCCGAACTGCAGCCCGCGCTGCGATACCGGCCACAGTCCTGCCACCAGCGCCGCGAGGACCAGCCAGCGCAGCTGCGGTTGCAGGCGCTGCGTGCCGAACAGGTGCTCGACCCACCGCGCCCAGCGCCAGGACACCACCAGCAGCACGCGATCGAAGATCGCGCGCGCGTCGATCGCCGGCAGCAGCGGCGTTCGCTCCTCGCCGCGCGCCAGGTACCTCTGCAGGATCACGTACAGCACTGCGCCGCCGCCGAGCGCCAACAGGCTCATCAGGAAAGGCGTGGTGAAGCCGTGCCACACCACCAGGCTGTATTGCGGCGTTGCGGCGCCGAGCAGCGCACGCACCGCGACGTCGAGGAACGGTCCGATGGTAAGCGTGGGCAGGATGCCCACGGCGAGGCAGGCCAGCACCAGCAGCTCGATCGGAAAGCGCATCCAGCGCGGCGGCTCGTGCGGCGTGCGCGGCAGGCCGGCCGGGGCCGGGCCGAAAAACACCCCGTGGATGAAGCGCAGCGAGTAGGCGACGCTGAACATGCCCCACAGAGTGGCGATGAACGGCAGCGCGCGGTCGAGCGCGCGCACCGGGCCCTCGACGTCGAGCGACTCGGCGAAGAACATTTCCTTGGATAGAAAGCCGTTCAGCAGCGGCACGCCGGCCATGGCGGCGGCCGCCACCGTGGCGAGCGTTGCGGTGATGGGAATGAAGCGGTACAGGCCGCTCAACCGCCGGATATCGCGCGTGCCGGTCTCGTGATCGATGATGCCGGCCGCCATGAAGAGCGAAGCCTTGAACGTGGCGTGATTCAGCGTGTGGAACACGGCGGCCACGGCGCCGAGCGGCGTATTGAGGCCGAGCAGCACCGTGATCAGTCCGAGGTGGCTGACCGTCGAATAGGCGAGCAGTCCCTTGAGGTCGTGCTGGAAGATCGCGGTGTACGCGCCGAGCAGCAACGTGCAAAGGCCCGCGATGCCGACGATCCAGATCCAGGCGTCGGTGCCCGACATCACGGGCGAAAGTCGCGCGAGCAG
>DATLCG010000002.1:0-4039 GCA_035526525.1 Binatia bacterium
TCGGCGGCGCCGCGGTGACCGAGGAGATCGCGCCGGGATACCGCGCCTCCACCGCCTCGTATCTCATGAGCCTGCTGCTGCCCGAGGTGGAGCGGGAGCTGGAGCTGGCGCGCCACGGCTACAAGGTGCTGCCGCGCGACCCGTCCTCGTTCACGCCGCTCGAGGACGGACGCAGCCTGCTGCTCGGGCCCGACGCGGAATTCAACCGCCGGCAGATCGCGAAATTCTCGGCGCGCGACGCCGAGGCCTACCCGCGCTACGAGGCGCTGCTGACACGCATCGCCGAATGCCTCGAGCCGGTGCTGATGGACGTGGCGCCCGACCTGCTGCCGTTGCCGCGGGCATGGCGGCAGCGTGGCCTGCGCGACCGGCTGCGCCACCTGCTGCGCGCCGGCCGGCTGTACCGCGCGCTGAAGCGTCTCGGCGCAAGCCAGCCGGAGGCCATCGAGATCCTCACCGGCGCGGCGCGGCCCATCCTCGACCGCTGGTTCGAGTCGGAGGTGCTGAAAGCCACGCTCGCCACCGACGCCGTCATCGGCGCCTTCCAGCCGATCTCGGCGCCGGGCACCGGCTACGTGCTGCTGCACCACGTGATGGGGTCTGCCGGCGGTGCGCGCGGCGTCTGGGGCTACGTCGAGGGCGGCATGGGCGCGGTGACGCAGGCCATGGCGCGCAGCGCGCAGTCGGCGGGCGTCACGATCCGGACCGGGGCCGAGGTGGCGGAAATCCTGGTGGAGCAGGGGCGCGCGGCCGGCGTGCGCCTCGCGAACGGAGAGGTTCTGCGGTCCGACGCCGTCGTCTCCAACGCCGATTGCCGCGTGACCTTCGAGAGGCTGCTGCCTGCGGCGGTGCTGCCGGACGACTTCCGCGTGGCCGTGGCGCGCATCGACTATTCCAGCGCCAGCCTCAAGATCAACCTCGCGGTGTCGGAATTGCCCGACTTCACCGCGCTGCCGGGGAAGGCGGAGCCGGGACCGCAGCATCGCGGCACCATTCACATCGGCGCCACGCTGGAAGGTTTGGAGCGCGCCTACGAGGAGGCCCGGGCAGGCCGGCCGTCCACGCGTCCGGCGATCGAGATGACCATCCCCACGACCGTGGACCGCACGCTCGCGCCGGCAGGTCATCACATCGTCAACCTGTTCGTGCAATACGCGCCGTACCGGCTCGCGGCCGGCACCTGGGATTCGGCGAAAGAGAGCTTTGCCGACCGCTGCATCAACGAGATCGCGCGTTACGCGCCGAACTTCCCGAAGTCGGTGCTGCACCGCGAGGTGCTGTCGCCGCTGGACCTGGAGCGCCGCTTCGGCCTGACCGGCGGCAACATCTTCCAGGGCGCCCTGTCGCTGCAGCAGCTGTTCAGCTTCCGCCCCGTGCCCGGCTGGAGCGACCACCGCACGCCGCTGCCCGGCCTGTATTTGTGCGGTGCAGCGACGCATCCCGGTGGCGGCGTCAGCGGCGCCTGCGGGCGCAACGCAGCCCGGGAGATGCTGCGCGACCGCTGAACTGTGCGCTGGCGCACGCCGGTCTGCTTCCCATCGCGCGCACACTCGGTAGCGCTCACGATATGAAGAGTCCAGAATGAAAACCCGACGGAGAGGACGATGCGGCAGCTGAGCGGGCTCGACACGGTTTTCCTGAATCTGGAAACCAATGCCGTGCCCATGCACGTCGGGGGACTGACGATCCTCGACCCGGCCACCTCGCCCACGCCGTTCAGTTTCGAGACCGTCAAGCGCCTCATCGAGAGCCGCCTGCACCTGCTGCCCATGTTCCGGCGGCGGCTGGTGACCTCGCCGCTGAACCTCGACATGCCGTACTGGATCGAGGACCCCGAGTTCGAGATCGAACACCACGTGCGCCACCGCGCACTGCCGGCCCCCGGCGACGACCGCCAGCTCGCCGAGTTCGTCTGCGACATCATCTCCACGCGCCTCGACCGCAGCATGCCGCTGTGGCGCATCTATTACCTGGAAGGCCTGTCCGGCGGCCGCGTCGCGCTGCTGTCGAAGATCCACCACGCCTGCATCGACGGCGTCTCCGGCGCCGAGATCCTCGGCACGCTGCTCGACCTCGATCCCGTGCCGCGGCAGGTGCCGCCGCCGGAGACGCCGTGGGAGCCCGAGCCGGTGCCGTCGCCGCTTCAGCTGGCCGTGTCCACCGCGCGCAACCTGGTGCAGCGCCCGGGCGAGGCTTTGCGCCTGCTGCGCGACACCGCGCCGTTTTTGGTATCCGCCGGGCGCTCGGCGCTGGCGCAGCGGCGCGCGCGGCAGGACGCGCTGAAGCGCAAGGAAAGCGTCAACCCGGAGGACCGTGGCGTCGGCGCGGCGCCGCGCATGCGCTTCAACACCACGATCACGGCGCGGCGCAGCTTCGCGTTCCGCTCGCTGCCGCTGGCCGACGTCAAGTTCGTCAAGAACACCTACGGCACCTCGGTCAACGACGTGGTGCTGTGCCTGTGCGCGGAGGCGCTGCGCGGCTGGCTGCTCGAGAAGAACGAGCTGCCCGAAGCCTCGCTGGTCGGCGCCATCCCGGTGTCGGTGCGCAGCGAGCAGGAGAAGGGCACGCACGGCAACAAGGTGACCATGGCGCGCACGGCGCTGCACACCGAGATCGCCGACCCGGTCGAGCGCCTGCAGGCCCTGTCGCGGCGCATGGGCCGCGTGAAGAAAAGCTTCAAGGCGACGCCGGCGCGACTGATGATGGACTGGATCAACGTGCCGGCGCCGGCGCTGCTGGCGCAGGCCGCGCGGCTGTACGAGAACTTCAGCATCCAGGACTACGTCTACCCGCCGTACAACCTGGTGATCTCGAACGTACCGGGGCCGCAGCAGCCGCTGTACCTGGCCGGAGCGCGCGTGCTGTCCAATTTTCCGGTCAGCATTCCGTACCACGGCCTGGCCTTCAACATCACCGTGATGAGCTACCAGGACGGCCTCGACTTCGGCCTGGTGGCGCATCGCGGCACCGTGCCCGACATCGACGCGCTGATGGATCGCCTGGCCGGCGCACTGGCCGAACTCAAGTCCCGCGCCGAGCAGGCGCTGCGCAAGGCAGGATGATCGCGATGGAGACGACGGACCGGCTGATTCGCGCGCTGTACACGCTCGGCATCGAGAGCGACTGGCAGAAATACCGGCCGCTCGCGCTCGAGCAGGTGTGCACCTCGCTCGGCGCCAGCGCCGGGGCCTGGCTGTCCCACGTCGGCGACTCGCCGGGACACGGCGAGTACACGGTGTGGCCGGAGAGCCTCGGCATCGATCGCAGCCGCCTGCTGACGCTCGGCTTCGGCGGCGGCGACGAGGTGACGGTCGGCGCCGACCAGTCGCCGCCGGGCTGCAAGCAGGGCGCGGCGGTGCGCTACGCCCACTTCGATACCAAGCTGGTGAGCGTGCTGCTGCTCGGCTTCGCGGCGGGACAGAAGCCGCCGGCCGGGGAGATTTTGCGCACCGCCACCGCGCACATGGTCGAGGCCGGCGCCCTGGCGCTGCGCCAGTTCATCCGCCGCGACGAGCGCCTGTCCGAGATGGGGCGCAGCAGCCGCGGCTCCGCCGCGCTGGTGGACGAGTCGGGCATCGTCTACAGCGCCAGCGAGCAGTTCCGCGAGCTCGTCATCGGCGACCCCGACAAGCCGGTGGACCGGTTGCCGTTCTCGCTGCCGGAGGAAGCCTTCGCCGGGCGCGGCATGTTCAGCTTCAACTCGCTGCACTTCCGCGCCTCGCCGGCGGGCGGCCGCCTGTACCTGCTGCACGCGCGCAAGGCCATGCCGCTGGACGAGCTGTCGCCCCGCGAGCAGGAAATCGCCCGGGCGCTGTCGGCCGGCAAGACCTTCAAGACCGTGGCGCGCCAGTGCGGCATTGCCGTGTCCACGGTCGCGAACCACGCCTCGCGCATCTACCGCAAGCTCGGCATCTACCGGCGCGAGGAGCTGGTCGAGCTGATCCGCGCGCCGGCCGGCAGGAGCGTCGCCGCCGCCAGCCCCGCCGCCAAGGCCGCGCCGGCAAAGTAGCCGCAGTACTTCCCTGACCGCCATCCTCGA
>DATLCG010000071.1:0-4448 GCA_035526525.1 Binatia bacterium
CCGGCGCGTTGCAGGTTGGCGGCGAGCAGGTCGCGTACCGCCGTTTCGTCTTCGACTACCAGAATGGAACCGCCCATGGCGTCTCCTAGTTATATGTGAGGGCGGGGTCATGCTATTGCGCTACCCAATCGGGGCATATCGCTGCCCCCTGATTTAACAGTCGTGTCATATTGGCCGGGTGTCGTTGGACACCGACAAGACTGGGGCAAGCGCTCCGTGCTAGATAAAAGCGGTGGAAGACGCGGATTTTTCGGACGATTTCGTCCGCTTTCTACAGGAGGGCGTGCCTTCGGTGCAGGCCGCCGAGCTGCTGCTGCAGCTCGCCGCCGACCCGGCGGCCGAGGTTCGCCCGCGGGATGCTGCCGAGGCCAAGATCCTGCAATCGTTCCATGCCGGCGGACTCGCCATGGCGAGCGTCGACCAGGCCTACCAGTACCGGCCGGCGAACGAGACGCTGCAAACCCACGTGCAGACGCTCGCCAAGGCGTATGAAGAACGGCCGGTGACGCTGATCCGCATCATCTATGCGCTGCGCGACAGCAAGATCCACTCGTTCGCCGACGCTTTCCGCGTGCGCAAAGACTAGCGATGGCCACGTTCAATTTCGTGCTCTACCTGCTGGCGGTGCTGACCTGCCTCGCGTGCACCGTGCTCCTGTTCCGCGGGTACCAGCGCAGCGGTCTGCGCCTGCTGCTGTGGAGCGCGCTGTGCTTCGTGTTCCTGACGCTCAACAACCTGCTGCTGTTCTTCGACCTGATCGTGTTCACCGAGCTCGACCTGCGGCCTTGGCGCCTGGGCGCGGCGCTCGTCGGCCTGCTGTTCCTCCTCTACGGCTTCATCTTCGAGTCGGACTAGCCCATGATCGAATTTCTTTCCGGCGCGGTGACCATGGGTTTCGTGGTGGCCGCGGGCTTCTTCCTCTCCTTCTGGCGCAAGACCGGCGACCGCCTGTTCCTCGCCTTCGCCGCGGCGTTCGTGCTGTTTGCGCTCAACCAGGCGCTCGCCGCCGGACTCACCGTGATGCTCGAGCCCGCGAGCCTGGTCTACGGCCTGCGCGTGCTCGGCTTCATCCTCATCCTGGCGGCGATCGTGGACAAGAACATTACTTCAGGCGCTTCGCCAGCCAGCGGCGCGCCACGAAAGTGAAGGCTACCAGCAGCACCGCCGCGGCGCCGACCATCCAGTAGTTCACCTTGCCGGAACCTTCCATGGCGTTGGCGAGCTGGTCGCCGAACACGGTCCACGCCACCATGCCCGGCAGCAGCGCGAGGAAGGTGCCGAGCATGAACTGCCAGAGCGGGATGCGCGCCGCGCCGGCGATGATGTTCTGCACCGAGAACGGCGGGGTCGGCAGCATGTTGGCGCCGAACACCGCGACGATGCCGTGCTCGCGCAGCATCTTGGCGATCTGGTCGAAATTGTCGCCGGCGATGCGGCGTGCCGTTTCGCGCTTCATGAGCCGCCCCAGCCCGTAGGTGACGAGCGCGGCGCTCAGCACGCCGAGCGTGGCCCACAGCAGGCCGAGCATCACGCCGAACGACATCACCGAGACCAGCGTGAGCAGCGGCCGCGGCAGCAGGATGAGCGACGCGGGCGTGTACACCGCGACCATGGCGATCGGCGCCCACCAGGTGCCGCGCACCGCCCGCGTCCAGTGCAGGATGTTCTCGACCGTGACGATGTCGGCGAGCGGCGTCCAGCGCCACGCCGCGGCAAGCGCGGCGATGACCACGGCGATGGCGATGAGCTTGCCCCAGGCGGGGCCGCGCTTGCGGTTTTTCGGCATGAGACAGCCTTAATAGCAGCTTTCGCACCCGCCACCATGCGCAGGTGGATGCCCCCCACGGCGTCAGGCAGAATCCGGCACGGTGACTGCCGACCGCGCCTTCTACGCTCGCACCTTCGTCCTGGTCGCGCTGTTTTTCGTCGGCTACCTGCTGTATCTGGTGCTGTGGCCCCTGCTCGCACCGATCGCCTGGGCCGGCTTCATCGCGTTCCTGGTGCATCCGCTGCACGCGCGCCTCACGCACCGGCTGCGCGGCCGCGCCGCGCTTTCGGCGGCGCTGCTCACCCTTGCCGTGTTCCTGCTGGTGATGGGGCCGCTGGCTGGGCTGGGCACCGCGTTTGCGGCGCAGGTCACGGATCTCGCGCGCAGGGCGCAGAGCTTCGCGGTCGAGCACCGACCGGCCGATCTATCCGACCTCGCGAACCTGCCCGTGATCGGGCCCGCGCTCGCCTGGGTGCAGGAAACGGCCGGCGTTTCGCTCGCGCAGATGCAGGCCTGGGCGCTCGAGGCGGCGCAGACCGTGCTCAAGGTGCTGGGCAGCCTCGGACGCGCCGCGTTCCTCGGCGCGCTCGGCACCGTGTTCGGCTTCGCGCTGATGATGTTCATCCTGTTCTTCGCGATCCGCGACGGCCGCGCGATGGCGAGCTCGTTGCGCGAGCTGATACCGGTCGACGAGAAGGACAAGTCGCGCCTGTTCAAACATCTCGCGGCGGTGACGCGTGCGCTGGTCTACGGCACCGGGGTCACTGCGCTGGTGCAGGGCGCGCTGGTCGGCATTGCATTCGCGGTCACCGGCCTGCCCTCGCCGGTGGTGTTCGGCGTGCTCGCCGCGCTCGCCGCGCTCATTCCGATGGCCGGGACGCCGATCGTCTGGGTGCCCGCGGCGATCGTGCTCGCGGCGCAGGATCGCTGGTACGCCGCGATCTTCATGGCCGCCTGGGGCGGCGTGGTGGTGACGATCGACAACTTCCTGCGGCCGTGGCTGGTGTCCGGGCGCGCGGAGATCGGCGCGCTCACCGTGTTCCTCGGCGTGCTCGGCGGCGTCTCGGCGTTCGGGCCGATCGGCGTGTTCCTCGGGCCGCTGGTGCTCGCCCTCGCGCTGGCGGTGGTGCAGTTCGCGCTCGAGGTGCGTCGGGCGAGTTAGCCGCCCGGCGGCGCCAGCAGCATTTTCAGGGCCGCCAGGTCCGCCGGCTTGACCATGTGCTGGTCGAAGCCCGCTTCCAGCGCACGCGCCCGGTCCTCCGGCAGCCCGAAACCCGAGAGCGCGACGATGCGCACCGCCGGCCCCAGGCGGCTGCGGATCTTGCGCGCCAGCTCGTAGCCGCTCATGCCGGGCATCGCGATGTCGAGCAGCGCGACGTCCGGACGGATGCGCGACAGATCGGCCAGCGCCGCGCTGCCGTCGTGCGCCACGAACGCCTCGTGCCCCATGCCGCGCAGCAACGCCGCAAGAGCGCTCGCGCCGTCAGCGTTGTCGTCCACTACCAGGATGCGTTTCCGCACCGTGGTCTATTCGGGGCGGCCGCCCAGGCGGTGGGCTTCGAGCGCCGGCTCGCCGACGATGTTGCGGCCGCGCTCGATCGCGGCCTGGATTTCGCGCGGGTCGGCCGGCTTGACGAAGTGGTAATCGAAGCCGGAGGCGGCGGCGCGCGCGCGGTCTTCCTTCTGCCCGTAGCCGGTGAGCGCGATCAGCAGCACGTGGCTGGTGTCGCCGCGCTCGCGCAGCTGGCGCGCCACGGCGTAGCCGTCCAGGCCCGGCAGGCCGATGTCCAGCACCACCACGTGCGGGTCGAACACCTTGAGCGAGCCGAGCGCCTGCAGGCCGTCGTGCACCGCCTTGACCTCGTGGCCCTCGAGCCGCAGGAACGCCGCGGTGCTCTCGGCGGCATCGACATTGTCATCCACCACCAGCACGCGCCGGCCGTAAACCTCGGACGAGGACTTGATGGCCGCGACCGCGCTCGGCGCGCGCTGCGGCTCCACCGCGCTGATGCACGGCAGCGTGACGGTGAAGGTGGAGCCGCGGCCCGCTCCGTCGCTCTGCACTGCCACCGCACCCTGGTGCAGCTCCACCAGCCGCTTGACCAGCGTGAGGCCGATGCCGAGACCACCCTGCCCGCGGTCGAGCGAGCGGTCGCCCTGCACGAACAGGTCGAACACCTTGGGCAGCAGCTGCGGCTCGATGCCGGTGCCGTTGTCGCGCACGGTAATCGTGGCCTCGCCCTCGCCAGCGTCGGCCGCGAGCTCGATGCGCCCGCCTTCGCCGGTGTACTTGGAGGCGTTGTTCAGCAGGTTGGAGATCACCTGCGAAAGGCGCGCGAAATCGGCCGACAGCCACACCGGCGCCGGCGGCACCGAAACCGCGAGCGTCTGGCCGCGCGCGTCGATCAGCGGGCGCGCGGTCTCGACGCTGTGCGAGAGGATGCGCGCCAGCTCCACCGGCTCCTTCTTGAGCGAGATCTTGCCCTGGCTGATGCGCGACACGTCGAGCAGCTCCTCGACCAGGCGCGCCAGCAGCGACACCTGGCGGTCGACCACGTCGCGCGCCATGGTGAGCTTCGGATCGGGCGGCGCCAGGCGCCGGATCACCTCGACCGCGTTGCGGATCGGCGCCAGCGGGTTGCGCAGCTCGTGCGACAGCATGGCGAGGAACTCGTCCTTG
>DATLCG010000084.1:0-49267 GCA_035526525.1 Binatia bacterium
AGCATGGACAAGCACTGGTTGCGCAGCTACCCCGCAGGTGTTCCGCATGAGATCGATCCGGCGCAGTACCGCTCGCTGACGCAACTGCTCGAAGAATCGTTCCGCAAGAATGCGGCCCGGCCGTTCTCCGTTTGCATGGAACGCTGGATGTCGTACGGGCAGCTCGACGAATTGTCTTCAGCACTGGGCGCATGGCTGCAGTCACAGGGATTGGAGCCCGGTGCGCGTGTCGCCCTGATGCTGCCGAACATCCCTCAGTTCGCGGTGACGATGGCCGCCATCCTGCGTGCCGGCTACACCTGCGTGAATGTCAATCCGCTGTACACCGCGCGCGAGCTGGAGCACCAGCTGCGCGACTCCGGCGCACGCGCCATCGTGGCCTTCGAGAACGTCTGCGCCACCCTGCAGGAAGTGGTCGCGCGCACGCCGCTGAAGCGCGTGATCACCACCCAGTACGCCGACCTGTTCCCGCTGCCGCGCGCCTGGATCGCCAACTTCGTCGTCAAGCGCGTGAAGCGGCTGGTGCCGCCGTGGCACATTCCCGGCGCGGTGCCGCTGCGCACTGCCCTCGCCCGCGGCAAGGCACAGCCTTACGCTCGCGCGCCGCTCGCGCACGGCGACGTGGCCTTCCTGCAGTACACCGGCGGAACCACCGGCCTGTCGAAGGGCGCCACGCTGACGCACGGCAACGTGCTCGCCAACCTGCTGCAGATGCGCTCGTGGATGCCACAGCTGGCCGAGGGCAGCGAGCTGATCGTCACCGCGCTGCCGCTGTACCACATCTTCGCGCTCACGGTGAATTGCCTGCTGTTCTTCAGCCTGGGCGGCAAGAACGTCCTCATCGCCAATCCGCGCGACCTGCCGGGCTTCGTGCGCGAATGGTCGCGGCATGCGGTCACGGCGTTTACCGGCGTCAACACGCTCTTCAACGGCCTGCTCAACACGCCGGGCTTCGGGCAGCTCGACTTCTCGAAGCTGAAGCTCACCATCGGCGGCGGCGCCGCGGTGCAGCAGGCGGTGGCCGAGCGCTGGCGCCAGGTCACCGGCAAGGCGCTGAGCGAAGGCTACGGACTGTCCGAGACCTCGCCGTCGGTGACCACCACGCCGCTGCACAAGCCGGACTGGACCGGCGCGATCGGCGTGCCGCTGCCGTCGACCTGGGTCTCGATCCGCGACGACGCGAACCGCGAGCTGCCCGCGGGCGAAGCCGGCGAGCTCTGTGTGAAAGGCCCGCAGGTGATGCAGGGCTACTGGCAGAAAGCCGAGGAGAACGCCAGGGCCTTCACCCCGGATGGCTATTTGCGCACCGGCGACGTCGCGCTGATGGACGAGCGCGGCTGGTTCCGCATCGTGGACCGCAAGAAGGACATGGTGCTGGTGTCCGGCTTCAACGTGTATCCCAACGAGATCGAGGCGGTCCTGGCGCTGCATCCGGGCGTGCTCGAATCGGCCTGTGTCGGCGTGCCCGACGCGAAAAGCGGCGAGGCGGTGAAGGTGTTCGTGGTGAAGAAGGACCCGGCTCTCACCGAGGCGCAGCTGGTCGAGCACTGCCGCCGCAACCTGACGGGCTACAAGGTCCCGCGCCACGTGGCGTTCCTGCCCGAGCTGCCCAAGAGCAACGTCGGCAAGATCCTGCGCAAGGAATTGCGGGGAAGGTAGTCCGCCGCGCGGGAACCGCGCCGCGCCGGGGCTGCGGAGCTGCCGGGCTAGCCGGCGCCCATCGCGCGATGGACCGCTGCGACCAGGCCGCCGGAGCGAAGCTCGCCCCGCACCGCCTCGATGGCGTGGTACAGCAGCGCGTCGCGCTCCATGAAGGGCAGGTGGCCGCGCACCACGGCATGCGCCGCCGTGGTACCACGCCCCAGCTTTGCGCCGTCGCCGAGTTCCTGGCGCCGGAAATCCACGCCCTGGGCGGCCGCCATCAGCTCGATGGCGAGGATGCCTTCGACGTTGTCGAGGATGGCCCGCAGCTTCAGCCCGGCCGTCACGCCCATGCTCACGTGGTCCTCGACGTTCGCGGACGTCGGAATCGTGTCGACGCTGGCCGGATGCGCCAGCACCTTGTTCTCGGTGGCCAGCGCGGCCGCGGTGTACTGCACGATCATGAAGCCGGAATTGAGCCCGCCCTCGCGCGTCAGGAAGGCCGGCAGCACGTGCACGTTCGAGGCCTCGTCCGTGAGACGCATGATGCGGCGCTCCGAGATGTTGCCCAGCTCCGCCACGGCGAGGCCGAGGTAATCCATCGCGATCGCGAGCGGCTCGCCGTGGAAGTTGCCGCCCGACACGACTTCGACGCGGCCGTCCGTACCGGTGAAGAGCAGAGGATTGTCGGTGACCGCGTTGAGCTCCAGCTCGAAGACCCAGCGCGCGTAGGCGATGGCGTCGCGCACCGCACCGTGCACCTGCGGGATGCAGCGCAGCGTGTAGGCGTCCTGGACGTTGTCCGAATCCGCCGGCCGCGTGTAGTTGCTGCCCGCCAGCAGCGCCCGCAGGTAGCTCGCGCATTCGATCTGCCGCGGGAATGACCGCAGGCGGTGGATGCGCTCGTCGAACGCGGCGGTGGTGCCGTGCAGTGCCTCCAGCGACAGGGCGCCGCCGACGTCCGCGGCCTGCGACAGCGACTCGGCGCGCAAAGTCTGCAGCACGCCGAGCGCACACATCACCGCGGTGCCATTGGTGAGCGCGAGGCCCTCCTTCGCGGCAAGCACCAGGGGTTGCAGGCCCGCGGCGCGCAGGGCTTCCGCCGCGGGCTGCACGCGGCCGGCCACGTTCACCTCGCCTTCGCCGATCAGGGGCAGCGACATGTGGGCGAGCGGCGCGAGGTCGCCGCTGGCGCCGAGCGAGCCTTTTTCCGGAATGACCGGGTGCAGGCCGCGATTCAGCAGCTCCAGCAGCAGCTCGAGCGTCTCGACGCGCACGCCCGAATGGCCGCGCGCGAGCGTGTTGGCGCGGATCAGCACGATGGCGCGCGTGGTCGGCACGTCGTACGGGACGCCGACGCCGACCGCATGGCTGATCAGGATGTTGCGCTGCAGCTGCTCGACCTGGTCCGGCGGGATGACGCGGTCCTTGAAGGCGCCGAAGCCGGTCGTGATGCCGTAGGCGATGCGCCCCTCCCGCAGCAGCTGCTGCACGGCGTCGGCCGCGCGCCCCACCTGGCCGCGCGCCGCGGCGGACAGCTGCACGCGCGGCTGGCCAGGCATGCCGTGCGCGACTGCCAGCACCTGCGCGAAGCTCAGGCTCGCGCCATCGATCTCGATGGTCCCGCTCATCGCACCACCTGGCCGCGCTTCACCACGTTGATCACCGGATAGCCGCCGAACTCGTAGCACAGGTAGCGATGGTCCGGCATGTCCAGCACCAGCAGGTCGGCCTGCTTGCCCGGCTCCAGCGAGCCGACGCGGTCGCCCAGCCCCAGCGCGTGTGCCGCATTCACCGTCACCGCGTTGACCGCCTCGGCCGGCAGCAGGCGCTGGTGCCGGCACGCGATCGCCATCACCATCGGCAGCGACGGGCATGGCGCGGAGCCGGGATTGAAATCGGTGCACAGCGCGAGCGCGCCTCCGCCATCGATCAGGGCGCGCGCGTCGGCATACGGCGTCCCCAGGTGGAAGCTCGCCGCCGGGATCATTACGCCGATGGCGTCGCTCTTCGCCAGTGCGGCGATGCCCGCGGCGGTGGCGACGTCCAGGTGGTCCACCGAGACCGCACCGAGCCCGAGCGCGAGTTCCAGTCCGCCGAGCGCATTGAACTGGTCCACGTGCGCCTTCAGCGGCAGGCCGGCGGCACGCGCGGCCTCCAGCAGCAGGCGCGTCTGGGCCAGGTCGAACGCGTGCGGCTCGCAGTACACGTCCATGAACAGCGCCCGGCCGCTGCGGGCGAAAGGCGAGCCGCGGTGCCACTCCGCCACCGCCGGCAGCATCTCGCCGATCACGAGCGCGGCGTAGTCGCCGGCGCGGCCCCGGTATTCCGGCGGCACCGCGTGCGCCGCGAGAAAAGTGGGCACCAGCTCCACCGGCTGATGGCGGTCGAGGCGGTCGATGGTGCGCAGCAGCTTCAGCTCGCTTTCGGTGTCGAGGCCATAGCCGGTCTTCACCTCCGCCGTGGTGGTGCCGAGCGCGAGCATCTGCGCCAGGCGCGGCTGGGCGGCGTCCATCAGCGTCGGCACGGTGGCCGCCCGCGTGGCGCGCACGGTCGACAGGATGCCGCCGCCCGAGGCGGCGATCTGCGCGTAGCTCTCGCCCGCGAGCCGCCGCTCGAACTCGTCGACGCGGTCACCGGCGTGCACGACGTGCGTGTGACAGTCCACGAAGCCGGGGCACACCGTGCAGCCGCCGGCGTCGAGTTCCTCGCGCGGGGCGTAGGCCGCATCGAGGTCGTCCGTCGTGCCGCAGGCGACGATGCGGCCGTCGCGGATGGCCACCGCGCCGTCGGCGATGGCCGCCACGTCACGCATGGCTGCGCCACGGCGAGGACCCGGGCCGGCACAGGTGACCAGCTGCGCGGCGCTGTGGACCAGCAGGTCCACCTCCTGCCGGCTCATCCGCGGCTCCGCAGCATCGGCAGGTCGACGCCGTGCCGGCGTGCAAAACCGGTGGCCTCGGCGTAGCCCGCGTCGGCATGCCGCGCCACGCCCATGCCCGGATCGGTGGTCAGCACCCGCTCCAGGCGGCGCGCGGCCTCGGGGGTGCCGTCGGCGACGATCACCTGCCCCGCATGGATGGAATAGCCGATGCCGACGCCGCCGCCATGATGGATCGACACCCACGTCGCCCCGCCCACGGCGTTGATCAGGGCGTTCAGCAGCGGCCAGTCGGCGATGGCATCGGAGCCGTCCTTCATCGCCTCGGTCTCGCGGTTCGGGCTGGCGACCGATCCACTGTCGAGATGATCGCGGCCGATGACGATCGGCGCCTTCAGCTCTCCGCGCGCGACCATCTCGTTGAACCGGAGCCCGGCTTTCGCGCGCTCGCCGTAGCCGAGCCAGCAGATTCGTGCCGGCAGGCCCTGGAACGCGACCTGCTCGCGCGCCATCGCCAGCCAGCGGTGCAGGTGCGCTTTCCCGGGAAACAGCTCCATCACCGCCCGGTCGGTGCGGTAGATGTCCTCGGGATCGCCGGACAGCGCGACCCAGCGGAAGGGACCCTGCCCCTCGCAGAACAGCGGCCGGATGTACGCAGGGACGAACCCCGGATAGGCAAACGCCTGCCTGACGCCCTGGTCGTAGGCGCGCTGTCGCAGGTTGTTGCCGTAATCGAATGCCACGGCGCCCTGTTTCTGCCACTTCAGCATTGCGCGCACGTGCGTCGCCATCGATTCCATGGCGCGGCGCTCGTACTGCTTCGGTTGCCGGCGGCGCAGCGCATCGGCCTGCTTCAGCGACAGCCCCGCGGGGATGTAGCCGTGCATCACGTCGTGCGCGGACGTCTGGTCGGTGACGACGTCGGGAACGAGCTTCCGCTTCTGCATCGCGGGCAGCATTTCGGCGGCGTTGCCCACCACCGCGATCGAGCGCGCGCGGCCGGCGCGCCGGCATTCCAGTGCCTCGGCGATGGCCGCGTCCAGATCGGTGGCGATGGTGTCCAGCTGCCGCAGCTGCAGGCGCCGCTGCGCGCGCCACGGATCCACCTCGACGAACAGGCCGACGCCCTCGTTCATCGTGACCGCGAGCGGCTGCGCGCCGCCCATCTCGCCGAGGCCGGCGCTGACCACGAGCCTGCCCTTCAGCGTGCCCCAGCCGTGCTGCCGCGCGAGCGCGCCGAAGGTCTCGTAGGTGCCCTGCAGGATTCCCTGCGTGCCGATGTAGATCCAGCTGCCGGCCGTCATCTGGCCGAACATGATCAGCCCCTCGCGCTCCCAGCGGTCGAAGTTCTCCTGCGTCGCCCACTTCGGCACGATGTTGGAATTCGCCAGCAGCACGCGCGGCGCATCGGCATGCGTGCGGAACACCGCCACCGGCTTGCCCGACTGCACCAGCAGCGTCTCGTCCGGCGCCAGGCGCTTGAGCGCGGCGAGGATCGCATCGAAGCATTTCCAGTTGCGCGCCGCGCGGCCGCGGCCGCCGTAGACGATCAGGTTGGCCGGGTCGAAGGCCACGTCCGGGTCGAGGTTGTTCTGGATCATCCGGAACGCGGCCTCGATCTGCCAGTTGCGGCAGGTGAGCTGCGTGCCGGTCGGCGCGCGGATGGTGCGTTTCATGCCGCCGCCAGGGCCGACAGGAACCGGTGGATGGCGACCGCGGCCAGCCGGCTGGTGCGGCCGTCCAGGTCGAACGCCGGATTGACCTCGGTGAACTCGACGATGCGCGTGCGCGGCTCCGCGCCGGCCAGCGCGGCCAGCTCGCAGAGCTCCTCGCCGGTGAGACCGAGCGGATTCGGCGCCGAGACGCCGGGGGCATCGCTCGCGCGCACCGCGTCGAGATCGAAGCCCCAGAACACCGACGCGGCGTCGGCGGCGCGCGCCAGCGCGTGCCCGGCGGCAGCCGCCACGCCACGCGCGCGAAGCCGGTCGAGCGTCACGAGGGTGCCGCCCTGCTCGCGCAGCCAACGCAGATACACGGGTGAATTGACCTGCGGCTGGATGGCCAGTTCGCAGAACCGCCGCGGCTCGAGCAGCTTCTCCTCGATCAGCTGGCGATACGGCGTGCCGCTGTTGCGCGGCCGGTCCGCGCGCACGTCGAGGTGCGCGTCGACGTTGAATGCGGCCACCGGTCCGGCCTGGCGCGCCAGCGCGGCGCAGTCGGGATAGGACAGGTCGTTGCCGCCGCCGAGCACCACGACACGCTTGCCGTCGGCCAGGATCCGTGCCACCGCATGCTCGTGCGCCGAGTGGGTTTCCTCCAGCGTCCCGAGCGGCACGGTGTCGCCCGCGTCGCACAGCGCGATGCCGTCCAGTCCGGCGGTGGTGAGCCGGTACAGCCATCGGCGGATCTCGGCGGGCGCCTGCGCCGTCCCCGCACGGCCGCCATTGCGGCGGACGCCCTCGTCCTGCGGACAGCCGAGCAGCACCACCTGCGCCGCGTCGTAGGCGGTATCGCGCACGCGCTCGCCGAGGCGTGGATCGGCGGGATCGTTGCGGGTGAAAAACAGCGCCGCATCCGCAGCGCGGACACCGGGCAGCCGGCTCATGGTCGAAGACGCAGCGCGCCCCGGGCGCGCGCGCTCAGGCGCGGCCTTCGGGCAGCGTGATGTTGAGCTCGAGCACTTCGAGGCCGCCCTCGCGCTCGACGTTCACGCGGATCGCCTCGTCGCCGACGGTGACGTACTTGCGGATCACGCCAAGCAGCTCTTCCTGCATGCGCGGCAGGAAGGCCAGGCCATTGGAGCGGCCATTGCGCTGGTGGGCGACCACCAGCTGCAGGCGCTCCTTGGCGAGGGACGCGCTGTTCTTGCTTTCGTTGCGGAAGAATCTGAGCCAGTCCATGGGCGTCTCCTCAGGTTCCGAACAGCCGGCCGATGAGGCCCTTCCGTTCCGGCTGCACGAACCGGTGCTCGCGGTGGTCGCCCAGGAAGCGCGCCACCACGTCCTGGTAGGCCTGGCCCGCCTCGGAATGCTCGATGGCGATCACCGGCACGCCCGAGTTGCTCGAGGTCAGCACGCTCGGCGATTCGGGGATGACGCCCAGCAGCGGGATCGCCAGGATGTCCTGCACGTCCTTGACCGACAGCATCTCGCCCTTGTCGACGCGCGCCGGGCTGTAGCGCGTCAGCACCAGGTGCTCCTTGGGCTTGGAATCGCCTTTCTCGGCGCGGCGCGTCTTGCTGGCCAGGATGCCGAGCACGCGGTCGGAGTCGCGCACCGAGGAGACCTCGGGGTTGGTCACCACCAGCGCCTCGTCGGCGAAGTACATCGCCATCATCGCGCCGTGCTCGATGCCGGCCGGCGAGTCGCAGACGATGTATTCGAAGTCCTGGGCCAGCTCGTTCAGCACGCGCTCGACGCCTTCCTTCCGCAGCGCGTCCTTGTCGCGGGTCTGCGAGGCCGCCAGGATCGAGAGCGTTTCCACGCGCTTGTCGCGGATCAGCGCCTGGCGCAGCGACGCTTCCTGGTTGATGACGTTGACGAAGTCGAACACCACGCGCCGCTCGCACCCGAGCACCAGGTCGAGGTTGCGCAGGCCGACGTCGAAATCGATGACGACGGTCTTGTGGCCGCGCAGTGCGAGGCCGGTGGCGAACGAGGCGCTGGTCGTGGTCTTGCCCACGCCGCCCTTGCCCGATGTCACGACGATGATCTTGGCCACGGTCAGTCCCTCAGCAGTTCCACTTTCAGCTTGCCGTCCTTGAGAAACGCCTGCGCGGCGGACTTGCGCAGACCCTGCAGCTGGTCGGCGATGGCGTAGACACCGGCCACCGCCACCAGCTCGGCTTCGAACTTGCGGCAGAACACGCGGGCCTTCTCGTCACCGCGCGCGCCGGCGATGGCGCGCCCGCGCATCGGGCCGTAGACGTGCACGCAGCCGTCGGCGATGAGCTCGGCGCCCGTCGACACCGCACCGGTGACGATCAGGTCGGCGCCCTCGGCGTAGATCTGCTGGCCGGAGCGCACCGGCGCCTCGACGATCCTGGCAGGGAGGCGCGGGCCGCCGGCGGGGGCCGCCTTCGCACGCGGGGTCGCGCTGCCTTCGTCCGGCAGCACCGGCATGCCCATGGCGCGGCCCGATTCGGACAGCGGGCCTTCCGCGACGCCGAGCGGCTGCATGCCGACGGTGCGCAGGAGGCCCCAGATCGTGGGCAGGTCGGCGGCGAATTCGGACTCCACGACCACCGGCAGGCCCAGCACCGCGCCGGGGTTCTTCCGGGCGAGGTCCTCGAGGTGGGACTGGATCGCAGCGACGTCGGCGGTGAGCAGCCGCAGCCGCGTCAGCGAGGCCATCCGGCCCTTGAGTTCGACGGCGGGCGCGGGGCGGGAGGAGAGCGTCATCTGTTGCATAAATCGCGCGCGAGTCTACCGGCGCCACCGCGCTTGTGCGGGCAGGGTCAGGGTGACAAACTGAACTTCCCTCCTTTCATTTCCGCCGAGCGCACGGATGCGCCCGCATTCGGACTTCGTCCGCATCCGCGGACTGCGCTACCACGTGCGACGCTGGGGCGATCCGCAGCTGCCGCCGCTGTGGCTGCTGCACGGCTGGCTCGACGTCTCCGCGACCTGGCACCCCGTCGCCGTGCCGCTGACGCAGCGCTTCCACGTGCTCGCGCCGGACTGGCGCGGTTTCGGTGCCAGCGAGTGGCCGCAGGACGGCTACTGGTTCCAGGACTACGTCGCCGATTTCGAGGCGCTGGCCGACCACTGTTCGTCGCAGGCGCCGCTGACCGTGGTCGGCCACAGCATGGGCGGGCAGATCGCCAGCCTCTACGCCGGCCTGCGCCCCGCGCGCGTGTCGCAGCTGGTGCTGCTGGACAGCCTGTTCCTGCCCGACATGGAGGACGCGCTCGTGCTGAAGCGCTTCCGCCGCTGGCTGGACCAGCTCAAGGATCCGCCGCGCGACAAGACCTACGACAGCTTCGACGAGCTCGCCGCGCGCATCCGCAAGCAGCACCCGGCCCTGGACCCGGGCCGCGCCCGCTTCATCGCCGAGTGCTGGGGCCGCGCCGACGGGCACGGGCGCATCGGCCTGTGCGCGGACCCGAAGCACCGCCTCGATGGCCCCGGCCTGTTCCACGTCGCCGAGTCCATGGCGATCTGGCGCGAGGTCACGGCGCGCACGCTGTTCCTCGACGGTGCGAACTCGCCCTTCCTGAAGGCCATCGGCGCCGAAGAGCTGGCACGCCGCCGCGCCTGCTTCCGCGACCGTACGGAAGGCCGCGTCGAAAATGCCGCGCACATGCTGCACTTCGATGCGCCGGAGGCCACGGCGCGCGCCATCCTGGACTTCCTCGCCGCGCCGGCGGTGCCGAAGGAGCGCAGCGCATGAGCGACGCCCGCAAGCCCGCGTGCCTGATCGTCGGCGCCGGGCCCGGCATCGGCCAGGCCGTCGCCTGCGCCTTCGCCCGCGAGGGCTTCGCGCTGGCGCTGTCGGCGCGCAGCGCAGCGCGTCTCGATCGCGTGCGGGCCGCGGTCGAGAAGTGCGGCGCCTCCGCCAGGGCCTATTCGGCCGACGCGGGCGACGAGGCTTCGCTGCGCCAGATGATCGCCTCGGTGCGTGCCGACCTCGGGGACCCCGCCGTGCTGGTCTACAACGCCGCGGTGACGCACGCTGCGCGGCCGACGTCGATCTCGACCGCGCAGCTGCTGGACGATTTTCGCGTCAACGTCGCGGGCGCGCTGGTGTGTGCGCAGGAAGTGGCGCCGGCGATGACGGCGGCGGGACGCGGCACGATCCTGCTGACCGGCGGCAGCTTCGCGCACGAGCCCGCGGCCAACTACGCGTCGCTGTCGGTCGGCAAGGCCGCGCTGCGCAACCTGACGTTCTCGCTGGCGCAGGAGCTGGGCGCCGCCGGCATCCACGTCGCCACGGTCACGGTCTATGGCTTCGTGCAGACGGGCACTCATTTCGACCCGGCGCGCATCGCTCAGGCCTACCTCGAGCTGCATCGCCAGCCGCAGGGGCACTTCCAGACCGAGTACGTCTATAAATGACCCCGCAGCGGGTCATCGCCGCCAGGGCATCTGACCGCGCGATGAGCGCCCCCTTCCCCCTCCTCCGCCAGATCGCCCCGCTGCGGGAGCGCACGTTCGACGTGCTCGTGATCGGCGGCGGCATCTACGGCGCCTGGACTGCGTACGACGCCGCGCTGCGCGGCCTGTCGGTCGCGCTGATCGAGCAGGACGACTGGGCCAGCGGCACCTCGTCCGCGTCCAGCAAGCTGATCCACGGCGGCCTGCGCTACCTCGAGCACTACGATTTCGCGCTGGTGCGCCACGCGCTGGGCGAGCGCCGGCTGCTGCAGCGCATGGCGCCGCACCTGGTGCAGCCGCTCGAGTTCGTGCTGCCGGTGTGGAAAGGTCCGCGTGCCTCGATGTGGCAGCTGTCGGCCGGCCTGCACCTTTACGACCTGCTGGGCGGCTTCAGCCAGCCCGTGCCGCGGCACCGCCGCTATTCGGCCGCCGCGCTGCGGCAGGAATATCCCTACGTCGATCCCGAGCGCCTGCTCGGTGGCTTCCGCTACGGCGACTGCCAGGAGGACGACGCGCGCATGACGCTCGCGGTCGTCGCCGCGGCGCAGGGCGCCGGGGCCTGGGTCGCCAGCCGCGTGCAGGCACTCGAGCTCCTGCGCGAGGACGGCACCGTGTGCGGCGCACGCGTGCACGACCGCTTCGGCGATGCGCGCTTCGAGTTGCGGGCGCGCTGCGTCGTCAACGCCGCGGGACCCTGGGCGCCGGCGCTGGCGGGCGCGGCGGCGCCGAAAGTGCGCCGGGTCAAGGGCACGCACCTGGTGCTGCCCGCGATTCCGGGTTGCCGCGAAGCGTTCCTGCTCACCGCGCAGGACGGCCGCGTGTTCTTCGTCATCCCCTGGTACGGCCGCACGCTGGTCGGCACCACCGAGGCCGACGTGGAAGCGCCCTCAGCCGATCCGACCGACGAGGAAACCCGCTACCTGCTGGCCGGCGCGCGCAGCGGCCTGCCCGGGATCGAGTGGACCGAGCGCGACGTGCTGGCGCGCTTTGCCGGCATCCGCACGCTGCAGGCTGAGGACGCCGCCGATCCTTCGGCCATCACGCGCGAATTCGAGGTGACGCAGCCGGAGCCGGGCCACCTGCTGCCGATCGGCGGCAAGTTCACCACCGCGCGCTGCGATGCCATCGCCGTCGTGGACCGGGTCGAGCGCGCGCTGTCGCGGCCGCATCGCGCCGGGGCTACGCACCGCCATCCGCTGCCGGGCTGTCCGGAAACGGTCGAGACCTTCCCGCGCTGGCAGCAGGCCATGATGCCGTTGCTCACCCGCCAGGGCGTCGACGCCGAGTCGGCGCAGTTCCTGACGCAACGCCATGGCCAGCGCATCGGCCGCATCGGCGAGCTGCTGCGCGAGAACCGTGCCTGGGCGCAGCGCCTGGTGCCGGAAGCGCCGTTCATCGCCGCCGAGGCGGTGCTGGCCGTGCGCGACGAGATGGCGCTGTCGCTCACCGACGTGCTGCGACGGCGCCTGCCGCTGGCGCTGGTCGCACCGCCACCGCGCGCGGCACTGCGGGCCATCGCCGGGTTGCTCGCGCCGGAGCTGCACCGGGACCCGGTAGAAATTATCTACGAGCACGACGCCGCCCCGGCCTGACCGGGTAGTTCTTCTTTACTGAGGGGCTTGCTTCCTTCCGCGATCCTGTCGACCGGGATCAAGGCACGAGGGAGTGCATGCGGATTCGAAGCGCGGCAGCACTGCTGCCAGTCCTGCTGGGATCGTACGCAGCAGGCGCGCAGGCGCTGGAAGCGTCATGGCGCGGCTTTTCCGTGAAGCTCGACAATTCCTACAGCGCGGGCGCGGCCATGCGCACCAGCGACGTGGACCTGAACCTGGTCGGCCTGGGCAACGGCGGCCATTCGTATTCCACCAATGGCGACGACGGCGACCTCGCCTACCGCAAGGGCGACGTGGTCAGCGGCGCGGCGCGGCTGGCTTCCGATCTCACCGTTTCCTACAAGGACTTCGGCGCCTTCGTCAGCGGCAGCGGCACCTACAGCCCTGTGGCCGATCGCAAGAGCTTCTTCGACGAGCGCGACTTCGGCCCCGGCCGCGCGCTGCCGCTCGGGGAACTCGACGCCAAGACCGCCGCGGTGCGCCACGAGCTGGGCTCCGCGTCGGAGATGCGGGAAGGCTACGTTTTCGGCGGCGGCACCTTCATGGGCCGGCAGCTGAGTTTCCGCGTCGGACGGCAGATGCTCGACTGGGGTAACGCCTCGCTGATCCGCAACGGGCTCGCCAGCGTGCAGGCGCTCGACCTCAACCGCGTGCACCTGCCCGACGTGAATCCGGAGGAGATCCTGCGGCCGGCGGGAATGATCTGGTCGGCCGCCGAGATCACCGAGCGCCTGAGCCTCGAGGGGTTCTACCAGTACGCCTGGCGCGCCACCGAGACCGAGGCGGCCGGCTCCTACTGGAGCGTGAACGACTTCGTCGGCGCCGGCGGCGACGCCATCAACCTGGGCTTCGGCCGCGTCGGCGAGAACACGCTGCCCGGCTCGGTTTCCCAGCCCGGCGTGCCGGGCGTGGCCTGCCTGCCGGTGGCGCCCGCGACGCCGGCCCAGGATTGCGTGCCGCTGGGCAGCGTGCTGCCGCGCGCCGGCGACCGCACGCCGCGCGATGGCGGCCAGTTCGGCGGCGGCGTGCACTTCACCCTGCCGATCCTGAACGAGATGGACGTGTCGCTGCAGGCGGCGCGCTATCACAGCCGCCTGCCGCTGGTCTCGATGATCTCCGCCGTGCAGTCCTCGCTGCCCGCACCTTCACCTTCACCGTCGCCGTTGCCGCTGCCGCTGCCGGCGGAGCTGCCGTCGCTGGCCAGCCCGGGGCAGTACTTCGTCGAGTATCCCGAGGCCATCAAGATGTACGGGGCTGCGTTCAACGGCGCCGTGCCCGGCTGGCTCGATCTCGCCGTGCACGGCGAGTACAGCTTCAAGAATGGCCAGCCCCTGCAGATCGACGACGTCGAGCTGGTGCTGGCGAGTCTCGGCCTGCCCAGCCAGCTGAACCCCGTGCCGGGCGCGACGCTGGGCCAGCAGGTGCTGCAGGGCTGGCGCCGCTACAACGTGTCGCAGGCGGATTTCAACTTCACGCGCGTGTTCGGCCCGCGCTTCCGCGTGGACGCGTTCACGCTGTTCGGCGAGGCCGGCTGGACGCACGTGCACAACCTGCCGGACGCAGGAACCCTGCGGCTGGAAGGTCCCGGCACCGACCTGCCGGGCAGCCTGCTGTCCACGCTGGGCCAGAACGTACCGCTGCAACGCGAGGGTTACCCGACCGCGGACTCCTGGGGCTACCGGCTCGCGGGGCGCATGACCTTCAACAAGGTGCTGAAGCGCTTCACGGTGGAGCCGACGCTGCGCTTCCACCACGACGTGCAGGGCATCACGCCGGCGCCGATCGGCAACTTCGTGCAGGGGCGCAAGCAAGGCATCTTCTCGGTCGGCTTCGGCTACAAGTCCGTCACCGCGGAGCTCGGCTACACCAACTACCTGGGCGGCGGCGTGCGCAACCTGCTGTCCGATCGCGACTACCTGGCGCTCAACCTGAAATACGGGTTCTGAGCCCCGCGCAGCGCCTTATCCCGGGATGCCGCTGAAGCCCGGCCAGATCCAGGACAGCAGCAGCTCGCTCACCGCCAGCGTGCGGGCCAGCACCTCGCGCGGCGGATGGCGGAAGCCGACCGCGCCGGCATCGTCGGCGGGCGCCTGGTAGGCGACGGCCTGCATGCCGAGCTTGCGCGCGAGGAAGGTGGCGCGATACGCGTGGTAGCGCTGCGTGACGATGGTGAAGCGCGTCAGGCCGGCGACCGTGTGCGCGCGCACGATCGAATCGAGCGTGCGGTCGCCGGCGAAGTCGAGCGTGATGGCCTCGTCCGGCACGCCGCGCTCCAGCAGTGCCTCGCGCATCTTCTTCGGCTCGTTGTAGTGCGAGTCCGGGTTGGCGCCCGACAGGATGATGCGCTTGACCTTGCCGAGCGTGTACAGCTCCGCCGCCGCACGGATGCGGCCGTGGAACTGCGCGCTGTCGCCGCCGCCGGCGACGTACGGACTGCAGCCCAGCACCAGCGCCACCTCGTTCTCCGGCAGCAGCGAGGCATTGCTGTGGATGTAGGCGTGCGTGCTGTTGATCACCCAGCGGTTGGCGAGCAGCAGCACGAGCACGCCGCAGGCGGCCACCCATGCGGTGGCGCGGCGCAGCCGCCGGCGCGTGCGCGGATTCATCGCCCTGCGCCCTTCAGTGCAGCAGTCCCCACAGCATCCACGCAAACAGCGCGAGCTGCGCGCTGAAGAACGTGGCGCGCACCATCACCAGCCAGTGGCTGGTGCCGGCCAGGTGCGTGGCGCTCTGCGCAAAACGCGCATACAGCACCCACATCGCCACCGCGTCGGTGACGGCGGTCTTGTTGAGGATCAGCGCGCCGATGACGATTGCCGCGAACACCGGCAGGCTCTCGAGGCAGTTCTGGTGCGCATGCAGCATGCGCACCACCAGCGCCGGGTCGCCGGGATTGGTGGTGCCGCGCATCCACGCGTTGGCCGGCGAGCGGCCGCTGAAGACCAGCGCGGTGCGGTAGAACAGCAGCAGCGCCACCAGCGCCAGCGTCCAGGCAGCGAATCCGAGCAGCGCGACAGCGGAAGCATTCATCGTGGTGTTCTCCCCGAAGGACCGGGGGATTGTAGCCGCCTCAGTGACTCAGGCGCCGCATGCCGCGGTCGAGGCCCTCGAGCGTGAGCGGGAACATGCGGCCCTTGCCGAGCAGCTCCTGCGCGATCTGGATCGAGGGCGAGTACTCCCAGTGCTTCTCGTTCTCCGGATTGAGCCAGATCACGCGCGGATACA
The DNA here is from genome assembly GCA_035526525.1 of Binatia bacterium. GTDB lineage: Bacteria > Pseudomonadota > Gammaproteobacteria > Nevskiales > Nevskiaceae > JACPFV01. The sequence continues at coordinate 15,456 of DATLCG010000084.1, forward strand.
CGTCGAGCAGGCGCTTGAACCACACCGCTCCTGCCTCCTCGTTCCAGTGCTCGACGCTGCCGCCCGGGTGCAGGATCTCGTACGGGCTCATGGTGGCGTCGCCGACGAAGATCAGCTTGTAGTCCGGCGGGTACCGGTGCAGCACGTCGAACAGCGGCGTGCGCTCGGCGTGGCGGCGCCGGTTGTCCTTCCACACGCTCTCGTAGACGAAGTTGTGGAAGTAGAAGTACTCGAGGTGCTTGAACTCGGTCTTGCACGCCGAGAAGATCTCCTCGCACACCTTGACGTGCGGATCCATCGAGCCACCGACGTCCAGGAACAGCAGCACCTTCACCGCGTTGTGCCGCTCCGGCACCATCTTGATGTCGAGCCAGCCGGCGTTGCGCGCCGTGCTGCGGATGGTGTCGTCGAGATCCAGCACGTCGGCCGCGCCCTCGCGTGCGAACTTGCGCAGGCGGCGCAGCGCCAGCTTGATGTTGCGGATGCCCAGCTCCACCGAGTCGTCGAGGTTGGCGTACTCGCGCCGCTCCCACACCTTCACCGCGCGCTTCTGCCCGCCCTCGCCGCCGATGCGCACGCCCTCCGGGTTGTAGCCGGCGTTGCCGAACGGACTGGTGCCGCCGGTGCCGATCATCTTGCTGCCGCCCTGGTGGCGCTTCTTCTGCTCCTCCAGGCGCTGCCGAAGCGTCTCCATCAGCTTGTCGAAGCCGCCGAGGGCCTCGATCTTCCTGCGGTCCTCCTCGGACAGGTTCAGCTCCGCCATCTTGCGGAGCCATTCGTCCGGGATCTCGCCGTGCAGCTTCGCGGTCGCGTCCTCGACGCCCTTGAAGTACGCCGCGAACGCGCGGTCGAAGCGGTCGAACTGCGTTTCGTCCTTCACCATCGTCGCCCGCGCGAGGTGGTAGAAGTCGTCCAGCGAGAAGATGGCGACGTGCTTCGCCAGCGCCTCGTTGAGCGTCAGGAACTCCGACAGCGACACCTTCAGGCCGGCGTCGCGCAGGGCGAAGAAGAAGGAGAACAGCATCCGGGCAGTTTACTGCACGCGTCCGGCGCTACGGCATCGATCATGCCGTCGCGAACAAAAACAAGAGCCTCCCTGTGATATATTGGATATAGCACCAGAGGAGGCACGCGATGAGGGCGGCACGAAAGCAGGCGGCGACCGCGAGACCGCGGAAAGCGATGGCCAAGGGTGATGCACTGCTTTTCCGGTTCCGGGATCGGGATTCCGATTTCGGGGTCACCCGCCGGACCGCGGATAGCCTTGCGAAGCACCTCGGCATGTCGGAGACGCAGGTATTGCACGTGGCGCTGGCGAAGATGGCGCACGAACACCTGCCCGCCTATGAGCAGGACGATGGTCCGCTCACGGATCGACAGCTCGCCAGGATCAAGCGTGCCGTGCCCCAAGGCCGGATGACGGTGACGAAGAGCCTCCTGTAAGTGCCTCGACCGGGCCCCACCACGCATGACCCGCCTGCGCCCGGCGACCTCGTCTGGTGCCGCTTCCCGGATGATCTTCGCCTCAAGCCCGCAGCCAAGCCTCGGCCCGCGCTCGTGCTCGCGGTAGGCCACAAGGACGATGACCCCGACGCTCCAATGGTTCGGGTAGCGCCGGGGACGAGCCGGAAGACCCAGCCCGGCGAAATCTATTCCTGGGAACTGCTCGTGGAACGCGAGGACACCGCCGAATTCCGTGTGACGGGGCTGGGCTACACGACCAAGTTCAATCTGCGCAACACGCTGGAGTTGCCCTACACCTCGGAGTTCTTCGACACGGCACCGAACCGGCCGCACGGGAGGAACCCGAGGCTCGGCGTGCTGCATCCTGCGTACCTGGCTGCACTGAGAGTAGCTGCCAGGGCCGCAGGTCCGAAGTAACCGTCAGCTCCGACGGTTCGGCCGTAGCGGCATTGCGCGCCAGTGCTGCGTGCCTTGAAACGGGGCCGCGGCGAATTCGCCGAGAAAATGCCTCTGGACCTGCTCGGAATGCGGCGGCTGGGCTGATGGTCCTCCCGATACACTCCCCTGCAGCATGCCCACCCGCCCAATGCACGCCGCCGCCGAATCGCACCTGGCCCGCGTGGATCCGGTCCTCGGCGCCGTGATCCGCAAGGTCGGCCCGTGCCGGCTCGGCGCCACCGCGGCGGACCCGTTCCACGTGCTGTGCACGTCGGTCATCAGCCAGCAGCTGTCCACCAAGGCCGCCGACACCATCCAGCGGCGCGTGCAGGACCTGCTCGAGGCCGAGCCGTACCTGGCGCCCGCGCATTTCCACGGCGTGCGGCATGCGCGGCTGCGGGGCTGCGGCCTGTCGAACGCCAAGGCCACGTGGCTGCGCGAGATCGCGCGCCGCGTGCGCACCGGCGAGTTCTCGTTCGGGGTGCTGCAGTCCCTCGACGACGAGGCGGCGATCGAGATGCTCGATGCGCTGCCGGGCATCGGCCGCTGGAGCGCGGAGATGTACCTGATCTTCGCGCTCGGCCGGCTCGACATCTTCGCCATGGACGACGTCGGCCTGCGGCGTGGCGTCGACCGGCTCTACGGCAAGGGCCGCGCGCTGTCCGACCGCCGCACGCTGGCCATCACCCGCCCCTGGGCGCCGTACCGCTCCATCGCGAGCTGGTATTTATGGCGCCTGTCCGACCCTTCCTGACCGGAGCACTCCCGATGCGCACCCCGATCCTCGCAACCGTTGTCCTGCTCGCCACTGGCGCCGCAACCGCCGCCGGCACCATGAAGCCCGGCCTCTACGACTACAACGTCAAGATGGAGATCCCGGGCCTGCCGTTCCCGATGCCGCCGCAGAAATTCCAGCATTGCGTGACGCAGGCCGACATCGACAGCGGCCAGCAGTACCAGAGCCAGAACCAGGGCGATTGCACGGTCAGCAACCTGAAGCAGTCCGCGGGCAAGGCGAGCTTCGACCTGGCCTGCAAGGACGGCACCACGGGGCATGCCGACTACGTCATGACCGCCGACGGCGTCAGCGGCAAGACCGTGATGACCAAGGATGGCCAGCCGATGACGATGAACATGACGTCGAAGCGCGCGGGCGACTGCAAGTAGCCCCCCGGGCGGGCGCTGCCGCGCGGCGAGCCTACTGCGCGCGGCGCGCCATGAACGCCAGCCGCTCGAACAGGTGCACGTCCTGCTCGTTCTTGAGCAGGGCGCCGTAGAGCGGCGGCAGGGATTTCTTCACGCTGGACTCGCGCAGCACCTCGGGCGCGATGTCCTCGGCCATCAGCAGCTTGAGCCAGTCCAGCAGCTCTGAGGTGGAGGGCTTCTTCTTCAGGCCGGGCAGCTCGCGCAGGCCGAAGAAGACCTCCATCGCCTCCTTCAGCAGCATCTTCTTCAGCCCCGGGTAGTGCACGTCCACGATCTTCTGCATCGTGTCGCGGTCCGGAAAGCGGATGTAGTGGAAGAAGCAGCGGCGCAGGAAGGCGTCCGGCAGTTCCTTCTCGTTGTTCGAGGTGATGAGGATGATCGGACGGTGCCGCGCCTTGATGGTCTCGTGCGTCTCGTAGACGTCGAACGCCATCTTGTCGATCTCGCGCAGCAGGTCGTTCGGGAACTCGATGTCGGCCTTGTCGATCTCGTCGATCAGCAGCACCGGCTGCGTGGCGCAGTCGAAGCATTCCCAGAGCCGGCCCTTGACGATGTAGTGCCGGATGTCCTTGACCCGCTCGTCGCCGAGCTGCGAGTCGCGCAGGCGCGACACCGCGTCGTACTCGTACAGGCCCTGCTGCGCCTTGGTCGTGGACTTCACGTGCCACTCGAAGTACGGCTTCTTCAGGGCGCGCGCGATCTCGGTGGCGAGCTGGGTCTTGCCGGTGCCCGGCTCGCCCTTCACCAGCAGCGGGCGAGACAGCGTGACCGCAGCATTCACGGCCATCATCAGGTCGTCGGTGGCGACGTAGGTCTCGGTGCCTTCGAAACGCACGGGAAGTTTCCGGGGGAAAGCGGGAGCCGAAGTCTATAGGAGCGCCGGAGCGTCCGGCAGTTCGTTGCCGGCATCCGGCACGCCGCCGCGATGCGCGGCGACCAGCTCGCCCACCGCGACGAGTCCGGCGATCGCACCCTCGCGGAAGCGTCCGCCGCGGAAATGCTGCTCCATGATGCGGCAGCAGCGCTCCCATTCGGCAGCGGGCACGGTGGCAAGGCCACGGTCGGCGACGATCTCGACGTCGCGGTCGGCCCACAGCAGGTAGATGAGCACGCCGTCGTTCCGCGCGGTGTCCCACAGGCGCAGCTGCGCGAACACCTCGATGGCACGCTCGCGCGCCGGCTGGCCGCGCCACAGCGCGCTGCCGCCGAGCGCGTGCTCCAGCGCGAAGCGGATTTCGCCGCCGGCGCGGGCTTCCGCGGCGCGCGTCGCTTCCTCGATGCCCTTCAGGACCTCGTCCGGGAAGGCGCGCCCCATCGAGCGCGGGCTGCTCGCCAGGTGCCGCCAGAGCCTGCGCAGGTCCATGCTCACCACCGTCCCGACGCGCCGCCGCCGCCGAAGCCGCCGCCGCCGCCCGAGAATCCGCCCCCGCCTCCGCCCCAGCCGCCACCACCGAAGCCGCCGCCCCAGCCGCCGCGCGAGGCCCAGCCCCGGCGACGGCCCCCGCCCAGCAGCGTCATCAGCGAGAACAGGAACATGAGCACGCCGCCGAGCACGCCGGCGGCGAGCACGCCGAGCAGGCCATAGGCCGCGGCGCCGAAGATGCCGCCGCTCACCAGCGCCGCGGGAAAACGCCCCAGCAGGTGCGACAGCGGGCGGCCGAACATCCAGATCAGGAAGCCGAATCCGAGCACGGCCTGCAGGGTGTCGAGACCGCTTTCGCCGCCGCCCCCGCTCGCGGGCGCCGGCTCGGGCAGCGGCTCGCCGTCGATGACGTGCATCAGCTGCTCGACGCCCGCCGAGATGCCGCCGAAGAAATCCGCATCGCGGAAGCGCGGCGTGATGGTCTCGTCGACGATGCGCTTGGCGATGGCGTCCGGCACCGCGCCCTCCAGCCCGTAGCCGACCTCGATGCGCAGTGCGCGGTCATCCCTGGCGACCAGCACGATGGCGCCGTCGTCCACGCCCTTGCGTCCGAGCTTCCAGGCCTCGGCGACGCGGATGCCGTACTGCTCGATCGTCTCGGGCCGGGTCGTCGGCAGCAGCAGCACCGCGATCTGGCTGCCCTTGCGCGCCTCGAAATCGGCGAGCCGCCGGTCGAGCGCGGAGTGCTGCTCCGCGGTCAGCGTGCCGGTGAGGTCGGTGACGCGTGCCACCGGCGGGATCGCGACCTCGGCATGGACCGCGCCCAGCCACAGCGCCACTCCGAGCGCAGCGAGGAATCTGGCAGTCACGGCCAGAGCCCTCGCTGCACCCGGGATGAGACCACGAGCCTATTTCGGCTTGCTGAAATCCACCGCCGGCGGCCTGGCGATCGCCTTTTCGTCCTCGACCGCGAAATTCGGCTTGACGGACTGGCCGAACATCTTCGCCGTGAGATTGGTGGGGAACGAGCGCACGGTGACGTTGTACTGCTGCACCGACTGGATGTAGCGGTTGCGCGCGACGGCGATGCGGTTCTCGGTGCCCTCGAGCTGCGCCTGCAGGTCGCGGAACAGCGCGTCGGACTTCAGCTGCGGATAGTTCTCGGTGACGACCAGCAGGCGCGACAGCGCCGAGGACAGCTCGCCCTGAGCCTGCGCGAACTGCTTCAGCGACTGCGCGTCGCCGGGGTTGACGTTGACCTGGCCGACCCTGGCCCGCGCGTTGGTCACGCCGAGCAGCACGTCCTGCTCCTGCTGCGCGTAGCCCTTCACCACCTGCACCAGGTTCGGCACCAGGTCGGCACGACGCTGGTACTGGTTGAGCACTTCCGACCAGGCGGACTGGATCTGCTCGTCCTGCTGCTGCAGCGCGTTGTAGCCGCAGGCCGACAGGCCCAGCGCGGCGCCGAGCGCCAGGAATCGCCAGAGGTTGCGCATGTGCCGGACTCCGGAAGAAGGCCGCACACGATAGGCCCGCCGCCGGCGGGGCTCAAGGGCTCCGGGCACAAAAAAAACGCGGCGCCCTGAGGCGCCGCGTCGTGTCTGCGTGCGGCTGCGTTACTTCTTCTTGGCGGCGGCGCCCGGCTTCTCGGCCGGCGCGCCCGCCTCGACCTTCAGCAGCTCGACTTCGAACACCAGCGCCTCGTTCGGGCCGATCTTGGCGCCCGCGCCGCGCTCGCCGTACGCCAGCTGCGACGGGATGTAGAGCTTGGCCTTGCTGCCCTGCTTCAGCAGCTGCAGGCCCTCGGTCCAGCCCGGGATGACGTTGCCGAGCGGGAAGGTGACCGGCTGGCCGCGCGAGTAGGAGCTGTCGAACTCGGTGCCGTCGGTGAGCGTGCCCTTGTAGTGCACGGTCACCTTGTCGGTGGCCTTGGGCATCGGGCCGTCGCCTTCCTTCAGGATCTCGTACTGCAGGCCCGAGGCCGTGGTCTTCACGCCTTCGCGCTTGGCGTTGTCGGCGAGGAACTTGTCGCCGGCTTCCTTGTTGGTCTTGGCCTTGGCGCCGCGCTCTTCCATCTGCTTGGTCTGCAGCTTGCGGCTGACTTCGCTCTTGATCTTCTCGCGCTCGGCTTCCGGCAGGCGCGACGGCTTGCCCGACATCGCCTCGTCCATGCCCTTGATCAGCGCATCCATGTCGACGTCGCTGCGCACCGGCTTGAGCGAGCGGCCGATGTCGGTGCCGATGGCGTAGCCGAACTTCTCGGCGTCGGTCTGCAGGTCCGAGGCGCTGCCGGCGGCGGCGTCCGCGTCCTTCTCTTCGCCCGCCTTGGGCTTGCAGGCGATCAGCGCGAGGCATGCACACAGCGCGATCAGCGCAATCTTCGAGGAGAGTGTCATCGTGTTCTTTTCCGATCGGGAAACAAAAATGGACTCAGGGTGAGTCCACGGGGCGGCAAGTATATAGAAGGACGGGCGGAACGGGCGGCGCTACACCGGCCGCCGCGCCAGGATCTGCAGGACGGTCTGCTGCGCCTCGCCGGACAGCAGCTCCATCGAGCGCTCGGCGATGCGGTCGATGCGCTCGTCCACTTCGAGCGTGCCATCGCCGCGCTCGGTCACCAGCCCCATCTCGATCAGCGTGCTGACGTAGCCCTTGAACAGCGCGCTGTCGAAGAACTCCGGTGCGTTGCGGCCGGTGAGCACCGCCATGCGCTCGGCGAACAGGCGGCAGTCCTCCTCGAAGCGGGCGCGCTCGATGCGGCCGAGCTTGCGCTCCTGGCTCAGCAGCAGCGCCGACATGCCGTAGCGCTCGAAGGTCTCGCCCATGACGCGGCCGAGCGTCACCAGGCGGCCGAACGCGGGCGAGTGCAGATCCGGGCGGCGCAGCTGCCCGCTGTCGCCGCGCACCAGCAGGCCCAGCCGCACCATCACCTCGATCCACTCGCGCACCGCCACTTCCGCCTCGTCCGCGCTCCAGCGCAGGAAGAACTGCGACGCCAGGAACGGGTACAGCAGCCGGCAGCCGGTCACCAGCGCGTCCTCGGGCAGCACGAAGCGCGAGCGGAAGAAGTTCGCGATCAGCGACGGCATGGCGACCAGGTGATGGATGTTGTTGCGCGCATAGGTCATGCGCACCGCGACCTTGGATTCGGCCACGATCAGGTCGCCCCAGGCGTGCGGGATGCGGCTGGTGCCGATCACCGGCTCGGCCCAGGCCAGCGCCTCGCGCGGGTCGGTGATCGGCAGGTGCTGGTCCGGCGAGTAGGGCCGGCCCTGCAGCAGCGCGATGAACTGGCCGATCTGCTCGATCAGGTCGGCCTCGGCGGCGGCCTTCTGCGGCGCGGCCAGCAGCGCCAGGCCCACCAGCCCGGCCGGCGTCGCCATCGCCGCCGCGTTGATGCGGCGCATCGTCTCGAGCGCGAGCTGCGAGACGAAGCGGCTGAAGCCCTCGGGGCGGGCGTCGGACTGCGGCAGCAGCTGCTCGCGCCACGCGGGCAGCCGCGCGTCGGCGAACTCCTCCAGCCGGATGGGCTCGCCGAAGTTCAGGTACACCTTGCCGTAGGAGCGCCTCAGCATCGGCACCGCCTTGAGCAGCCCCTGCACGCTCTCCTTCTGCTTCTGCGCCCCGCGCAGCTCCTTCAAATACGAGTTGACCTCCAGCACGCGGTCGTAGCCGATGTGCACCGGCACCACCACCACCTTGCGGATGCGCTGGCGCAGCGCCGATTCCACCACCATCGCCATCAGCCCGGTCTTGGGCGCCAGCAGCCGGCCGGTGCGCGAGCGGCCGCCCTCGGGGAAGAATTCGATCGAGTAGCCGCGCTGGATCAGCGAGTCCACGTAGGCGCGGAACACCGCGATGTAGAGGCGGTCGCCGGTGAACTTGCGCCGCATGAAGAACGCGCCGGACCGCCGCAGCAGCAGCGGCCCGATGATCGGCATGTTGAGGTTGACGCCGGCGGCGATGTGCGGCGGCACCAGGCCGGCGTGGTACAGCAGGTACGACACCATCAGGTAGTCGACGTGGCTGCGGTGCGACGGCAGGTAGATCATCACGTGCGACTGCGCCAGCTCGCGCACGCGCTCCAGCCCGCGCAGCTCCACGCCCTTGAAGATGCGGTGGGTGACGTAGCCCACCAGCTTCTCGAAGAAGCTGATGGTGGCGTTGGAATAGTCGGCCGCGATCTCCTCGGCGATCTTCTGCGCGCGCCGGCGCACCTGCTCCAGCGTCTGGCCGCGGTCCTTGGCTTCCTGCTCCATCGCCAGGCGCACGCCGCGCGAGCCCAGCAATCCCTGGATGACGACCGCGCGGCGCACCAGGCTCGGCCCGAGCGTGGCGGTGCGCATGCGCAGGAAGTGGAAGTGCAGCGCGCGCATCAGCTTGCGCACCGAGCGCGCGGGGTCGCCGGTCTCGCCCATGTAGGCGCGAAACGGCACCGGCAGGCCGAAGCTCGCCAGCACGTTGCGGCCGTTGACGACCAGGATCAGCAGCTTGCGGATCGCGCCGGCCTGGACGCTGTCGGCGAAGAGCAGCTTGAACAGCGAGGTCTCCTTCTCGGGCTCGCGCCCCCAGAAGATCGAGACCGGCACCAGCTGCACGTCGAACTGCGGGTCGGCCACGGCGCGCTGGATCAGCGCGGCCGCAGCGCCGCGCCGGCCGGGCGCGCGCTGGCTGGCGAGGCGCGACTCCAGCAGCACGGACAGGTAGAGGTACCCGGGCCGGGACAGCGTCGGCAGCTCGGCGCCGGTGCGCTGCGGCCGCGGCAGGCCCAGGTCGCGGCAGATGCGGTCCAGCACGAACAGGTCGGTCCAGGAGCGCTGCGGCAGCACGAAGCAGACCGGCCGCGCCGGGTCCAGGTTCAGGCGCGCCTTCACGTCGTCGGGCGCGACGCGGTAGCGCACCAGCCGCAGCATCGGCTTGCGCAGCCACCACGCCAGCGTGAACAGCAGATCGGTCAGCACGGCTCCCCCGTCGGCGCGCAAGTTTAGCCGCAGTGCCGTAGGGAAAAACTCTATTGCCGCCACGGCGGGCGCACCGGAGCATCGGGCGTAAGGAAAACGACCGACGGGGAGCGCAGCGATGCACGACGTTGTAGACGTGCTGGAACGACAGCTGCGCTCGGGCTTCCGCAGCCTGCGCTTCGCACCGGAGCTCGAAAGCGAGTTCCGCACCGAACAGAGCGAATCCGTGATCGTGCAGCGGCTGCTGCTGCTGCTCGCCGGCGCCGTGCTGGTCGCCGGCATGCCGTTCTTCGACGGCCTGCTGCTGTCGCCGCCGGCGGACTACATCCCGATCGCACGCATGGTCGAGTTCGGAGGGATCCTGCCCGCGCTGCTGCTGGCCTTCGCCTTCACCGCCGACCCGCGCCTGCGGCGCTGGTGCGACACCGCCGGCATCCTGGCGCTGATGGTGGTGGTCGGCGGCTGGACCTACCTGCGGCACGTCGGCGCCGAATACGGCTACGACCTGCCCACCATCCTCATCGGCGTCGTGCTGGCGGGCGCTTTCTCGCTGGCCGGCCTGTTCTTCTGGGCGGTGGCGCCGGTGGCCGCGCTCGGCCTGTGCCTGTTCGCCGGACTGGAGCTGTGGACGCGCGGCTCCACCGACCAGAGCTGGTTCAACATCGTCGCGCTGTTCATGCTGGCGCTGGTCACCGCGCTGGCCGGCTACCTGCAGGAGTACCACACGCGCGCTGCCTGGCTGCGCCGGCGCCAGCTCAAGGAGCTGTCGCTGCGCGATCCGCTGTCGGGGCTGCTGAACTACCGGGCCTTCGAGCAGGCCTGGCAGGAACTGTACAACCGCGCCGCGCGCGAGCATCGAGCGCTGACGGTCGCGGTCGTGGACATCGATTTCTTCAAGGCCTACAACGACCACTACGGCCACCCGCGCGGCGACGAGTGCCTGCGCCGCGTCGCCGACGTGCTGCGCAGCGCGGCGCAGACGCCCGCCGACCTGGTCGCGCGCACCGGCGGCGAGGAATTCGTCATCGCCTGGCCGGACCTGACCGAGGCCGACGCCGCCTTCCGCCTGCGCACGGTGTGCCGCGAAGTGCGCGAGCTCGCCATCCCGCATCAGGGCATGCCCCAGCACGCGGCCGGCGTGGTGACGATCAGCATCGGCGGCGTTTCGGGCGTACCGGACCCCGCCCTGCCGGCCATCGCGATGCTGTGCTCCGCCGACGAGCGCCTGTACGACTCCAAGCGCGCCGGCCGCGACCGCGTGACCTTCGCTTCCCTGGCGGAAAGCGTGCCGGCGGCCCGCGCCGCGTTGCGCGCAGAGCTGCTCGCCGGCTGAGTCGCGCTGCGCTGCGGGATTGACCGTCCCGCCCTTTCCCGGTATCTAGCGGCGCTTCGCGCGGGCCAGCCGCCGGCCGTCCGCGCACCGTGAAGGAGTCCTCCGTGCGTTCCTCGCTCGCCGTTCCCGCCTGCCTCGCCGCCACGCTGCTCGCCGCCTGCGGCCCCCAGGCGCTCGATCCCGACGCCACGCCCAAGGGCCCGGCCGGCCCGTCCCCCGCCGACGCGCAGGCTTTCCTGAAGACGCTGGACGGCGAGGCGCGCGACATCTACCGCGAGACCGCCGCGGCGGACTGGATCGCGCAGACCTACATCACCGACGACACCCAGCTGGTGGACTCCAAGGCCAACGAGCGCCTGCTGGCGGTGCAGAACCGCTGGCTGGGCGAATCGAGGAAGTTCGACGGCGCCGAGCTGCCCGCAGCGGACCGGCGCCAGTTCACCCTGCTGCGCCTGAACGCCACTGCCGCGCCGGGCAATCCGAAGGAGCTGGCGGAGCTCACCGCGATCGGCACCAGGCTGCAGGCCGAGTACGGCGCCGGCAAGTACTGCCGCGACGCCGCCGACGAGAAGAGCTGCCGCAACCTCGACCAGCTGTCGAAGGTCCTGGCCAAGAGCCGCGACTACGGCGAGCTGCTGGACGCCTGGCGCGGCTGGCGCACGATCTCGCCACCGATGCGCAAGGACTACGCGCGCTTCGTCGAGCTGATGAACCTGGGCGCAAAGGACCTCCGCTTCGCCGACAACGGCGAGATGTGGCGCTCGCGCTACGACATGGACGCGGCCGGCTTCGAGAAGGAGACCGACCGCCTGTGGGGCCAGGTCAAGCCGCTCTACGAGCAGCTGCACTGCTACGTCCGCGGCAAGCTGTCGAAGAAATACGGCAAGGACAAGGTGCCGGCGGACGGCATGATCCCGGCGCACCTGCTCGGCAACATGTGGGCGCAGGAGTGGGGAAACATCTACGACCTCGTCGCGCCGTTCCCGGGCGCCACCGACCTCGACGTCAGCGCGGCGATGGCCAGGCAGAAGTGGGACGAGAAGCGCACGACGCAGTCGGCCGAGAGCTTCTACGTGTCGCTCGGCTTCCCGCAGCTGCCGGAGTCGTTCTGGCAGCGCTCGATGCTGAAGCGCCCCGCCGACCGCGACGTGGTCTGCCACGCCTCGGCCTGGGACATCGACCTCAAGGGCGACGTGCGCATCAAGATGTGCATCGAGCAGGACGAGACCAGCCTGATGACGGTCTACCACGAGCTCGGCCACGTCTATTACTACCTGATGTACGAGCCGCAGCCGTACCTGTTCCAGCAGGGCGCGCACGACGGCTTCCACGAAGGCATCGGCGACACCATGATGCTGGCGCTGACGCCGTCGTACCTGAAGAGCATCGGCCTGGTCTCGCGCGCCGATACCTCGGCGCAGTCGGTCATCAACCGGCAGATGAAGATGGCGCTCGACAAGGTCGCCTTCCTGCCGTTCGGCAAGCTCATCGACCAGTGGCGCTGGGACGTGTTCAGCGGCCGCACCACGCCGGAAAACTACAACGCCGCCTGGTGGAAGCTGGTGAACCGGTACCAGGGCGTGGCCGCGCCGGTGCCGCGCAGCGAGAACGACTTCGATCCGGGCGCGAAGTACCACATCCCCGCCAACGTGCCCTACGTGCGCTACTTCCTGGCCCGCATCCTGCAGTTCCAGTTCTACAAGGCCATGTGCCAGGCCGCGGGCTGGACCGGCCCGCTGCACGAATGCACCTTCGCCGGCAGCAAGGAAGCCGGCGCCAAGCTCGCGGAAATGCTCAAGCTCGGCCAGAGCGAGCCGTGGCCGCAGGCGCTGGAGAAGCTCACCGGCGGCAAGCAGATGGACGCGAGCGCGATCCTCGAGTACTTCGCGCCGCTGATGGCGTACCTGAAGGACCAGAACGAGGGCCAGTCCTGCGGCTGGGCCGCGCCGGCCGAGGCCGCGGCCTCGCCCGCCCCGTAGCCCGGAGCCACGCATGAAGACCGCACTGAAACTGCTCGCGGCGCTGCTTGCGGTGGCGCTGCTGGCGGTGATCGCGCTCGGGGTCCACGTCTGGTTCTTCAAGCCGTGGTCCATCGACATCTTCTTCGAGAAGGTCTTCCTGCGCGCCGTGGTGGACGACCCCGAGACGCTGTCGCAGCTGCGCATCCTCGAGCCGCTCGGCATCGACTTCCACGACGACGAGCTGACCGACGCCTCGCCCTCGCGGCAGATGCAGCTGTCCGCGCAGACCCGCGAGGCGCTGGAGACGCTGCACCGCTACGACCGCGAGCGGCTCGAGCCGCAGCAGCAGCTGTCGTACGACATCCTCGACTGGTTCCTGGCCGACGCCGTCGCCGGCGAGCCCTGGCAGTTCCACGACTATCCGCTCAACCAGATGTTCGGCGTGCAGAGCGACCTGCCGGACTTCATGGTCAACACCCACCAGATCAACGATGCGGAGACCGCGCGCGACTACGTCGCCCGGCTCGACAGGTTCCGCTGGAAGTTCGGCCAGGTCATGGAAGGCCTGCGCCTGCGCGAGGCGCGCGGCATCGTGCCGCCGCGCTTCACGGTGGAGAAGGTGATGGCGGAGATGAAGGCCTTCGTCGCGCCGAAGCCCGAGGAGCAGCTGCTCTACACGCACCTGCGCGATGCGCTGCAGCAGCTGAAGGACGTGCCGCAGGCCGAGCGCGACGCGATTCTGGCCGACGGCGGCCGCGCCGTGGCCGAATCGGTCATCCCCGCCTACCGCCAGCTCATCTCCTATTACGAGACGCTGCTGCCGAAGGCCACCGCCAACCACGGCGTCTGGGCGCTGCCGCAGGGCGACGCCTTCTACGCCTGGTGCGTGCGCCACCACACCACCACCGACTTCACTCCGGAGCAGGTGCACCAGATCGGCCTGGCCGAGGTCGCCCGCATCGAGGCGCAGGTCGAGACGATCCTGCGCGGCCAGGGCCTCACGCGCGGCAGCGTCGGCGTGCGCATGGCGGAGCTGACCAGGGACGCGCGCTTCCTCTACCCGGACAGCGACGACGGCCGCAAGCAGGTGCTGGCCGATTTCCAGCACATCATCGACGAGGTGAATGCGGGTCTGGACCCGTACTTCAACCTGCGTCCCGCCAGCAGCGTCAAGGTCGAGCGCATTCCCCAGTTCAAGGAAAAGACCGCGCCCGGCGCGTACTACCAGCCGCCGCCGCTCGACCGCTCGCGGCCGGGCGTGTTCTACACCAACCTGCGCGACCCGCGGGAGACCTACAAGTGGGGAATGCGCACGCTCGCCTACCACGAGGCGATCCCGGGCCATCACTTCCAGATCGCCATCGCGCAGGAGCTGCAGCACGTGCCGACGTTCCGCAAGCTGGGCCTGTTCACGGCCTATGCGGAAGGCTGGGCGCTGTACGCCGAGCGGCTGGCCAGCGAGGCCGGCTTCGAGAAGGACCCGATGGACGACCTCGGACGGCTGCAGTCGGAGATGTTCCGCGCGGTGCGGCTGGTGGTGGACACCGGCATGCACTACCGCAAGTGGACCCGCGAGCAGGCCATCGAGTACATGCGCGACAAGGTCGGCCAGCCGGAGGCGGACGTGGTGGCGGAGATCGAGCGCTACCTCGTGATGCCTGGCCAGGCGCTGGCCTACAAGGCCGGCATGATGAAGATCCTGCAGCTGCGCGAGAAGGCGCAGCAGGCCCTGGGCGAGCGCTTCCAGCTGAAGGACTTCCACGACGTGGTCCTGCGCGGCGGCGCCATGCCGCTGGCGGTGCTCGAGGCGCAGGTCGACCGGTACATCGCGGCGCAGCGGGCACGCTGAGCCTCGCGGCGAAACGCGCGGCGGCTCACGGCCGCCGCCGCGCGCTCACGCTAGACTGATTTCCCCGGAAATCTCCGCCGCCGCTGCCCCGCATGGAGCTGCGCTCCGTCCTCGCCGAAAGCGCGCTGTTCGCCAACCTGGCGCCGCCGGCGCTCGATGAGCTGGCGGCTCTCGCCTCGCCGATCGAGCTGAAGAGCGGCGAGCGCCTGTTCGCGGAAGGCGACCCGGCCGAGCACCTGTACATCGTCGCCACCGGCCGGCTGCGCGCGATGATCGGCGACTCGTACCTGGCGGGCTACATCGGCCGCCTGGAGCCGATCGGCGAGATCGGCCTGCTGCAGGGCGAGGTGCGCACCGCCACGGTCCACGCCATCCGCGACTCGCTGCTGATCCAGATCCGCCGCGACCAGCTGATGGAATTCCTGCTGCACAACCCCAGCGCGCTGATCGCCATCACCCGCGTGCTGATCGGGCGGCTGCGGCAGAACCAGCGCCAGATCAAGCTGCGCTCGGCGCGCAGCGCCCGCACCTTCGCATTGATCCCGGCGTCCCCGGACATCGACGTCCGCCCCCTGGCGGAGGAGCTGCGCAGGCGCCTCGGCGCGTTCGCACCCACGCACCGGCTCGATGCCGCCGAGGTGGACGCCGAGCTGGGCGAAGGCATGGCGCACACGCCGTTCGACCGCGAGGGCAACCGGCGGCTGATGGAATGGCTCAACCGGCTCGAGCGCAGCCACCGCTACCTGATCTACTGCTCGACGCCCGAGCCCGATCCGTGGGCGCGCCGCTGCATGCGCCAGGCCGACCGCGTGCTGCTGGTCGCTAACGCCGGCTCGATGGCGCTGGCGACGCCGATGGTGGACGCGCTGCGGCGCTCCGGCATCCTCGCCCCGATCGAGCTGGTGCTGCTGCGGCCGGCCGACGCCGACCTCGGCCAGACCATGGCATGGCGCTCGCAGACGGGCGCGCGCGCGCACTACTTCGTGCGTCCCGGCGTCGCCGACGACCTGGACCGGCTGGCGCGACAGATCACCGGCCGCGCCATCGGACTGGTGCTCGGCGGCGGCGGCGCGCGCGGCTTCGCCCACATCGGCCTGGTCCGCGCGCTGGAGGAGCTGAAGGTCTCCATCGACCTCGCCGGCGGATCGAGCATGGGCGCGTTCATGTCGGCGCTGCTGGCCTGCGGCCACAACAGCACCGAGATGCTGCACGTGGTGCGCGAAACCTTCGTCACGCACAACTACCTCAACGACTACATGTTCCCGCGCATCGCCCTGATCCGCGGCCGCAAGTTCCTGCGGCGCCTGCGCGAGGTGTTCGGCGAGCGCTCGATCGAGCAGCTGCGCATGCCGTGGTTCTGCGTGTCGACCAACCTGACGCGGGGCGCACCGGTGGTGCACGACCACGGTCCCATCGACATCTGGCTGGCGGCGAGCATGGCGGTGCCCGGCATCGCGCCGCCGGTGGTGTGGAAGGGAGAATTGCTGGCCGACGGCGCGGTGGTGGACTCGCTGCCCACCGACGTCATGCAGTCGCTCGAGCGCGGCCCGATCATCGCCTCCGATGTGAGCACCGAGGGCGACATCCGCGCCCCGGGGATGGAAGGCCCCGATCCCGAGGGCCTGCTGAACTGGACCGGGCCCGGCGAGCCGCCGAACCTGCGCGACATCCTGTTCCGCACCGCGACGCTCACCAGCGAAAGCGGCGTGCAGCGCCGCGCCGCCAGCGCCGATCTCTACCTGCGGATGCCGGTGACGGGGATCGGCATGTTCGAGTGGAAGCGCATCGACGAGATCGTCGATCGCGGCTACCAGATGGCGCGCGAGAAACTGGCGGAAGGACTGGAGCCGTTGCTGCGCTGAGCTTTTCGCGGCATCCCGAACCAGCCCTTCGACCGGCCCAGGGCGGTCAGCCCCGCTTGCGGCGCTTGCCCTTCACCAGCAGCTGCTGGTACAGCTGCGGCGCCTTCTTCTTGAGTGCCGACACCACCGCCTTCTCGTTGCGGCGGATCTGCGCGAACAGCTGCTTGCGGCGCTTCGCGGCCTCGCGGATGCGCAGCACGTGCAGCCGCTTCTTGAGCTTGCGCAGCCGCCCACCGACCTTCTCGATCTGCGCCAGCAGGCTGATTTCGCGTGAACGTTTCGCCACGGTGTTTCTCCCCTGCGGAATAGTCCGCGGGTAGATGGTGCCGCAAGTGGGCGAAAGCGACAAACCGCAAGTGCGCGGGTTGAGGGCGAAAATGGTGGCCAGGGACGGAATCGAACCGCCGACACGGTGATTTTCAGTCACCTGCTCTACCGACTGAGCTACCTGGCCGCGCGGGAAACCGGCGGATCCGCGCCGGCGCACGAGATCGGCCGGCGGGAAAAAAGAGGCGCGTATTCAAGCGGACCGGCGCGCGCCGGTCAAGGAAAACCGGTTCAGTCCTGCGGCTTGGGCGGCACGTAGCCGGTGCCTGCCAGCTCGCCACCGCCGAAGAAATATTTCTCCATTTCCTCGGCGAGAAACTTGCGCGCCTGCGGCTCGGCCAGCACCAGCCGGTACTCGTTGATCAGGCGGGTCTGGTGCGCGACCCAGCCCGCCCAGGCCTCCTTCGAGACGTTCTCGTAGATGCGCTGCCCGAGCGGGCCGGGATACGGCGGGCGCTCGAGCCCTTCAGACTCGGTTCCGAGCTTGACGCAATGCAGCTGTCGGGGCATGGGCGCGGATGCGGCGGCCTGCGCCCGTGGCCTGCGCTTCGAGCAGGCGGCGGATCGGCGCCGGAAGACCGTAGTTGGGGAGCTGTTCGAGTGTAACCCACGACAGCATGCGTCCCGCGCCGGTGATCGGCGGCGAGCGCGTGTCGATGCGCAGCGGCTTGAGTTCGAGCTGGTAATGCGTGAACGCGTGCCGCACGGCCGGCAGCCGCTTCGCACCCTCGGGCTCGATGCCGTAGCGCTCGCGGCAGGCGCCACGCCAGTCGCCGTCCACCACCGGTGCGCTCCACAGCCCGCCCCAGATGCCGTCGTCGGCGCGGCGCTCCAGCAGCCAGGCGCCCTCGGCATTGCGCAGGAGCAGCACGTGCGCCTGCCGCCGGGGGCGGGCGCGCTTCGGCTTGCGGGCGGGGATGCGGGTCACGAGCCCTTGGACCCACCCGGCACAGCCGGTGTTCACCGGGCAGCCGTCGCATCGCGGCGCTCGTGGTCCGCACAGGCTGGCGCCGAGGTCCATCAGCGCCTGGGTGTAGTCCGCCAGCCGCGTGCGCGGCAGCAGCCGGGTGGCTTCGCGCCAGAGGCGCTCCTGCGCGCGCGGCGTACCGGGCCATTCGCGCAGCGCCAGCCGCCGCGCCAGCACCCGGCGCACGTTGCCGTCGAGGATCGGGAAGCGCTCGCCCCAGGCCTGCGCCAGGATCGCCCCCGCGGTGGAGCGCCCGATGCCCGGCAGCGCGAGCAGCGCATCGAAGTCGCGCGGCACCGCGGCACCGTGCCGCTGCACCATCAGCGTGGCGGCGCGGTGCAGGTTGCGGCCGCGCGCGTAGTAGCCGAGCCCGGACCACTGCGCCAGCACCGCGTCCACCGGCGCACGCGCGAGCGCGTGCACTGAAGGAAAGCGCCGCACGAAGCGTTCGAAGTACGGAATGACGGTGGCGACCTGGGTCTGCTGCAGCATCACTTCCGACAGCCACACGCGGTACGGCGTGCGCGGGCGCTGCCACGGCAGGTCGTGCCGACCATGGCGGTCGTGCCAGCGCAGCAGTCGGCGCGCGAAACCGGACGCCGCCGGCGCCGCGCCCATGGCCGGTGCGCTCAGCCGGCGGCGCTGCGCGATGCGCGCGACGCCTTGCGCAGGTGGATCAGCAGCAGCGACACGGCCGCCGGCGTCATGCCGTCCAGCCGCGCCGCCTGGCCGAGCGTTTCCGGGCGATGGTGCGCCAGCTTGTGCCGCGCCTCGTTCGACAGGCCGTGCACCTGCGCGTAGTCGAGATCCGTCGGCAGAGCCGTGGTCTCGTGGCGCCGCGTGCGCTCGATTTCCGCCTGCTGCCGCTCGACGTATCCGGAGTACCTGGCCTCGATCTCGAGCTGGGCCGCGACCGCGGGATCGTCGCAGGACGCGCCGGTGCGCGCGGCCACCTCCGCGTAGCCCAGCTCCGGACGACGCAGCAGGTCGAAGGCGCTCAGCGTCGCGCCGGCGTCGTCGCGCACGCGCGCCGAGCGCAGCCGCTCGCGCTCGCGCGCGATCGCGTCCATTTTTTCCGAGAAGCGCCGCCAGCGCGCATCGTCGACCAGGCCGAGCTCGCGCGCCGCCGGCGTCAGGCGGGCATCGGCGTTGTCCTCGCGCAGCAGCAGCCGCGACTCCGCCCGCGAGGTGAACATGCGGTACGGCTCGCTGGCGCCGCGCGTGACGAGATCGTCCACCAGCACGCCGAGATAGGCCTGCGAGCGCAGCGGCACCCACGGCGATTCGTCGCGCGCCGCGCGCGCGGCGTTGATGCCGGCGAGCAGGCCCTGCGCCGCCGCTTCCTCGTAGCCCGTGGTGCCGTTGATCTGTCCGGCGAAGAACAGGCCGGCGACGGCGCGCGTCTCGAGCGAGCGCTGCAAATCGCGCGGATCGAAATAGTCGTACTCGATGGCGTAGCCCGGCCGCGTGATGCGCGCCTGCTCCAGGCCCTCGATGGTGCGCACGAACTGCGCCTGCAGCTCGTACGGCAGCGAGGTCGAGATGCCGTTCGGGTAGATCTCGCGCGTGCGCAGTCCTTCCGGCTCCAGGAACACCTGGTGCGAGGCCTTGCCGGCGAAGCGGTGCACCTTGTCCTCGACGCTGGGGCAATAGCGCGGCCCGGCGCCCTCGATGCGCCCCGTGAACATCGGCGAGCGGTCGAAGCCGGAGCGGATGATGTCGTGCGTGCGGCCGTTGGTGTGCGTGATCCAGCAGGACACCTGCGCCGGGTGCTCCTCGCGCGAGCCCATGAAGGAGAACACCGGCGCCGGCTCGTCGCCCGGCTGCGCCGCCAGGCGCGCGAAATCGATGGTGCGGCCGTCGAGCCGCGGCGGCGTACCGGTCTTGAGCCGCCCGGTCCTCGGCGCCAGCTCGCGCAGTCGTGCCGACAGCGCCAGCGACGGCGCATCGCCGGCACGGCCGCCGGGCAGGTTCTCCAGGCCGACGTGGATGCGACCGGCGAGGAACGTGCCGGCCGTCAGCACCACGCAGCGCGCGGAAAACCGCAGGCCCGCGACCGTCCGCACGCCGGTCACGCGCCCGCCTTCGACCACGAGGTCTGCCGCTTCCTGCTGGAACAGCGACAGGTGATCCTGCGACTCCAGCGCTTCGCGCACCGCCGCCCGGTAGAGCTGGCGATCGGCCTGCGCGCGAGTGGCGCGCACCGCGGGGCCCTTGCTGGCATTGAGGATGCGGAACTGGATGCCCGCGCGGTCCGCAGCCCGCGCCATCAGGCCACCCATGGCGTCGATCTCGCGCACCAGGTGGCCCTTGCCGATGCCGCCGATGGCCGGGTTGCACGACATCTGCCCGAGCGTCTCGATGTTCTGAGTCAGCAGCAGCGTGCGGCGCCCCATGCGCGCCGAAGCCAGCGCCGCCTCGGTCCCGGCGTGGCCGCCGCCGATGACGATCACTTCGTAGGCGGCGTCGGTGGTCATGGCTGAAAAGCCGTCTTTTACTTAAAGCGTCACCAGGCGATCTTCCCCGTCAGCATCTGCCACCACATGCGCCAGTCCCCCTTGTACGACAGCCACGGATATTTGAACGTCGCGGGCTTGTTGTGCTCGAACCCGAAGTGCCCGATCCATGCGAAGGCGTAGCCCTGAACGAACGCAACCGGGATCAGCCACCAGGTGCGGGTGACCAGCGCGTAGATCACCAGCGCCAGGCCCAGGGTGGTCCCGACGAAGTGAAGGCGCCGGCACGTGCGGTTCGAATGCTCCCCCAGGTAGTACGGATAGAAGGACTCGAGGTCGCGGTATTCCTGTGTCGTATCAGTCATCTGTGATGCCTCCGGCAATGCTGCGCAGTATAGGCGCGGGCCGGGGCATAGACTAAGGCGATGAAGCAGCTGGAGCCGCTGAAACCCGCCCTGCCGAGGCCCGCCCTCGAGCCGCCCGAGCGCGTCGGCTGGCGCGAATGGATGGCATTGCCGGACCTGGGCATCCGCCGCATCCGCGCCAAGATGGACACGGGCGCGCGCACCTCCGTGCTGCATGCCTTCAGCGTGGAGACGCTCGCGGCCAACCGGGTGCGCTTCGGGGTGCAACCGCTGCGGACCTCGGCGCGCCAGGTCTGGTGCGAGGCCGAACTGGTGGACCAGCGCTGGGTGACCGACAGCGGCGGACACCGCGAGCTGCGGCCCGTGATCCTGACGCGGCTCGAGCTGGCGGGGCAGGCCTGGCCGGCCGAGGTCACGCTCACTTCGCGCGGCCACATGCGTTTCCGCATGCTGCTCGGGCGCACCGCATTGGCGGGCCGCTTCACGGTGGAGCCCGGCGAGTCGTACCTCCACGGGCGTGCGCGCAAGCCGCACGGGCGTGCCTAGCGGCGAACGCGGCGAACCGGACCGGCCCTTGAAGATCGCGATCCTTTCGCGCAACCGAAATTTGTACTCGACGCGCCGCCTGATCGAGGCGGCCGAGGCACGCGGCCACACCGTGAAAGTGGTGGACGTGCTGCGCTGCTACATGAACATCGTTCCTCGCGCACCGGAGATCCACTACCGCGGCGAGAAGCTGCCGCACTTCGACGCCGTCATCCCCCGCATCGGCGCCTCGATCACGTATTACGGCGCGGCCGTGGTGCGGCAGTTCGAGATGATGGGGGTCTACTGCGTCAACGAGTCGGTGGCGATCACGCGCGCGCGCGACAAGCTGCGCTCGCTGCAGCTGCTGGCGCGCAAGGGCATCGGCCTGCCGACCACCGGCTTCGCACACTCGCCGGACGACACCGCCGACCTGATCAAGCTGATCGGCGGTGCGCCGATGGTGATCAAGCTGATCGAGGGCACGCAGGGGCGCGGCGTGGTGCTGGCCGAGACCCGGCAGGCCGCCGAGAGCGTGATCGACGCCTTCCGCAACCTCAACGCCCACTTCCTGGCACAGGATTTCATCGAGGAAGCCAACGGCTGCGACATCCGCTGCTTCGTCATCGGCGGCAAGGTCGTCGCCGCCATGCAGCGCACCGCCCAGCCCGGCGAGTTCCGTTCGAACCTGCACCGCGGCGGCAGCGCGCAGCAGGCGAAGATCACCGCCGCCGAGCGCCAGACCGCCACGCGCGCCGCGCGCATCCTCGGACTGAACGTCGCCGGCGTGGACCTGGTGCGCACGCGCCAGGGCCCGGCGGTGCTGGAAATCAACGGCTCGCCCGGCCTCGAAGGCATCGAGATGAGCACGGGCAAGGACATCGCGACCGCGGTGATCGAGTTCGTCGAGCAGCACGCGAAGCCCGGCAAGACGCGCACCAAGGGCAAGGGCTGAGGCGGTGAGCGACGACGCGCAGCTCGCGGCCCCTTTCGAGATCGGCAAGCACCGCGTCGACCCGGGCGCACGCGCGCGCGTCGAGCTGCCGGTGGTCAATCTCTACACCAGCGCGCCGGTGACGCTGCCGGTACAGGTGGTGCACGGGCGCGGCTACGGGCCGGTCCTGTTCATCAGCGCGGCGCTGCACGGCGACGAGATCATCGGCGTCGAGATCATCCGCCGGCTGCTGAAGATGCCGGCGCTGGACGAGCTCAACGGCACGCTGCTGGCCGTGCCGATCGTCAACACGCTGGCCTTCCTGCACCAGTCGCGTTACCTGCCCGACCGCCGCGACCTCAACCGCAGCTTTCCCGGCAGCCTCTCCGGCTCGCTCGCCGCGCGGCTGGCGTCGCTGTTCCTGCGCGAGATCGTGGATCGCAGCGACTACGGCATCGACCTGCACACCGGCGCCATCCACCGGCCGAACCTGCCGCAGATCCGCGGCGACCTCGGCAACGCCGAGACCCTGCGCCTGGCGCGCGCCTTCGGCGTGCCGCTGCTGCTCAACTCCGAGCCCACCGCCGGCACGCTGCGCGAGTACACCACGCAGAAGAACGTTCCCGTCATCCTGTACGAGTCCGCCGAGGCCCTGCGCTTCGACGAGATCTGCATCCGCATCGGCGTGCAGGGCGTGCTCAACGTGCTGTACGAGCTGGGCATGCTGGCGCGCCCGAAGAACGCGCTCAAGCCGCCGGCCGACATCGTCATTGCGCGCTCCGGCACCTGGGCCCGCACGCCTTCCAGCGGCGTGCTGCGCTCGCAGGTCGCGCTCGGCGACGTCGTGCGCAAGGGCCAGACCATCGGCGTGATCGGCGATCCGCTGTCGGACAACGAGATGCCGGTCACCAGTCCCTGCGACGGCGTGGTCATCGGCAAGCTCAACCTGCCGCTGGTCTACGAGGGCGACGCCCTGTTCCATATCGCCCGCGTCGACGAGCCGGACGCGGTGTCCCGCGCCCTGGCGCGGCTGCACGAGCGCATCGGCGCGCCCCGCTACGCCTCGCCGGGGGAGCCCCCCATCGTGTGACGCGCCGCACATTCCCGCACGCAGGCGGGAAGTCGGCGCTACAGTACCGGCCCCGGCGCGCCCGGCGCCGATCACACGAACGAAGGGAGTCCCATGAAGAAGCTCATCGCGGGCTTGTGCCTTGCCGCGCTTTCCGCCGGCGCCAGCGCAGCCGCCGCACCCGACCGCGGGCGCGATTCCGATTTCGACGTGCTGTTCAGCACCATGCTGTCGCCCGACAGCAGCCGCCTGCCCGACGTGGACAAGTCGTACGGCCTCGACCTGCGCTACGGCGGCGGACAGCTGTTCGGCCTGCCGCTCGAGTACCGCGCCTACTACGACCAGCTGACGGTGAAGCCGGCCGGCTTCGGTGACCGCTACCGCGCGGGCGCCGGCGCCAACGTCCTGTTCCCGTTCGGCAACATGGGCTGGGTCAGCCCGTACGCGATCGGCGGCGCCGGTGTCGTCTACACGGACGCCGACCAGCCCGCCAAGGAAGCCAAGTTCGGCCTGTCCGCCGGGATCGGCGGCGGCGTCATCTCCAAGCCGGTGTTCCATGACTGGCGCGTGCGCGCCGAGCTGGAGTACGGCTACCAGAAGGTGCACGACGGCCTGTTCGACCTCTCGCTGCACGTGGGCCTGGAATTCCCGCTCGGCCAGCGTCCGTCGCGGGTCGAGGTGAAGGAAACCGCCGTGAAGGTGGTGGAAGCGCCGGCCGCCGTGACGCCCGAGGGCGATGGCGACGGCGACGGTGTCGGCGATGGCGCCGACCGCTGCCCCGACACGGCCAAGGGCCAGACGGTCGACCAGTCGGGCTGCACGGTGAAGGAAGTCGTGGCGCTGAAGGGCGTCACCTTCGAGGTCAATTCCGACCAGCTCACCGCCGAGTCGCTGCCGATCCTCGACGAGGCCGGGCGCTCGCTCAACGAAAAATATTCCGGCGCCAAGATCGAGATCGCGGGCCACACCGACAGCACGGGTGACGATGGCTACAACCTGCAGCTGTCGAAGCGCCGCGCCGAGGCCGTGCGCCAGTACCTGATCCAGAGCGGCGTGGACGCCGCGCGCCTGAGCGCCGCGGGCTACGGCGAGACGCAGCCGGTCGGCGACAACGAGTCGCGCGAAGGCCGCTCGCGCAACCGCCGCGTGGAGCTGCGCATCCGCGAGTAGCGCCTCGCTACACTGAAGGCCGGGCTGCCGCGCGCAGCCCGGCCTTTTTCTTTTCCGGGGGTGCCGCGCATGGCTGCGATGGAAGCGCTGCGCACGCTGGCCGTGCTGCTGGCCGCGGGCAGCCTCGTGGCCGTGGCCGCGCGCAGGCTGCGCGTCCCCGACGTCGCCCTGTTCCTGCTGGCCGGTGTCGCGCTCGGTCCGGCCGCGCTCGGCTGGGTCCGCGTGCCGGCCGCGGGCGGCATGAACGCATTCGTGCTGCTGCTGGGCGCCAGCTGGCTGCTGTTCGAGGGCGGCATGGCGCTGCGCTTCGCGGTGCTGCGGCGGATCTGGATCACGGTCGCGCTGCTGTCGACGCTGGGCGTGGCGATCACCGCGGCGATCACCGGTGCCGCGGCGCAGCGCCTGCTCGGCCTGCCCTGGGCGGTGGCGCTGCTGCTCGGCGCGGTGCTGGCGCCGACCGATCCCGCCACGCTGGTGCCGGTGTTCCGTCAGGTGCGCATCCGCGAGCGCGTGACGCAGGCCGCGATCAGCGAGTCGGCCTGCAACGACGCCACCGGGGCGATCCTGGCGCTGGCGCTGCTCGGCATCGCGCAGGGCGGCGTCGCGCCGGACGCGGCCGCGTTGCTGGGCGGTTTCGCGCGCCAGGCAGGCCTCGGCATGGTCGTCGGCATCGTGCTTGGCGGCGGCGCGTGCTGGCTGGTGGCGCGCCGGCAGCGCGCGCTGCTCGCGGACTTCGCCGCTCCGGTGCTGCTCGCCGGCGTCGCCGGAGCCTACGTGCTGGCCGAGCAGCTCCACGCCAGCGGCTTCATGGCCGTGTTCGTCCTTGGCCTGGTCTTCGGCAACCAGGCCGCCTTCGGCTTCGCGATGGAGCCGCAGGCACGGCAGCGCTTCGACGACTTCGCCGGCATCGCCTCGCTGGTGCTGAGGCTGCTGATCTTCATGCTGCTGGGCACGCAGGTGGACTTCGCGCTGCTGGGCCGCTACGCGCTGCCGGCGGCGGCGGTCGTCGCGATCTTCATGCTGCTGGCGCGGCCCGTCGCGGTCGCCGCCTGCGCCGCGCCCGACCGGCGCGCGCGCTGGAGCGTGCGCGAGCTGCTGTTCCTGTGCTGGACCCGCGAGACCGGCGTGATCCCCGCGGCGCTCGCCGGGCTGCTCGGCGCCAGCGGCGCACCGGGTGCGGACGTCATCCTCGCGGTGACCTTCGCGGCGATTCTGGCCACGCTGCTCATCCAGGCCACCACCACGCGCGCCCTCGCGCAGCGGCTCGGCCTGCTCGAGGGCGCGTGAAGCGCCCGACCCGCCTGCCCGAGTCGGCCGCCGCGGAAACGGGCACGGACTGGCGCGCGCTGCGTGCGCTGTGGCCCTACCTCGGCGAATTTCCGTGGCGCGTCGGCATGGCGCTGGCTTGCCTGGTCGCCGCGAAGTCGGCGGGCGTGCTGCTGCCGCTGGTCCTGAAGCACGTGGTGGACCGGCTGCAGCCGGCCGGAACGCAGGCCCTGGTCGCCGTGCCGCTGGCACTGCTCGCCGCCTACGGCGCGCTGCGGTTCATGAACGTCCTGTTCGGCGAGCTGCGCGACGTCGTGTTCGGGCGCGTGTCCGAGCGCGCGATGCGCCGCGCCGCGCTGGAAGTGTTCCGCCACCTGCATGCGCTGGACCTCGATTTCCACCTGTCGCGGCGCACGGGCGGGCTGACCCGCGACATCGAGCGGGGCGTCGCGGGCATCTCCTTCCTGCTGCGTTTCATGCTGTTCAACATCGTGCCGACGCTGGTGGAGCTGGCGATGGTGGTCGTGATCCTCGCCGCCACCTTCGCGCCGGAATTCGGCGTGCTGGCACTGGCCTCGGTCGGGCTGTACATCCTGTTCTCGATCGCGGTCACGGAATGGCGCACCGAGCACGTGCGCGCCGCGAACCGCCTCGACTCTCGCGCCAACACGCGCGCCATCGACTCGCTGCTCAACTACGAGACGGTCAAGCTGTTCGGCAACGAGGCGCGCGAGGCGCAGGAGTACGACCGCCATCTCGGCGACTGGGAGCAGGCGCAGGCGCAGAGCCGGCTGTCGCTGGCGCTGCTGAACCTCGGCCAGTCGCTGATCATCGCCGGCGGCCTGACCTGGATGCTGGTGCGCGCCGCGCAGCTGGTGGCCGGAGGCGGCCTGACGCTGGGCGCCTTCGTCGCCATCAACGCCTACATGATCCAGCTGTTCGTGCCGCTCAACGTGCTGGGCTTCGTCTACCGCGAGATCCGCCGCGCCATGGCGGACATGCAGCGCATGTTCGCGCTGCTCGCCGTGCGGCCGCAGGTGACCGATGCGCCGGCGGCGCGTGCACTGTCGGCCCGGCGTCCCGCGGTGCGCTTCGAGCGCGTCGTCTTCGGCTATGGATTCGACGCGCGCGGTGCAGCCGCGCAGGGCGCCCGCCGCATCCTCGACGGCGTGGACTGCGAGATCCCCGCCGGCCGCAAGCTCGCCGTCGTCGGCCCGAGCGGCGCCGGCAAGTCCACGCTGGCGCGCCTGCTGTTCCGTTTCTACGACGTGCAGTCCGGTGCGATCCGGGTGGACGGCGTGGACGTGCGGGAGCTGTCGCAGGAATCGCTGCGGGCCCACGTGGGCGTGGTGCCGCAGGACACGGTGCTGTTCAACGACACGCTCTACTACAACATCGCCTACGGCGATCCGGACGCGCCGCGCGAGGCGGTCGAGCGCGCTGCGCGCCTCGCGCACCTCGACGGCTTCGTCACGAAGCTGCCCGAGGGCTACGACACCCGGGTCGGCGAGCGCGGCCTCAAGCTGTCCGGCGGCGAGAAGCAGCGCGTCGCCATCGCCCGCGCGCTGCTGAAGGATCCGCCGATCATGATCTTCGACGAAGCCACCTCCTCGCTCGATTCCGGCAGCGAGCAGGCGATCCTCGCAGCCCTGCGCGAGGCCGCAGAGCACCGCACCACCCTGGTGATCGCGCACCGCCTGTCGACCATCACCGACGCCGACGAGATCGTGTTTCTCGACCAGGGCCGCATCACCGAGCGCGGCACGCATGCGCAGCTGCTCGCCGCGGACGGCGCCTATGCCAGGCTCTGGCGGCTGCAGCTGCGCGAGGCGCAGCCGGCGCCCGACCCTGCAGCGGCCTGACGGCGGAACGGCAGCCGGATTCGTCTGCCTCGCGGCATCCGCGAAAAACTCCGCATCGGCGCCGGCAGCGCACTGGCAGAATGCGCGCCATGTCCGCCGTCCCCGACCTGGCCACCGACGCGCGCCGCCCGCTGCTGTCGGTGCGCCGCCTGAAGGTGCATTACCCGCTGCCGCCCTCGTGGCCGTGGCAGCACGGCGGCATCGTGCGTGCGGTGGACGACGTGCACTTCAACCTCTATCCCGGCGAGACGCTCGGCATCGTCGGTGAATCCGGCTGCGGCAAGTCGACGCTGGCGCGCGCGCTGGTGGGCCTGCAGGCGGTGACGGCCGGCGGCATCGCCTACGAGCGGCACGATCTCGCCCGGCTCGACGAAACGCGCTGGCGGCCGCTGCGCCGCGAGGTGCAGCTGGTGTTCCAGGATGCCGCCGCGGCCCTCGATCCCCGCATGACCGCGGGCGAATGCGTGGCCGAGCCGCTGGAATCGCTGTGCCCGGAGCTGGACGCGGCGGCGCGCGAACGGCGCGTCGCGGAGCTGTTGGAGCAGGTGGGCCTGGCGCCCGAGCATCGCGAGCGGCATCCGCACGAGCTGTCGGGCGGGCAATGCCAGCGCGTCGGCATCGCCCGGGCGCTGGCGGTGCGACCGAAGGTGCTGGTATGCGACGAGCCGGTGGCGGCGCTCGACGTGACGATGCAGCGCCAGATCGTCGAGCTGCTTGCCCGCATCCAGAAGGACGAAGGCCTGTCCATGATCTTCATCGCGCACGACCTGCCGGTCGTGCGCCACCTCAGCCACCGCGTGCTGGTGATGTACCTGGGCAAGGTGGTGGAGCAGGCGCCCGCCGCGGAGCTGTTCGCGCGGCCGCGGCATCCGTATACGCGCGCGCTCCTGGCCGCGAGGCCCGGAGCGCCGGCGGACGCCCTGCTCGAAGGCGAGCTGCCGAGCCCGGCCGACCCGCCGTCCGGGTGCGTCTTTCGCACGCGCTGCCCGATGCGGGACGAGCTCTGCGCCCGCGAAGTGCCCTGGCTGCGCCGCGTCGGCGACCAGGCTCACGCCGCCTGCCACTACGTCAACGAATAGGGGTTATCTGCAGCGCGGAATACGGCCTTCGGCCTGGGCCTGCTGGTACAGCGGCTGCGCGTTGGCCTGCCGCTGGCGCAAGGTCGCGATGCGGTCGGCGTCGGACGGATGCGTCGACAGCAGCTCGGGCGGCTTCTGGCCGCCGGCCTTCTGCATGTTCTGCCAGAGCGTGACGGCCTGCGCCGGGTCGAAGCCGGCCCTGGCCATGTAGTCCAGGCCCAGCAGGTCCGCCTCGCTTTCCTGCGAGCGCGAGTTCGGCAGCAGGAAGAACACCTGCCCGGCGATGCCGAACATCTGGGGGTCCACGCCCGTCGCGGCGCCGGCCGCGATCGCGACGCCCTGCGTCGCCATCTGCTCCGACACGCGCTCGGCCGAGTGCCGCGCCATCACGTGCGAGAGCTCGTGGCCGATGACGGCCGCAAGCTGGTCCTGCGTCGTCGCCACCTTGAGCAGGCCGGTGAACACGCCGATCTTGCCGCCGGGCAGCGCGAAGGCGTTCACCTGCTTGTCCTCGAAGGTGGTCACTTCCCATTGCGCGGACTGGCCGCGGATGTCCGGGTTGGCGTCGACGATCGCGCGCGCCACGCAACTGACGTACGCCGACTGCGAGGAATCCCGGGTCGCCGGGATCTTCTTCTGCATGTCGCGGAAGGCCGCGACGCCCATCTGGCTCATCTCGTCGTCGGACACCAGCATCATCTGGCGGCGTCCCATCGGCGAAGTGGCACAGGCAGCGGCCAGGACGGCCGTGATCAACAGGGCATAGCGGGGTTTCAGCACGGTGAATCTCCGTCCGGCGATGAGCGCACCATCATAGACAACGCGAACGAGCCAACGCATTGGACGGACCGTCAAATGGCGGTAGAGTTGAGCGCGGACCCGCCCGCACGGGGGTCGGGGGAGGCGGCGCCAGCCGCCGCATGACAACGGACAAAAAAGGATCGGGAGTGGAGTGATGACCAATCGTGAATCCGGCACCGTGAAGTGGTTCGACAACGCCAAGGGCTACGGCTTCATCCAGCGCCCCGCCGGCGAGGACGTGTTCGTGCACTACCGCGCCATCCGCGGCGAGGGCTACCGGACCCTGCAGGAAGGGCAGAAGGTCGAATTCAACGTCGTGCAGGGCCAGAAAGGGCTGCAGGCAGAGGACGTTTCGGCCACCGCCTGAGCGAACTCCCGCTTCAAGAAAAACGCCGGCGCTGCCGGCGTTTTTCGTCTGGGCGGCCTATTCGCCCTTGAGGTGCTGCGCCAGGAACGTGAGCGCGCGCTGCCAGGCGTCCGCCGCGGCATCCGCCTTGTAGTTGCCACCCGAGGGATTGGCGAAGGCATGCTGCGCGCCCTCGTAGACGTGCACCTCTGCCGTCTTGCCTGCCGCCTTCAGCGCCGCCTCGAACTGCTTCACGCCGTCGACGGGGATGCTCGCGTCCGCGGCGCCGAAGAAGCCCATGACCGGCGCCTTCAGCTTCGCGACGTCCGACGGGTCGGCGCTGACGTGGCCGTAGTAGATGACCGCGGCGTCCACCTGCTCCGGCAGCAGCAGGGCCGTGCGCCAGGAAACGCCGCCGCCGAAGCACCAGCCGATGGTGCCGACACGGGTCGCCTTGATCTGCTCCTTGAGATACGCATGCGCCTGGCGCAGGTTCAGCGCCATCGCGTCCTCGTCCTTCAACGCGGCCTGCATCAGCGCCATGGCCTGGTCCGGCTGCGTGGCGACCTGGCCGCCGTACAGGTCCGCGGCCAGCGCCACGTAACCCTGGCCGGCGAGCTGGTCGGCCATGGACTTGATGTTCGCGTTCAGGCCCCACCACTCGTGGAACACCAGCACGCCGGGCAATCCGCCTTCGGCGTTGGCCGGATAGGCGAGATAGCCGGTGAGATCCTTGCCCCCCGCCTTGCCGTACACCACCGCCTGCGACTTCACCGGCACTGCCGGCAGGACCTGCGCGGCGGGCGTGGCGGCCGGGGCGTCGTTGCGGTGCTCCTGCGCCATCTTCGCGGCGAACTGCTGCGGGTTGTCCGCCGCCGGCGCCTCGGCAGCCTTCTTGCCGCAGGCCGTGCAGAGCACGAGGGCGGCAAGCAGCAGGCGGGGACGGGTCATGGCATCTCCTCGGGCCGGGCGCGGGGCGGCAGGCGATTGTAAACGCCGGCGGTGCCACCGCGTTTTCAAGCTGTTGGGCATTCTTTCCCCGCGTTGCGCGGCCCGAAACCGAGGGTCGCTCTGCCATACTTACAATGACGCTGACGCGTCGTTCATTTTTTTCCAAAGGGGATTTCGCAGTGGAGCCGATCCAGTCGTCGCGCATGGGCGTGCTCGCGCGATGACTCTCGTCCGCAGCGTCAGTTTCCGCCTGCTGGTGCTGACCCTGGCGATGATCGCCGTGCTCGGCCTGACCGTGGGCGTGCTTCGCAGCGTGGTGCAGCACGAGACGGCGCTCGACGCGCGCGAGACCGCGCAGAACCAGCAGCGCCAGCACTTCGACGCCGTCCACCGGTCGCTGTCCTCGGTGCGCCTGCTGCTGTCCACGGTGAGCAGCGCCGCGCTGACGCGCGACGCAGCCGCCGAGACCCGTGCGCAGGGCGCGCTGGCGGAAGCGCAAGCCCAGCTCGACCGCCAGCTCGACGCACTCGCGCCGGTCGCGCCGCGCGAGATCGCGGCGATGCGCGAGTCGATGTCCGGGCTGCCCGCCGACCTGCACGTCGTGGTGAGCGAGCTGCGCGCCGGGCGCATGCCCGCCGCGGAGCAGGCCGCGGTCGCGGTGCGCGAGCGCATCCGCGTGCTCGAGCAGAAGCTGGCCGACGCCGAGGAACGCGGCGCCGGCGACTACCAGGCCCTGCGCGAGCACGAGCGCGCTGCCGCGGCTCGCGGCGTGCGCCTGGCGTGGATCAGCACCGTGGTCACCGTGCTGCTGAGCGCCCTGCTGGTGCTGACCGTCGCGCGCTCGCTGCTGCGGCCGTTGCGGCAGGTGGTGGCCGCCGTGCGCAAGGTCAGCGCCGGCGAGAGCGGCGTGGTGCTTCCGCCGAGGCCGCCCGACGAGTTCACCGACATCCACGTCGCGCTGCAGCAGTTCAGCGACCAGGCGCAGCGGCTGCGGGCGATCGCCTACCGGGATGCCCTCACCGGCCTGTCGAACCGAGCCCGGCTCGAGGAAGCGCTGGCGGACGGCATCATCAAATGCGCACGCAACGGCCAGAGCATGGCGCTGATGTTCATGG
Source organism: Binatia bacterium (assembly GCA_035526525.1). Classification (GTDB taxonomy): domain Bacteria; phylum Pseudomonadota; class Gammaproteobacteria; order Nevskiales; family Nevskiaceae; genus JACPFV01. The sequence continues at coordinate 47,126 of DATLCG010000084.1, forward strand.
ACCTGGACAACTTCAAGTCCGTGAACGAGAGCCTGGGCCACAGCGCCGGCGACCGCGTGCTGCGCGAGGCCGCGCGGCGGCTCGGCCGGCTGGCGCCGGAAGGCGCGCTGGTCTGCCGCTACAGCGGCGACAAGTTCACCATCGTGCTGGAAGGCCTGAAGCGCGACGGCACGCAGCAGCTGCACCTGCGCCGGCTGGGCGAAACCCTGCTGCGCGGCATGGCCGAGCCGTACCAGACCGGCGCCGATTTCCTGTTCACCACGATGTCGGTGGGCATCGCCGTGTACCCGATGGACGGCCAGACCGCCGAGCAGATCGTGTCGAGCGCCGACGCCGCGATGTACCTGGCCAAGCGCAGCGGCCGCAACAACGTGCAGTTCGCCAGCCCCGAGCTGACCGAGGACGCCAAGCGCAAGCTCACCGTCGTCGGGGAGATCCGCCGCGGCCTGGTCGCGGGCGAGTTCCTTCCCTATTACCAGCCGATCGTGGACGTGCGCGAAGGCGTGGTCGCCGGCGCCGAGGCCCTGATCCGCTGGCACCACCCGCAGCGCGGCATCGTGCTGCCGGGCGAGTTCATCCGCGTCGCCGAGGATTCGGGGCTGATCGGCGACCTGGGCGACGTCTGCCTCACGCGCGCCTTCGACCAGGCCCTGCGCTGGTCGGACGCGTCGAGCGGCATCCCGATCTCGGTCAACCTGTCGGCGCGGCAGCTGCACGACCGCAAGCTGCTGGCGACGGTGGAGCAGCTGCAGTCGGTGCGCCGCCTGCGTCCCGATCTGCTGCAGTTCGAGATCACCGAGAGCGCCATGATGGAGCGGCCCGACCTGAGCCAGCTCGCGCTGCAGGAGATCCGCGGCATGGGCCACAAGCTCGGCATCGACGATTTCGGCACCGGCTACTCGTCGCTCGGCTACCTGCAGCGCTTCCAGATCGACCGCATCAAGATCGACCGCACCTTCGTCGAGCGCATCGGCTGGTCACGCCAGGCGCGCGCCATCGTCTCGGCGACGCTGGCCCTGTGCAAGAGCCTGGAGCTGGAAGCCGTCGCCGAGGGCGTGGAGACGCGCGACCAGATGGACAGCCTGAAGGAACTGGGCTGTCACCTGCAGCAGGGCTACCTGTTCACGCCGGCGCTGCCGCCGGAGGAATTCGAGCTCTGGGTGCGGAACCGCGCGGCGGCGTAGCGGCAACGCTCCGTTCGCCTCACGGTTCCAGCCGCACCCGGGTCCAGTCTCCCTGGCCGCGCCGGTACACCACGCGGTCGTGCAGCCGCCCGCGTCGCCCCTGCCAGAACTCGAACAGCGCCGGCCGCAGGCCGTAGCCGCCCCAGAACGGCGGGCACGGCACGTCATGCCCCTCATGCTTGCGCTCGTTGGCGGCAAGACGCGCGTCCAGCTCGGCGCGGTCCGCCAGCGGGCGCGACTGGCGCGACGTGAGTGCCGCGAGCTGCGACAGCCGAGGGCGCGAAAGGAAGTAGCGCTCGGACATTGCCGGCGGCAGCTTCGTCACCTCGCCTTCCACGCGCACCTGCCGCTCCAGCCGGTCCCACCAGAACACCAGCGCCGCGTGCGGCAAACGCGCCAGTTCCGCGCCCTTGCGCGACTCGTAGTTGGTATAGAACGTCAGCTGGCCTTCGTGCAGTCCCTTGAACAGCACGACGCGCGCGGACGGCCGGCCTTCCGCGCCGACCGTGGCGAGCGTCATCGCCGTGGGCTCGATCTGCCCCGCCGCGCTCGCGTCCGCCAGCCAGCGCTGCAACTGCTCCAGCGGATCGGCCGCGAGCAGTTGATCATCGAGCGGAGGGTTCTTGTCGTATTGCAACGGGGCTGGGGGCTCGGGGCTAGGGGCTAGGGGCTAGGGCAACAAGGATACAAGCGGGCTCGCTTTGCTTTCCCCAGCCCCTAGCCCACAGCCCCCAGCCCCTCGTACGATGCCTCGCCCATCTTTCGAGCCCCCCATGAACTCCTTTCGCGCGCTGCGCATCCACGAATCCGGCAAGGCGACGAGCGCGAGGCTCGACACGATCCCGCTGGACGAGCTGTCGGCCGGCGAAGTCGTGGTGCGCGTGCAGTGGTCCGGCATCAACTACAAGGACGCGCTCGCGGTCACCGGCAAGGGCCGCATCATGCGGCGCTTTCCGTG
>DATLCG010000028.1:0-10974 GCA_035526525.1 Binatia bacterium
TGCTGCCGCCCCATGGTGGTCCACCTGCGGCAGGGTGCCGGCGGCGTGCAGGTCGAGGTCGAGCCCGAGTAGGAATCCGCGTTGCCGCACCCCCGGGGGTCGCATAGAATGCGCGCCCTTTTGAGCAATGCCGGAAGCGCCGCCATGAAGTCCGAGATCCACCCGAAGTACCGCGAAGTCACCGTGGTGTGCAGCTGCGGCAACAAGTTCGCCACCCGTTCCACGTACGGCAAGGACGAGCTGCACATCGAGGTGTGCTCGGTCTGCCATCCCTTCTACACGGGCAAGCAGAAGCTGGTGGACACCGGCGGCCGCGTGGACAAGTTCAAGAAGCGCTACACCAAGACCGCCAAGCCGGCCCCGCCCGCGCCCGCGGCCTGAAGCGGCGCGCCGTGCCACGAGGCCACCTGCGGGTGGCCTCGTCGTTTTTGGGGTGCACGCGCCGGCGGCGCGTGCGTTGACGGTGCAGTCCGCGAGCGCAGAGGGGATCGATCATGCGATGGCTGCCTGCGCTGGCGCTGCTGCTGCCGTGGGTGGCTCACGCCGCGCGCGACGATGCAGCGGCGCGCGCACAGCACGTCGTGCGCCCGGCCGCGCTGTGGGCGCGCCCCTCGCTGGCGGGCGACGTGCAGACCATCCTGCCGCGCGGCGCCTCGGTCAGGCTGCTGGCGCCCGCGCGCAATGCGGCCGGGGACTGGTGGTACGTCGACAGCGTCGAAGGCCGCGGCTGGCTGCGCGAGCTGGACTTCGCGCCGGCGCCGGCCGCGCGCGCCAGGCGTGCCGAGATCGCGCTCTGGCCACCGGTGCCGCGGCCCGGCGGCGCGGTGTGCGAGCGCGCCGCCACCACGCACCGCCCTCGGAAAACTCGCTAAGCTTCCTGTCCCTGCGTCTCGCGGCTCGCGGGGGCCGCGCCGCCGGTGTCTCTGGGAGCATTCCATGGCCGATGCGAGCTTCAGCCTCGTCAACTCCACGACGGGGGAAAAAACCGAACTGCCCGGCATCCGCGGCACGCTCGGGCCGGTCGGCCTCGACGTCGGCAAGGTCTACGACCAGCTCGGCGCCTTCACCTACGACCCCGGCTTCACCTCGACCTGCTCGTGCAAGAGCGCGATCACGTACATCGACGGCGACGAGGGCATCCTGCTCTACCGCGGCTACCCGGTGTCGCAGCTGGCGGAGAAGTCCAACTTCATCGAGGTGTGCCACCTGGTCCTGTACGGCGAGCTGCCGACCAAGCCGCAGCTCGAGAAGTTCGACCAGAACATCCGCAAGCACACCATGATCAACGAGTCGTTGAAGCGCTTCTTCGACGGCTTCAACTACGACGCGCACCCGATGGCGATGATGACCGGCATCGTCGGCTCGCTGTCGGCCTTCTACCACGACACCACCAACAACAAGGACCCGCGGCACCGGGACATCTTCGCGCATCGCATGATCGCCAAGATCCCGACGATCGCGGCGGCCGCCTACAAGAAGTACTTCGGCCAGCCGTTCATGTACCCGCAGAACCACCTCGACTACTGCAGCAACCTGCTGCACATGATGTTCTCGGTGCCGGCCGAGCCCTACCACGTCGATCCGGTGGCGGCGAAGGCCCTCGACATCCTCTTCATCCTGCACGCCGACCACGAGCAGAACGCCAGCACCAGCACCGTCCGCCTGGCCGGCTCGACCGGCTGCAATCCGTACGCCGCCATCGCCGCCGGCATCGCCGCGCTGTGGGGTCCGGCGCACGGGGGCGCCAACGAAGCGGTGCTGAAGATGCTGGACCAGATCGGCGACGTGAAGAGCGTGCCGGCGTTCCTGGCCAAGGTGAAGGACAAGCAGAGCGGCGTGCGCCTGATGGGCTTCGGCCACCGCGTCTACAAGAACTTCGATCCGCGCGCGACGATCATCCGCGACCAGTGCCACAAGGTGCTCAGGCACCTGGGCAAGGAGAACGATCCGCAGATGGAGCTGGCGCTGGAGCTGGAGCGCATCGCGCTGTCGGACGACTACTTCAAGGAGCGCAAGCTCTACCCGAACGTGGATTTCTACTCGGGCATCATCTACAAGGCGCTCGGCATCCCGGTGAACATGTTCACGCCGATGTTCGCGGTGGCCCGTACCGTCGGCTGGTGCGCGCACTGGATGGAGATGACCGCCGACCCGGGCAACCGCATCGGCCGGCCGCGGCAGGTCTACACGGGCGCGCCGCAGCGCGACTACCAGCCGATCGCCAAGCGCAAGGCCGGCGGCGCGTAAGCCGGGTCGCGACTCTCAGCCGAAGGTTTCGGGACTCTCCGACGCCAGCGCTTCGGCGCCGGCCAGGTCCAGCCGCTTCACCGGCGCGCCGTCCACCGGCGACAGCGGCGCGCGGCGCTGGTCTCGTTCCGGGAACACCGCGACGGACACGCCGATGTGCGCAGCGTCGAACGACAGCACGGGCACGTCCTGCACCTGCCCGTCGCCGTAGCGGTAGCGGCGGTCACTGACCTCGAAGGCGATGCCTTTCGAATCCAGCAGCAGGTCGATCATCTCGGGCTTGTCGGCGAAGCAGTGCAGCTGCACGGCATGGCCGTCGGTGGTCGCGCCGCTGGCGACCGCGCCCACCAGCCGCGGCGTGAAGTCCTTCAGCAGGCGCATGGCCTGCACGGCGGTTCGGCGCATCAGCGCGAGGCGCTCGGCATAGGCGCGGCCACCGAAGATGCGCTGGTACTGGAGAACCGCTTCCTGCAGGTCGGCGTTGCTGGGCATCGGCGCGCCCCAGCCCAGGCCCAGGCGCTCTGCAGCTTTCTGCTTGGCGAGACGGTAATCCGAAAGCCCGTCCTCGCAGACGATGCGGGCGGCTTCATGAACCAGCCGGACACTCAACGCGCCCGACGCACGCTTGCCCATGGCCCGGACTCTAGCAAAAGGCGGCGATGCTGCCGCGAGATTCAGACGCGGCCATGGCCGGCCGCGTTCCGCCGTCAGTACAGGTCCTCGGGCTTGCCCTTTTCGTGGTCGTCCTCGCCCGAGGTGTCGGCTTCCGGCAGGCGCTCGGCCTGCACCATCTCGAACAGTGCGTCGGCCGCGCCGGCGGCGGCGAGCTTGCCGGTCTCGGGATCGATGCGCACGGTGACCAGCCCCGGGGGACGCTCCGGCCAGCGCTCCGGCACGCCCTTCAGGGCCACGCGCATGAAGTCCATCCACATCGGCAGCGCCGCGCGGCCTCCGACCTCGCCGTGGCCGAGGGGCTGCGGCGTGTCGAAGCCGAGCCAGCTCACGGTCACCAGCCCCGAGGAGTAGCCGTAGAACCAGGCGTCGGCCTCGTCGTTGGTCGTGCCGGTCTTGCCGGCGAGGTCGTTGCGGCCCAGCTCGTGCACGCGCGCACCGGTGCCGCGGGTGACGACGTCGCGCATCATGTCGCGCGCCAGGTACACCAGCCGCGGCTCCACCACGCGCGGCGCCAGCGGTGCCACGGACCCGCTGCCCGCCGCGGGCGCCGCATCGCCGGCGGGCAATGCAGCGGTCGCGGGGGCCGTCACCGGAGCGCTTTCGGCCGGCACGCCAGCCGCCTGCGCGACGCGGGCCTCCGCGCACTCCGGGCACGCCACGCGCGGCTGTGCCTGCAGCAGCACGCGGCCCGCGTTGGTGCGGATCTCGTCGATGAAATACGGCTCCACGAGGAAACCGCCGTTGGCGAACACGGCGTAGGCGCGTGACATCTCCAGCGGCGTGAAGCTGGCGCTGCCGAGCGCGAGCGTGAGGTCCTTCGGCATGCGCTCGGCCGGCAGCCCGAACTGCGCCACGAAATTGCGCGCGTAGTCCACGCCGATGGCCTGCAGCAGGCGGATGGAGACCAGGTTGCGCGACTGCACCAGGGCCTCGCGCAGGCGGGTCGGCCCGTAGAACTTGCCGGTGTAGTTCTCGGGACGCCAGGTGGACTCCAGCGCCGGGTCGTCGAATACCACCGGCGCGTCCAGGATCACCGACGCCGGCGTGAAGCCATAGGCGAGCGCCGCGGTGTAGAGAAACGGCTTGAAGCCGCTGCCGGGCTGCCGGCGCGCCTGCAGCACGCGATTGAACTTGCCGGCGAAGAAATCGTAGCCGCCCACCAGCGCTCGGATCGCGCCGTCGTGCGGATCCAGCGCCACCAGCGCGCCCTGCACCTGCGGCACCTGCGCCAGGCGCCAGGCGCCGTCTCCGGGGGCGATGCGGACCAGGTCGCCGCGCGCGAGGCCGCCGTCCTTGAGACCGGCCCACTCGAAGGCATCCTTGGGCAGCTCCAGCAGGCGATGGTCGCGCAGCAGCACGCGCAGCGACTGCCTCGGCACGAACTCCACGACCACCGCCGGCAGCAGCTCTGCCACGGGGGGCAACGCATCGAGCGCCGCGTCCACCAGCGCACGCGGCGCGCCGGCCTTCGCCGCCACCTGGCCGAGAGCCTCGGGCGGCAGCTTCGACTCCGGACCGCGCCAGCCGTGGCGCTCGTCGTAGTCGCGCAGCGCCCGGCGCAGCGCCTCGGTGGCGGTGGCCTGCTGCGCGCTGTCCACGGTGGTGGTCACCGTGTAGCCCTCGCCGTAGGTCTCCTCGCCGAAGCGGTTGAACAGCTCGGCACGCACCATCTCGGCGACGTAATAGGCGTCGACGTCCACGCGCGGGCGCTCGACCTGCGTGGTCACGGGCTCGGCCAGCCCGGCCTGGAATTCGAGCTCGCTGATCATGCCGAGGTCCCGCATGCGCCTCAGCACGTAGTCGCGCCGCTCCTTCGCGCGTTCCGGGTTCGCCACCGGGTTGTCGCGCGAGGGCGCCTTCGGCAATCCCGCCAGCAGCGCGGTCTGCGCAAGCGTCAGGTCCTTCACGTCGCGGCCGAAGTACACCTGGGCGGCGGCGCCGACGCCGTAGGCGCGGTTGCCGAGAAAGATCTTGTTGAGGTACAGCTCCAGGATCTGCTGCTTCTCCATGTCGCGCTCGATCTGGAGCGCCAGGACGATCTCGCGCGCCTTGCGCGTGAAGCTGCGCTCCGGGGACAGGAACACGTTGCGCGCGAGCTGCATGGTGATGGTGCTGCCGCCCTGCGCTTTCTCGCCGGTCGTCAGCAGCACGCCGGCGGCGCGCACCAGGCCCTGCCAGTCCACGCCGGGATGACTGAAGAAACGGTCGTCCTCGGCGGCGAGGAACGCGTGGATCACCGCCTGGGGAATCTCCGCATAGGCCAGCGGCGCGCGCCGTTCGGCGCCGAACTCGCCGATGAGCTTGCCGTCGCGCGTATACACCCGCAGCGGCTGCTCGAGGTGCAGGTCGCGGATGCTCGAGGTGGGCGGCAGTCCGGCGAACACCGCGAACTGCAGCCACAGCCAGATCGCGGCGGCCACCAGCAGCGCGGCGCCGAGGACGGCAGTCGCGAGCGTTCGCGGCGGGAAACGGCTCATGGGTGGCGCACCTGTCCGGCTGGGTGAGGCTGGCGGAAGGCCTGGGGACCCTTCAGGTCCAAGGCCATCTTCCAGAGAGGAATCCGATAGTTAAAAAACGAAGTTAGTGTTGCGTCGCAGCTGTTCTGCGTTATATTAAGGTGCCGGAATGGGTTAGGTCACTCGACCGGCCTGTCTGCACAGGGAACGGGGGATATGTTCGAGTCGCTCATTGGCGGAGGTGGCAAGGGCCTCATCGGGCTGGACATCAGTTCCAGTTCGGTCAAGGTCCTGGAGCTTTCGCGCAAGGGCGACCAGTTCCACGTCGAGGCCTTCGGCTCCGCGGCCCTGCCGCCCGGCGCGGTCAACGAGAAGAACATCATCGATCCGGGCGTGGTCGGCGAGGCCATCGCCAGCGCCGTGGACCGCTCGGGCAGCACCACCAAGCAGGTGGCGGTGGCGGTGGCCGGCGCCGCCGTGTTCACCAAGGTGATCGAAGCTCCTGCCAACCTGTCGTCGCGCGAGCTGGAGGAGCACGTCCAGACCGAGGCGCAGAACCACATTCCCTATCCGCTCGAGGAAGTGAACATCGACTTCCAGGTGATGGGGCCTCAGGAGAAGAATCCCGAGGCGCTCGACCTGCTGCTGGCCGCATGCCGCAAGGAGCAGATCGAGCAGCGCCAGGCAGCGCTCGAGCTGGCCGGCCTGAAGGCCAGGGTGGTGGACATCGAGATGTATGCCATGGAGAACGCCTGCCAGTTCCTGCGCTACCAGATGCCGGACGAGGGCGTGAACAAGACCATCGCGGTGATCGACATCGGCTCGGTCACCACGGGCGTCACCGTGCTGCATAACCTGGCCACGGTCTACACGCGCGACCAGAGCTTCGGCGGCAAGCAGCTCACCGAAGACGTCATGCGCCACTTCGGCATGTCGTACGAGGAGGCGCAGAAAAACCTCAAGAACGGCGCCCTTCCGGACAATTACGAGACCGACGTGCTGGCGAACTTCGTCGGCGACATGGGCCAGCAGATCGACCGGGCCCTGCAGTTCTTCTTCTCCGCGTCCACGCAGTTCACCCAGATCGACCAGATCCTGCTGGCGGGCGGCTGCGCGCACATCCCGAACCTGGATGCGCGCATCCAGGAAAAGCTCAACATCCCGGCCGCGGTCGCGCGGCCGTTCGCGCACATGTCCATCGCCGCGCGTGCGCGGCCGCAGGCGCTGGCGAAGGAAGAAGCCTCGCTGCTGGTCGCCGCGGGCCTCGCCACGCGCGCGTTCGACTAGGGCGCCGACGCCATGGCTACCCGCATCAACCTGCTGGACTGGCGCGCCGAGCTCAAGGCGCGCCGCAAGAACGAGTTCTTCGCGCTGCTCGTCAGCGGATTCCTGCTGTCGGCCGGCTCGGTCGGCGCGGCCAGCTACGCGGTGTCCGACGCGATCGATTACCAGAACCGCCGCAACCAGTTCCTGAAGGACCAGATCGTCGAGACCGAAAAGAAGATCAAGGAGATCGAGGAGCTGGAAAAAGTGCGCGCCAACCTGATCGCGCGCATGAAGGTGATCGAGGAGCTGCAGGCCAGCCGTTCGGCGATGGTGCACTTCTTCGACGAGCTGCTGAATACCCTGCCGGACGGCGTGTATCTCAAGTCGGTCAAGCAGGTGGGCGCGGAAGTCACCATCGAAGGCGTCGCCGAATCCAATGGCCGCGTCTCGAACTACATGAAGAACATCGAAGGCTCCGCCTGGTTCGCGGAGCCGCGGCTGCAGGTCATCAAGACCACCGAGAACAACAAGCGGCGGCAGAGCGAGTTCACGCTGCAGTTCAAGAACCTGACCAAGGGCAAGGCCACCGGCGAGGACGCCGGATGAACCGCTTCCAGCAGATCGCCAAGGAGCTGCAGACCCTCGACACCAAGGATCCGGGGGCCTGGCCGCTGTACGTGCGCATCGCGGCGGCGGTGGTGCTGCTGGTGGCGGTGGCGGTGTTCGGCTACTTCTACTTCATCACCGAGCAGCTCGACGAACTGGCCAAGGTGCAGCAGCAGGAAAAGGTGCTGAAGGACGATTTCGAGGCCAAGCAGCGCAAGGTCGCCGCGCTGGACGCCCTAAAGGAGCAGCTGGCCGAGATGGAGCGCACCTTCGGCGCCATGCTCCGGCAGCTGCCGAGCCGGGCCGAGATCGCCAACCTGCTGATCGACATCTCGCAGACGCGCCTCGCCAGCAGCCTCGAGGAAGAGCTGTTCCAGCCCCAGTCGGAGCTGCCGCGGGAGTTCTACGCGGAGGTACCGAACCGCATCGTCGTGGTCGGGCATTACCACGAGATGGGTGCGTTCGTGAGCGGCGTCGCGGCGCTGCCCCGCATCGTCACCGTGGACGACATCGACATCCGCGGCGCTGCCGGACCGCAGAAAGACCTGCTGCGCATGCAGGCGACCGCCAAGACCTATCGCTACCTGGACGCGGGCGAAGTCGCCCCGCCGCCGGCGAAGAAGAAATGAGCCGCCGCCTCGCCGTCGCGACCACCGTCGCCGCCCTGCTCGCCGGCTGTTCCGGCGACATGAACGACCTCGAGCAGTACGCCGCCGAGGTCAAGGGGCGCAAGTCGCGCGCGATCGACCCGATTCCGCAGCCGAAGCCGTACGAGCCGTTCAGCTACGCGCCGGGCGACCGTCGCGACCCGTTCCTCGCCGTGCTGCAGTCGAGGGAGGACCTGTCCGGTGCCGCCGGCGCGATCCGTCCCGACACCAACCGGCCGAAGGAGCCGCTCGAGGAATTCTCGCTCGACGCCCTGCGCATGGTCGGCACGATCGTGCAGAAGGGCCACGCGTACGCGCTGCTCAAGGCGCCGGACGGCGTCGTGCACCGCGTCAGCATCGGCGACCACATGGGCCAGAACTTCGGCAAGGTCACCGACATCAGCGAAACCGAAATTACCCTCACCGAAATCATTCCAGATGGTCTGGGCGGCTGGATGCAGCGGCCCGCCACGATCGCGCTCGCGCAGCCGTAGCGCGGCAGGAGACGCAGCATGAACACGCGCCGCTTCAATCCCTGGACCGCCCTGATGGGCGCGGTCCTGCTCGCCGGCAGCGCCGCCGCGCAGGCCCCCGCGGCCAGCGCCGGGCGCTCGGTCACGGGCCTCGACGTCATCAACGGCGAGAACGACCGGCTGCAGCTGGTGCTGACGCTGTCGGACGCCGCGCCGGAGCCGGTGGTGTTCACCGTCGACAAGCCGGCGCGCCTCGCGCTCGACCTGCCCGATACCAAGCTCGCGCTGACCGATCGCGTGCGCAAGCTCGGCACCGGCAAGGTCCGCTCGGTGGCGCTGGCCGAGGCCGGCGGCCGCACCCGCGTGGTGGTGGAGCTGCTGCAGCTGGTGCCCTACACGGTGCGCGCCGAGGGCTCGCGCGTGGTGATCGAGCTGCAGGGGGCCGGCGCCGCCGGCTCCACGCTGGCTCGCAACGCCGGCCCGACCGGCGCCTCCGCGCTGTCGGCGCAGATCCTGGGCATCGATTTCCGTCGCGGCGAGGGCGGTGCCGGCCGCGTGGTGGTCAAGCTCGGCGATCCGCGCACGGCCGTGGACGTGCGCGAGGAGGGCGGCCGCATCGTCGCCCAGTTCCGCAATACCGACGTGCCCGAGGAGCAGCTGCGGCGCCTGGACGTGCTCGACTTCGCCACGCCGGTGAAATTCGTCGACGTGGTGCGGCAGGGCGGCAACGTCAATGTGGTGCTCACGCCGGTCAGCGGCGGCGAGTTCGAGCAGGTCGCCTACCAGACCGGCGACCAGTACACGATCGAACTGCAGCCGCTGTCGAAGGAAAAGCAGGAAGAGGCCCGCCGCAAGGAGCAGGTGTACACCGGCGAGCGCATCTCGCTGTCGTTCCAGAACATCGACGTGCGGTCGCTGCTGCAGATCATCGGCGACGTTTCGGGCAACAACGTCGTCATCAGCGACGGCGTGCGCGGCGATCTCGCCATGCGCCTGCAGAACGTGCCGTGGGACCAGGCTCTCGACATCATCCTGAAGACCAAGGGCCTCGGCATGCAGCAGCAGGGCAACGTCATGCTGATCGCGCCGCTGGACGAGATCGCGGCGCGCGCCAAGGCCGAGGGCGAGGCCAGCAAGCAGAAGGACGAGGGCGCGCCGCTGCGCTCCGAGCTGATCCAGATCAACTACGCCAACGCCGGCGACATCGCCGCGCTGCTGAAGTCGGGCGACAACTCGCTGATGACGCTGCGCGGCAAGGTCACGGTGGACGCACGAACCAACACGCTGCTGGTGCTGGAGACGCGCGAGAAGCTGGCGGACATCCGCGCGCTGATCACGCAGCTCGACGTCCCGGTGCGGCAGGTGCTCATCGAGTCGCGCATCGTGGTGGCCAACGACGATTTCAGCAAGACGCTCGGTGCGCGCTTCGGCGTCGCCAATCTCGGCTTCAACGGCGCCGGCACGCGGCTCGGCACCGTCCAGGGCAGCGCCAACGCCACCGACGCGACGTTCACCGCGTACGACGGCGGCGCCGGCACGCTCGAATACGGCTCGCTGGCCGACCGCCTCAACGTCAACCTGCCGGCGCCCGGCGCGGCCGGCCGCATCGCCTTCGGCGTGCTGACCTCCAACTTCCTGGTGGACCTGGAGCTGTCCGCGCTGCAGGCCGAGGGACGCGGCGAGGTGTACTCGACGCCGCGTGTCGTCACCACCAATTCCAAGCAGGCGTCGATCGAGCAGGGCGTGGAGATTCCGTACCTCCAGGCCTCCAGCAGCGGCGCCGCCAACGTCGCCTTCAAGAAGGCGGTGCTGTCGCTGCAGGTGACCCCCCAGATCACGCCGGACGACCGCATCAAGATGGACCTGGCGGTGCAGAACGACAGCAAGGGCCAGGACGTCAACAGCGGCACCGGCGGCACCATCCCGAGCATCGACGCCCGGCGCGTCAACACGCAGGTGCTGGTGCGCAACGGCGAGACCGTGGTGCTTGGCGGCGTGTACCAGCAGACCGTCAGCTCCTCGGTCACCAAGGTGCCGCTGCTCGGCGACCTGCCGCTGCTGGGCTACCTGTTCCGCACCAACAACAACATCAACAACAAGCGCGAGCTGCTGATCTTCATCACGCCGAAGATCCTCAACGACAGCCTGCGCGTGAACTGAACGGCGCCGCGCCCCTATACTCCGGCGCGCGGCGCGGATCTTCCGCGCCGGCATCCTCGGCCACGACATGCGCTCGCGCTCGAACATCTTCCTGGTCGGCCCGATGGGCGCCGGCAAGACCACCGTCGGCAAGCGTCTCGGCGAGCTGCGCGGCATGCGCTTCGTGGACAGCGACCAGGAAGTCGAGGCGCGCACCGGCGTGGACGTCGCCTTCATCTTCGAGAAGGAGGGCGAGGACGGCTTCCGCAGGCGCGAGAAGCTGGTGATCGCCGAGATCACCGCACAGCAGGGCATCGTGCTCGCCACCGGCGGCGGAGCGGTGCTCGACCCGGAGAGCCGCCAGCACCTGTCCGCGCGCGGCTTCGTGGTCTACCTGCACGCCTCGGTGGAGCAGCAGCTGCGCCGCACCGGACGCACCGACAACCGCCCGCTGCTGCAGGGCGG
>DATLCG010000093.1:0-28269 GCA_035526525.1 Binatia bacterium
CGAGCTCGACCCCGCATCGGTGGCCGCGCGCTCCGCCGCGCAGCAGGCGGCCCGCGCCTGGACCGACGTCAACATCGACCGGAACGGCCTGGCCGCCATCGTCGCGCCCGACCTCAATGGCTACGCGGTCGCGGCCGCGGCGGGATATCCGAGCCTCACCGTTCCCAGCGGCTACGCCGGCCGCGAGCCCCACGGCATCACCTTCGCGGGCAAGGCTTTCAGCGAGGCGCAGCTGCTGGCGCTGGCCTACGACTACGAGCAGGCGACGCACCTGCGAAAGCCGGCGACGCGGGTCAATTCGGAGCTGCGGCACTTCTGTCCGGATTAGGGGCTGAGTGCGCCAACTCGCATAGGGCGTCCGTGTCGGCGCGGACTTGGCGCAGGACCTGCCTCAAGGCGCGCTCGAAGGCGCCCAGCATTTCGGCCTCTGATCCGCTCCAGTGGCTTCCCGCGACGGTGCCACGATAGATGTTGCTGCCCTTCCGGATTCCGGACTGCCGGTACTCGACACGCAGCGCAAGGGTGGCCGATTTCGTTGTCGCCACGTAGCGCGAGTAAGCCTGCAAAAGTTCGGCGTGCAACTCGAGCGCGTCCGCGTCCGCATGCGGCGTGTCGAAAAGCGTCGCGAAGCCGGTAAAGATCCATTGCGGAAAAGCGCTGCCGTCTATCGGACGGCGGCCCATCCGGCCGCCGTCCATGGACCTGCGCGAATCCGTGAGCTCCACGAGGTGCGCAGGGCACAAGGTCGGAGGCTCGGGCGCCTGGGCAGGGAACTGCGTCGGAACGACCAGCGGCCCGTGTGCGCATGCCGCCAGCGCGCCCGCGAGCATGGCTGCCGCCGTGCGCGATGCCCTTACCGCGCGCGCACCCATCCCTGCTCACCCGAATGCGCGCGCACGAGGAGCCAATATCCGTCCCCATTGTGCGTGCTCGACAGCACGTCCAGGGTCGATCCCGCGCCGACGGTCGCTGATGCCGCCGACGCTGCCACCGGCCTCGGATGCAGTGATGTGGAAGCGTCCAGCACCAGCGATGGCGGCGGAGGGTCGGCCAGTGTCGACAGGGTGCCCGACGACACCGTGCGCGCGGAGGCCGCGGCAGCACCGGGGCCCAATGTTGCGGGCATCACGCGTGCCTCTGTCGGCGCCGCTATCGATGCCGCCGTCGATGCAGGCGCCGGAGCGGAATCGGACGGAGGGGTGCTGGTTGCGAGAAGCGCTGCGGGCACGGGTGCCCCCGCGCCGTCGAGCACGCCGGCGAAGCGAATGGCGTCGTGTGTTCGCCCGAGGCTGCCGGACATTGCGTGCGCAAGCTTCACCAGTTCTTCGCCGCGAAGTCCCTCTGCATCTTTTAATGCCGCGGCGATAAGACACGCTCCTTCGAGCGCCGCCATATCCAGGGCCTGGCGCAGCAGCGCGCCGTTGTTGGCCGCCCACGCTGCTACTGCCTCATCCCTGGAGCCCGCGACCGAAGGCGAGCGCACTTCGATGGTGAAGTGATCGAAGTAGGCGGCATCCGACGCGGCGGCTTCGTCGGCGCGGCCTGGGCCGCCCGCGTCCTGGACGACAGCCCCGAAGCGCTCGCTGTGTGGCAGCAGCAGCGGATCGAGCCGAACGATGATCGCGCCGAAGTCGGCAGACAGAAGGTAACTGGCACCGACCAGCATCAGCGCGTCCGTCGCTGTGCGCGCCAGCCGCGCGTCGAGCGCATCCTGGGTGGCGTCCCTCTGGATTTCAACGGGGCGTGCGCCCAACCACGGCAATGGCTTCAGGAGCTCATCGAGCCGCGCCCTCAGCCGATCCTCGAAGTGGTAATCCACCAGCGCGTTACGGGCCGGCGCGATCGTATTTTCCGCGGTCTGGGCACGAGACGAATTCACGCCCGCGTCGATGGCGCTGCCGACGAGGGCTCCGATCAGGCCGAATTGCACGGTGGCCGCACGGACTCGGGACGCATCGAAGTCCGCGTAGATCTCGTGCTGCGGAACGACGGCGACGACTTCCGTCGCGCCAATCGAGCGGGCGCTTTCCGGCAAGGCACGGTGGGTGGTCGCGCATCCCGCCAGCGCAGCCACGCCAGCCAACCCCGCGATGCGAGCGAATAACATGTCTCCCCCTGCTTGTGTTTGTCCCCGGTGCGGCCGGCCATCATAAGCACACCCGGTCGGCGGTGACACAGGGCAAACGTGAGCGCGTGCCAGCGGGGACGGCGCGAATCGGCGCGCGGCCGCGACATACGCACATCTGCGTTCCATGTTGCGGTGCGGTCTCATCGGTACACTGACCTCGCTTGTCGTACACGCCTACCTTGTCCGCCCCGCCGATTCCGCCGCGCGATCCCTACGCGGCGATGCGCTATCCGGAATTCCGCCGGCTCGTCGTCGCCACCTTCCTGATCACCAGCGCGATGCTGGTGCAGGAAGTCGTCCTCGGCTACGAGGTCTACCTGATCACGCGCGATCCCCTGGCGCTCGGCTTCGTCGGCCTGGCGGAGGCCGTGCCGTTCATCGCGCTGGCGCTGTTCGGCGGGCACCTGGCGGACCGGCGCGAGCGCATCGGCCTGATGCGCGCGTCGCTGTCGGTGATCCTGGCGAGCTCGGCCGTGCTTGCCGTGCTGTTCGCGCCGGCGGTGCGCGCGCACCTGTCGAGCGCCGCGCAGCTGGGCGCGATCTACGGCTCGGTGTTCCTGCTCGGGCTGGCGCGCGGCATCTACTCGCCGGCGGCGTCGTCGCTGAAGGCGTTCCTGGTGCCGCGCGAGCTGTACCCGAACTCCTCGGCCTGGGTGTCCGCGTTCTGGCAAGCCGGCGCCGTGCTCGGCCCGGTCGCGGCCGGCTTCGCCTATGCCGCGCTGACGCTGTCCGGCACGCTGGCCGCCGCGGTCGCCTGCTTCGTGCTGGCGTTGTGGCTGCAGGCCGGGATCGCGCGGCGGCCGGTGACGGCACCGCCCGCCAGCGAGAGCCTCTGGACCAGCCTGCGCGAAGGCCTCGCCTACGTGTACCGCAGCAAGATCATCCTGTACGCGATCACGCTCGACATGGCGTCGGTGTTCTTCGGCGGCGTGGTGGCGATCCTGCCGGTGTTCGCCGAGGACATCCTCGCGGTGGGCCCGCAGGGGCTGGGCATGCTGCGCGCGGCGCCCTCGGTCGGCGCGCTGCTGACCATGTTCGTGTGCACGTTCCACCCGCCGACCGCGCACGCCTGGCGCAACCTGCTGTGGGCGGTCGCCGGATTCGGCGTGGCCACCCTGGTGTTCGCGGTGTCGCGCAGCTTCCTGGTATCGGTGGCGATGCTGTTCCTGGTCGGCGCCTTCGACAGTGTCAGCGTGATCATCCGCCAGACGCTGCTGCAGGCCCTGCCGCCGGATCACCTGCGGGGGCGGGTCGTCGCGGTCAACAGCATCTTCGTCACCACTTCCAACGAACTGGGCGCCTTCGAGTCGGGGCTGGCCGCGCGGCTGCTCGGAACCGTGCCGTCCGTGCTGTTCGGCGGCGCCATGACCCTGGCCATCGCGGCCACGCTGTGGCGTCGCGGGCGGGAGCTGTTCGCGGTCCGGTTGTGACCGGCCACCCGTCGGCCGGGCGGGCGGCGGCACCGGCGCGGGCCTAGACTTGGGCAAGGTCCGCAGAGACCTTTGTACCAGAGGGGGTCGTCATGTCCTGGCACGTGCTCCTGGCGCAGGCCGCCGCGATTGCCGGCCTTGCCGCACTGGGCGTGGCCTATCGGCGCATCGCCGCGCTGCACGTGGCGCGCTTCGGCCTGGTGCATGAAAACGAGCTGCTCCGCATCCGCCGCCCCGTGGCCTGGGGCTGCCTGAGCCTGGCCGCCGCCGTGCTGCTGGTGCTGCACGCGCCGGCGCCGTTGCCCGCGCCGGTCCCCATGCCTGCGAATTCCCTGGTGGCCAGTGCGCCCGCTGCCACCCCGGCGCTGCCGGTGGCTGTCGCGGCCGGACCCCTGCCGGCAGCGGCGCCCGAAGCCCGGACCCCGGCAGTGCCGGCCGCCGTTGCGGCGGCCCCCGTGAGCCCGCAGTGGGCCACCGTCGCCCTGCGCGACGGCTCCATGCTGTACCTGCGCGACCAGCCCGGAGGCACGGTCCAGGCGCTGCTGCGTCAGGGCGAATCGGTGCGCCTGCTGCCGCAGGCGCCGCGTCGCAGCGATGGGCGCGAATGGCGCTACGTGGGCAGCGCGCGCGGCGTCGAAGGCTGGGTGGACGCGACGTTCCTGCGCAGCGCGCAGCTCTGACCGCGCGGCGACGCACCGCTCAGACGCGGATGCCGGCCCAGCCGCGTCGTTCCCAGCTCAGCATGAAGATGCCGGCCTGCGCGCCGCGATAGACCGTCATCGCGGTCCAGATCGCGGTGAGGCCGAGCCCGGCGACGGGCCCCAGCAGCCACGCCACCGGCAGGAACAGCAGCCACTGCATGCCGACGGACACGCGCATGACGAGCCCGGCGGCGCCGGCGCCGAGCAGCGCGTGCATCATGATCAGGCCGAGTCCGTCCACCAGGATGCCGGCGCCCATCAGCAGCATCGGCACGCGGCCGATGGCGACCAGCGCCGGGTCGCGCAGGAAGGCCTGCAGCACGGGCGTGGTCAGCAGCAGCATCGGCAAGGCCAGCGCGATGAAGACCGCAGCGGCCACGCGGTAGACATCCCAGGCCCAGCGGTGCGCGTCGGCGGCGTCGCCGCGCCCGAGCGCCTGGCTGACCAGCGTCGTCGCCGCGATGCCGAAGCCGATGCCCGGCAGCACCGCGAGCAGCGTGAGGTTCACGAGCACGTTGGTGACCGCGAGCTCCGCGGTGCCGACGCGCGACACGATCCAGAACAGCGCGGTGAAGCCGCCCGAGAACAGCAGCTGCTGCACGCAGCTCGGCAGGCCGAGCCGGGCGAGGCTGCGCATCTGCTCGCGCGTCGGCAGGCCGTGCAGGAAGCCGTGCCCGCGCGCATGGCGCGAGGCGTGCCAGAAGTAGGTGGCGGTGCCGGCGGCGATCGCCAGCGTGGTGCCGATGCCGGCGCCGGCCGTGCCCAGCGCCGGAAAGCCGAACTTGCCGTAGATCAGCGTCCACGACAGCGCGATGTTGAGCGCGTGCATCCACACCAGCGTGTAGAGATACAGCCGCGTCAGCTTCACCGCGCTCCAGTACCCGCGGAAGGAGAAGTTCATGCCGACCAGCGCGACCGCGACCAGCCGCCACTGCAGGTACGGCGTGCCCTGCGCGACCACCGCGGGATCGTGCATCAGCGCCGCGAACATCCGCGGCGCCAGCAGGATCAGCACGGCCGACAGCGGCACGCCGACGGCGAGCGACAGCAGCAGGCCGCCGTTCAGCGGCACGGCGGATTCGGCGGCGCGGCCCTCGCCGACGCGGCGCGCGGCCTGCGCCTGCACCGCGGTGGACAGCCCGGTGATCGCCGCGGTCGCCATGAAGTTGACGAAGTTGGCGAAGCCGGTCGCCGCCAGCGCGGCGGCGCCCAGCCCGCCGACCAGCCAGGTGTCCACCAGGTTGAGGACGTTCTGCGAGGTCATGCCGCCGATGATCGGCAGCGACAGCGCCAGCACTTCGCGCGAGCGCGGATTCATCCGGCTCAGTGCTCCTCGACCACGCTGGCGATCGCCGCGGTGAAATGGAACGGCTCGTCGCCGAGCGCGCGCCGCAGCGGCTCCGGCAGGTCGTCCTGGTCGAGCCGCGCCAGCGTCAGCGCGGCCAGGCCCGGCTTCGGTCCCGGCAGTGCGCCGGTCCAGGTCTGGACCGGCTTCTTCGGATCCGGCGAGATGCCGAGATCGCGCAGGCGGTCCGGCAGCAATGCGCGGGCGCCTTCGTCGAGCGGCGCGCTGCTCGCCTGCACCTCGATCCAGGTGCTGACGGTGCGGTCCAGCACCGGCGACGCCAGCGCGCGCACCAGCCGCGACTGCAGGCGCCGCTCCATCCAGCGGCCGACCTTCGCGGGCACGCCGGCAGCCGAAGCGGGCGGCGGCGGCAGGGCCTCGCGGCGCAGGTCCAGGCGCGTGCGCACGCGCAGCCGCACGCGCTCGCCGCCGGCGTGCGGCTCGGACTGCAGCTCGACGCGCATCTGCCAGAGGGGTCCGCGGCGTCCGGGGATCTCGGCCTGCAGGGACAGCGCCTCGCCGCCTAAGCTGCGCGCGACGAAGGCTTCGCCCGCCTGACGCAGGCGTCTCAGGATTCCCGCCATGTCCTCAGTCTATCGCTTCGTTGTCCGCGGCCGGGTGCAGGGCGTGTTCTTCCGCCAGTCGTGCGCGCGTCAGGCGCGCGCGCTCGGCGTGCACGGCTGGGTGATGAACCGCGACGACGGCTGCGTCGAAGGGCGCGCGGGCGGGGACGAGGCCGCGCTGGCGACGCTGCGCGAGTGGCTCGCGCGCGGGCCGCCGGCGGCGCGGGTGGAGCAGGTGGAGTGGGAAGCCTGCGGAGACGCGATCGCCGAAGGATTCGCCGTCAGGCGCTAGCGGACGGGTTGGAGCCGCCGCTCGCCTTCGCCAGGAATTTCTCGGTCGCCTTCTGCGCCTTGCGGAAGTAGACCTCGGGCGCGAAGCGCTTGAGCCAGTGGCGCTTGCGCGCCTCGGCGTGCGGTATGACGAGGAACGTGCCGTCACGCACGGCTTCGAAGATGTCGCGCGCCACGTCGTCGGCCGTCACCGTGGCCTTTTCCATCAGCCGCTGCGTGATCTTCTCCGCCGCGGCGCCCGACACGTCGGTGCCCCTGGGCGCCAGCGCCTTGCTGGTGGCGAGCAGGTTGGTCTTGAAGAATTCCGGGCAGACGACCGACACGCCGACGCCGTGCGGGAACAGCTCGAAGCGCAGTGTCTCCGACAGCGACACCACGCCGGCCTTGGCGACGTTGTACGACGCCATCCCCGGCGGGTTGGCGATGCCGGCGAACGAGGCGACGTTGACGATGTGCCCGGCCTGCTGCCGGCGCATGAGCGGGATCACGGCGCGCGCGCCGCGGACGCAGCCCAGCAGGTTGATGTCGAGCACCCAGCGCCACTGCTCGAGCGGCGAGTCCGCGACCGTGCCGGACGTGCCCACGCCGGCGTTGTTCACCAGCACGTCGAGCCCGCCCCAGGCCTGCTCGACCGTGCGCACGGCGCCCGCGAACGATTCCTCGGACGTCACGTCGAGCGCCAGGGCGAGTCCGGTCGCGCCCAGCGCCTGCACTTCGGCCAGCGTCTGCCGGGCCGCGGCCTCGTCGCGATCGCTCGCGGCGACGCGCCATCCGGCGCGCGCGAAGGTGAGGGCGAGGGCCCTGCCGAGGCCGGAGCCCGCGCCGGTGACGAGGATTCGCTGGTCGCGCAGGGCCATGCGTCAGACTTCCACCGTCCCCTGCGGCAGGAAGTCGAACGCGAAGCGCTTCTTCGTCGTCTTGGCGTCGGCGTAGTCCGCCAGGCGCGTCAGGCGCGCCGGGACCTTCATCAGCTTGTCCTGGGCTTCGGCGCCGGCCGGCGACAGGTTCTTCAGCTCGCCGATCTTCCAGTGGTCGAGCAGCTCGACCACGATCTCGCCGTACTGGCGCGGGCCGAAGATGCCTACGCGGCGGATGACGTCGCTCATCTGGTCGAAGCCCGCGACGTTGTGCCCCGGCATGACGAAGCCGAGCGTCACCTTCTGCAGCGACACCAGCGCCTGGTTCGGGTCCTGCTCGAGGACCGCGCCGAAGGTCGCGCGGTAGAACTGGTAGTGGCGCGACTCGTCGCCGGAGATGTGCGCCAGCACGCGCTGCAGCGTGGGCTCGACGACGCCGGCGAATCGCCCGGTGTTGGCGTGCGACACCTGCGTGGCCTTTTCCTGCAGCGAGGTGTAGGCCAACAGGCGGTACGGGTCCTGCTCCCAGTCGGGCTCGAAGCCGGCCTCGATGTACTGGTATTGCAGCTTTTCCAGAGACCCCATCCGGTAGATCCGCGCTTCGCGCACGTAGTCGCGGATGGCGCAGCCGTGGCGATCTTCCTCGGCGGTCCAGAGGTTGTTCCACTCGCACCAGGCGCTCTCGTTGCCCATGTGCGTGGCGATCAGCCGGTGGAAGTGCGGCAGGCCTTCCTCGGTCAGCAGGTTCAGCGCCAGCGCCACCAGCACCGCCGCCGGCAGGCCCTTCGCCGCCTCGCGCAGCTTGCCCGCCAGCGCCGCGTCCTCGGCCTCGCGCCCGGGGTCGGCGGACGACAGGTCGTTCGGCATCCACAGCTTGCGGCGCGAGCGGTGCAGCTCGGTCTGCTTGCGGATGAAGGACTCGACCGAGGCGAGCACCTCGAGCTGCTGGGGGGTGCCGAAGCGGGTGCGCTGCTGCAGGACGGAGGCCATGGAGGGTTTTCTAGGCGGGGTCCCGGAGTCCGGGAGCAGGGACGGAATTCTATTACTTACTCGCGCCCCGGGCGCCCCGGGCGCACGGCACGCCAGGTCAGCCCGGGTGCGGCCGCCGGATCAGGTCCAGGAACTCGGTGCGCGTGCGGTGATCCTCGCGGAACCGGCCCAGCATGGCCGACGTGGTCATGGAGGAGTTCTGCTTCTCCACCCCGCGCATCATCATGCACAGGTGCCTGGCCTCGATGACCACGGCGACGCCGGTGGCGCCGGTCACGTTGAGGATGCAGTCCGCGATCTGCCGGGTCAGGTTTTCCTGGATCTGCAGCCGCCGCGCGTAGGCGTCCACGATGCGGGGGATCTTCGACAGGCCGATGACCTTGCCGGACGGCAGGTAGGCGACGTGGGCGCGGCCCACGAACGGCAGCAGGTGGTGCTCGCACAGCGAGTAGAGCTCGATGTCGCGCACGATCACCATCTCGTCGTTGTTCGACTCGAAGATGGCGCCGTTGAGCAGGTCGTCCACGCGCGTGCGGTAGCCCTGCGTCATGAACTCCATGGCGCGCGCGGCCCGGTGCGGCGTGCGGACCAGGCCTTCGCGCGCCGGGTCCTCGCCGATGGCGCGCAGGATGGCCTCGTACGGGCCGTCCATCGGCGTCGCGGTCGTCGCGGCGGATTTTTTCACGGCGCGATTATGCACCCGCGCGCGCGGGGCGACGCGGCTAAAGTGCGCGGCATGAATGCGCCTGCCGTGCGGCACGTCCCCGTCGACCTGATCCGGCCCGGCACCTTCCAGGCGCGGCGCTACTTCGATCCGGCCGCGCTGGCCGAGCTGGCCGAGTCGGTGCGCGAATCCGGCGTGATCTCGCCGGTGGTGCTGCGCAGCGCGGGCAAGGGCTACGAGCTGCTGGCAGGCGAGCGCCGCTGGCGCGCCGCCCAGCTCGCCGGGCTGCACGAGATCCCGGCGCTGGTGCGCGACGACCTGTCGGACCGCGAGGCGCTGGTGCTGGGCCTGATCGAAAACCTGCAGCGCGAGTCGCTGACGCCGATCGAGACCGCCGCGGGATTCCGCCAGCTCGGCGAGCTGTTCCAGCTGACGCACGAGCAGATCGGCGGCCGCGTCGGCAAGTCGCGCGAGTACGTGACCAACTACCTGCGGCTGCTGAACCTCGCGCCGCCGGTGCAGGCGCTGGTGAACGAGGGCCACCTGTCGCTGGGGCACGCCAAGGTGCTCGCCGGCCTGCCGGCGGACCGGCAGCGTCATTGGGCGGCGGTCGTGGTGGACCAGAATCTTGCGGTGCGCGCGCTGGAGCGCCGCGTATCGGCCGCCGGGCGCAAGCCGGTGCTGCCGGCGAAGCCCAAGGCGGCCGACTGGAAGGCGCTGGAGCGCGGCCTGTCGGACCAGCTCGGCTATCCGGCGGCGCTCAGCGCCGACGCCAGGGGTCGCGGCGAGATCCGGGTGCGCTTCCATTCCCTCGACGAGCTGGACGGCCTGCTGCGGCGGCTCGGCTACGACGCGGACAAGGCCTGAGCCCGCGAAATCGTGACGTGTTCCGCACCCGGTAAGTTTTTCCACAGACGCTTTGCATAAGCCTGTGCATAAGCACGTGCCAAGCCGCATCCGCGGTGGTTTTTACGGGCGCAAGCGTGTGAATCCGGTTGGGGTTGGCTGATTTGTGACCGATTCCTTACAACGGCTGCTGGACTTCGCGACCCACGTGCGCGATGCGCTCGTGCCGCGCGCTTCGCCAGCGCCGCCGGCAGGCGAGGCGCTGCCCGTCAGCGAGCGCAGCAGCCTGCGCGCGCGCCGGGTGCGCGTCGAGGTGCGGCGCTCCGGCGAGATCGTGCTGGTCATCCCGCGGCGCATGAGCCGCGCCGCGGCGTGGCGCTTCTACGCACGGCACCGGGACTGGGCCGAGCGCAAGGCCCGCGAGTTCGCCGCGCACGCTCCGGCGCCCGGCGCGGCGCCGCTGCGCTGGGACGGCACCGACGTGCTGGCGGTCGCGGGCGTGCCGCGGCCGCTGCGCGTGGAGCCCGGCGCCGCCCGCTTCGGCGGTCTCACCGTCGCCGACGACGCGCTGGTGCTGCGGACGCGCCGGCGCGACCCCGCGTCGCTGGCGCGGGCGCTGAAGCGCGGCCTCGCCGCGCACGCCCGCGCGCAGGCCGCGGCCGTGCTGCAGGAGGAGGGCACGCGCCTCGGCATGCACGCGACGGGCCTGCGCATCAACGACCCGGTCTCGCAGTGGGGCAGCTGCGGGCCGCAGGGCCGCATCAGCCTGTCATGGCGGCTCGTGCTGGCGCCGCCGGAAGTCTTCCGCTACGTCGCCGTGCACGAGCTCTGCCACCTGCGCTGGCGTGGCCATGGCCCGCGCTTCTGGGGACTGGTGGCGCGGCAGATGCCCGGCTACGAGACGCAGCGGCGCTGGCTGCGGGAGCACGGCGCGGAGCTGCACGCGATGGTGCCGCGGCGCTGAGCCCCGCCGCTCCGCCGGCGTCAGTGGCGGGCCGTCGCGCTCCCGGCATTCCCCAGCACCGCCTTGGCGATCCGCGGCAGCAGCTGCGGCGGCAGGTCGTGACCCATGCCCGGAACGATCTCCAGGCGGGCGTGCGGAATGTGCTTCGCCAGGTCGTGGGCGCCGGCCACCGGCACCAGCGGGTCGTCGGCGCCGTGCAGCACCAGGGTCGGCGCGGTGATGTGGCGCAGCAGCTTCACGCGCGAGCCGGACGCGAGGATCGCCATGGTCTGGCGCGCCAGGCCGGCGCGGTAGCTGCTGCGGTCGTGGCTGCGCTCGCAGCGCGCGCGCAGCGCCTTGTCGTCTGGCGGGAACTGCGGGCTGCCGATCAGGCGCCAGGTCTCCATCGAGAAGCGCACCAGCGTTTCGCGGTCGCTGGCCTTCGGCCGCTGGATCAGCCGCAGGCGCAGGTCGAGCCGCGGACCCGGCAGGCGCGGGTTGCCGGTCGTGGTCATGATCAGTGCGAGCGATGCCACGCGCTGTGGCCATTTTGCAGCGACCACCTGCGCGATCATGCCGCCCATCGAGACGCCGGCCAGGTGCGCGGTCTTCAGGCCCAGCGCGTCCATCAGTCCCACCGTGTCGCGCGCCATGTCGTCGAGCGTGTAGGGCACCTTCAGCCTGACGCCCACCAGCGAGGCCAGCGCGACGTGTGCCAGCTTCGGATGGCGCACGCCCTCGATCTTGCTCGACAGGCCGACGTCGCGGTTGTCGAAGCGGATCACGCGGTAGCCCGCATCGGCCAGCGCGGCGCAGAACTCGTCGGGCCACAGGATCATCTGCGCGCCCAGGCCCATCACCAGCACGAAGGGCGGGTCGGACTCCCGGCCGAACGATTCGTAGTGCAGCTGCAGGCCGTTGGCACGCACTTCGGGCACGGTCGAGCGCTCGCGAGGATCGATTTGAATGATTGTAGCGGCGAGCCTACGCTGCGCGTCCCCTCGCGGAGAAAGCCGGGCCATGGACTTCGAGTATTCGGTCAAGACCAAGCAGTTGCTGACGCGGCTCAATGCGTTCTTCGACGAGCACATTTATCCGAACGAGAAGAAATTCCACGACGAGGTGGCGCAGGGCGACCGCTGGCAGCCGACCGAGCTGATGGAGCAGCTCAAGTCGAAGGCCAGGGACGCGGGGCTGTGGAACCTGTTCCTGCCCGAATCGGAGCGCGGCGCCGGGCTCACCAACCTGGAATACGCGCCGCTGTGCGAGGTGATGGGCCGCGTCATCTGGTCGCCCGAGGTCTTCAACTGCTCCGCGCCCGACACCGGCAACATGGAAGTGCTGGAGCGTTACGGCACGCCCGAGCAGAAGAAGCAGTGGCTGGAGCCGCTGCTGGAAGGGAAGATCCGGTCGTGCTTCGCCATGACCGAGCCGGACGTGGCGTCGAGCGACGCCACCAACATCCAGAGCTCGATCCGCCGCGAGGGCGACGAGTACGTCATCGACGGCCGCAAGTGGTGGAGCTCGGGCGCCAACGACCCGCGCTGCAAGGTGTTCATCTTCATGGGCAAGAGCGACGCCCAGAACCCGGATCGCCACCGCCAGCAGTCCATGATCCTGGTGCCGCGCGACACCCGCGGCGTGAAGATCCTGCGCCACCTGCCGGTGTTCGGCTACGACGACGCGCCGCACGGCCACGCCGAGATCCTGTTCGAGAACGTGCGCGTGCCGGCCGCGAACATGCTGCTGGGCGAAGGCCGCGGCTTCGAGATCGCGCAGGGCCGCCTGGGGCCCGGCCGCATCCATCACTGCATGCGGCTGATCGGCCTGGCCGAGCGCGCGCTGGAAAAGATGTGCAAGCGCACGCTGTCGCGCGTCGCCTTCGGCAAGCCGGTGGCGGCGCAGACGGTGACGCTGGAGCGCATCGCCGAGGCGCGCATCCTGATCGACCAGGCGCGGCTGCTGACGCTGAAGGCCGCTTACATGATGGACACGGTCGGCAACAAGGCCGCGGCGCGCGAGATCGCCATGATCAAGGTCGCCGCGCCCAACATGGCCTGCCAGGTGATCGACTGGGCGATCCAGGCGCACGGCGGCGGCGGCGTGACCGACGAGTTCGGCCTGTCGTATGCCTACGCCAGCGCCCGCACGCTGCGCCTGGCCGACGGCCCGGACGAGGTGCACCGCAACCAGATCGGCAAGATGGAGCTGGGCAAGTACGTGCCGCCCGAGGTGATGAAGGCGCTGGCCGCGTCCTCGTCGCGGCGTAGCGCATGAGCACCGTCAACCGCCAGTTCAGGCTCGCGCAGCGCCCGGTCGGGCTGCCGAAGCGCTCGGACTTCCAGTTGCTGGAGACGCCGGTGGCGGAGCCGGCCGACGGGCAGGTGCTGGTCAAGGTGCTGATGCTGTCGCTGGATCCCGCCATGCGGGGCTGGATGAACCAGGGCAAGTCCTACATCCCCCCGGTGAACATCGGCGAGGTGATGCGAGCCGGCGGCGGCGGCGTGGTGCTGAAGTCGAAGGACCCGGCGTTCAAGGCGGGCGACCACGTCACCGGCATGTTCGGCGTGCAGGACTACGCGGTGCTCGCGGCGAAGGACCTGACCCGGGTGGATGTACGCGAAGTGCCGCTGCAGCGGTACCTCAACGTGCTGGGGCATGCCGGTGTCACCGCGTACTACGGGCTGCTGGACGTCGGCCAGCCCAGGCCCGGCGACACGGTGGTGGTGTCGGGCGCGGGCGGTGCGGTGGGCTCGGTGGTGGGACAGATCGCGAAGATCAAGGGCTGCCGCGCGATCGGCATCGCCGGCGGGCCGGACAAGTGCCGCTGGCTGACCGAGGATCTCGGCTTCGACGCGGCCATCGACTACAAGGCGGGCGGCATTCCCGACCTGATCATGCAGCTGCGCGAGCACTGCCCCAAGGGCGTGAATGTGTACTTCGACAACGTCGGCGGCGACATTTTGGACACGGTGCTGACGCAGCTCGCGCTGAAGGCGCGCGTGGTCGTTTGCGGCGCGATCTCGCAATACAACGCGACGCAGGCGCCGAAGGGCCCGTCGAACTACCTGTCGCTGCTGGTCAACCGCGCGCGCATGGAAGGCATGGTGGTGTTCGACTACGCCGCGCGCTACGGCGAGGCCATCGCGCAGATGGCGCAGTGGATGAAGGAAGGCCAGCTCAAGGCGCGCGAGGACGTGGTGTCCGGGCTCGAGACCTTTCCGGAATCGCTGCTGAAGCTGTTCAGCGGCGAGAACACCGGCAAGCTGGTGCTGAAGGTGGCGGACGCCTAGCGGAAGTCAGGCGGCGTCCGGCAATGTGAAGCAGAACCGGCTGCCGGTCCCGGGTCCGTCCGACTCCGCCCAGATGCGCCCGCCGTGGCGCGTCACGATCCTGCGGCAGGTGGCGAGGCCGATGCCGGTGCCCGGGCGCTCCGCGTCGAGGCGCTGGAAGATGACGAAGATCTTTTCCAGGTGCTGCGTCTCCAGGCCGATGCCCTCGTCGCGCACGCACACGATCCATTCACGCTCGCCGCGCCGCGCCGACAGGTGCACGCGCGGTCCCTGCGGCCCGGCGAACTTCACCGCGTTGCCGACCAGGTTCTGCAGCACCAGTGCCAGCTGTGCGCCGTCGCCGCGCACCACCGGCAGCGGGTCGTGCGTCACCACCGCGGCCGACTCGCCGATGGCGCCGGCGAGGTTGTCCAGCGCCTGCGCCAGCACTTCCTCCAGCGGCACGTCGACGAGCACCACGCCGTCGCCGGTGAGGCGCGAATAGCCCAGCAGCGCGTCGATCAGGTTCTGCATGCGCCGCACGCCCGCCACCACGAAGCCGGCGAACTCGCGCGCGGCGCTGTCGGCGGCGGTGCGGCGGACCAGCAGCTGCGTGTAGCTCGCCACCGTGCGCAGGGGTTCCTGCAGGTCGTGGGAGGTCGCGTAGGCGAACTGCTCCAGCTCCTCGTTCGAGCGGAACAGGGCCTGCGCCCGCGCCGACAGCTCGTCGCGCGACTGCCGCAGCGTCTTCTCGTCGTGCTTCAGGCGCGTGATGTCGGCGCCGATGGACAGCATCCAGCCGTCGGCCAGCAGGGTCTCGGTGATCCAGAGCCAGCGGCCGTCGACCGTGTCCACCTCGATGCCGCGGAACGGCTGCGCGCGGCGGCGCTTCAGCACGTCGGCGAGGAAAGCCTCGACGTCGCCGCCGTCGATGCGCACGCCGAAGCCCTGCGCGAAGCCGTGGCGCAGGATGTCGGCGAAAGGCAGGGGCGCTGCGCGGCCGCGCAGGAAGGTGCGATCGAACGCCGCGTTGTGCCAGCGCAGGACATCGCCGGCGTCGTACAGCGCGGCAATGGACTCGCTGGCCGCCAGGGCTTCGCACAGCGCGCGCGCCTCGGCGGGCGGCGCCGCGTCTGGCTGCAGCGACCGCAGGCTCTGGGGCATGGGAAGGGGCGGACCGGTTTGCACCAAATCGTAGCGCGGGATCGGGCACGGCCGGACGGACGGGAGTTCTTGTCTAGGCGGGGTTCCCCTATGCTGGCGGCCGATCCCATGTCCCTCGCCACCGACCGCGACGCCACCCCAGCGCAGCTGGCCGAGTGCCTGCGCCAGGCCGAGCGCTGCCGCGCGCAGGGCCGCCACCGCGAGGGCGCCGACGTCGCCCGCAGCGCGGCCAACATCGCCGCCCGCCTCGGCGACGAGGCGCGCCAGGTCGAGGCGCTGCGCCTGCTGGCCGTGCAGCTCTACCGCCTCGGCGAGTACGAGCCCTGTGCCGCGACCTGCAACCAGGCGCTCGCGCTGTCCGCGAGCAGCGCCAACGCGGCCGCGCGCACCGAGGTGCTCGGCACGCTCACCATGGCCTGCAACGAGCTCGGCGTGCACGACGAGGCGCTGCGCTCGGCCAGCGCCTGCCTCGATGCGGCGCGCGAGGATGGCGACGACCGCCTGGTGGCCTGGGCGCTGAACCGCGCCGGCTGCGCGCACGACGCCATGGCCAACCACGGCGTGGCGGAATCCTTCCTGCAGCAGTCGCTGACGCTGGCGCGCCGCAGCGGCGACGCCGAGGCGCTGTTCTCCGCGCTCAACAACCTGGCCGAGGTGTCGCTGGCGCTGCTGCAGGCGCACCGCCGCGACGGCGAGGCCGCCAGCATGCACGCCGTGCTGGCGCGCGGCCTGGCGCAGGCCGGCGAGAGCGTGGACCTGGCGCAGGCCTCCGGCAATCCGCACTGGCTGGCGACCGCGCTCGGCAATTACGGGATGCTGCGCGGCGTCGCCGGCGAGTACGAGACGGCGTTCGCGCTGCTGCGCCGCAGCGAGCAGCTCGCGGAGGACGGCGGCTACCGGCCGGTGGCGCGCATCGCCGGCCGCTACGCCGCGCAGCTGCTGTGGCAGCGCAGCGAACTGCCGGCCGCGATCGCGCGCTACCGCCAGGTGCTCGAGCGCGTCAACGAGGTCGCCGAGCCGGCGCTGGCGATGCAGCTGCGGCGCGAGCTGTCGGAACTGTACAAGCAGGTCGAGGACTGGAAGGCCGCGCTCGCGGAGTTCGAGCGCTTCCACGAGCTGGAGCGCCGCAAGAACACGCAGGCCGCCGAGACCCGCGCGCG
The DNA here is from genome assembly GCA_035526525.1 of Binatia bacterium. Classification (GTDB taxonomy): domain Bacteria; phylum Pseudomonadota; class Gammaproteobacteria; order Nevskiales; family Nevskiaceae; genus JACPFV01. The sequence continues at coordinate 16,355 of DATLCG010000093.1, forward strand.
CGTGCTCACCAACCGGCTGGAACTGGACAACGCGCGCCTGGCCACCGAGCGCGCGCAGCTCGAAGCCGAGCTGCACCGCCTGCGCAGCGCGGAGCTGGAGGCGGAAAAGCGCGTGCTCGAGGCGCGCACGCAGGAGCTGGACCGCCACGCCCACGAGGACCCGCTCACCGGCCTGTGGAACCGGCGCCACATGGACACGCTGCTGCCGCGCCTGCTCGCGGGCGCCGGCGAGACCGGCCGGCCGCTGGCGCTGGCCATCGCCGACGTCGACCACTTCAAGCAGATCAACGACCGCTGCGGCCACGCCACCGGCGACGCCGTGCTGCGCCGTCTGGCCGACCTGGTGCGCCAGCACTGCCGGCCGGGAGACCTGATTGCGCGCTTCGGCGGCGAGGAGCTGGTGATCGCGATGCCGGACACCACCGCCGCGGCGGCGGCCCTGTCGTGCGAGCGCCTGCGCCAGCACGTCGAGGAGCACGCCTGGAGCGAGCTGCACGACAAGCTGCGCGTGACGATCAGCTTCGGCGTCTGCGACACCGGCGGCGTGGCGAACGTGGACGCGTTGCTGGCCGCCGCGGACACCCAGCTCTACCGCGCCAAGCGCAACGGCCGCAACCGGGTGGAGCTGGCGGCGCGCTGAGCCTCAGGTCTTCGGGTTCGGCACGAAGATCGCCCACGTCGAGAAACCGTCCGAGATCTCCTCGAAGCGGTGCGGCTGCCCGGCCGGCATGTGGATCACCTCGCCCGGCACCACGCGCCAGCGCTGCTCGCCGGTGACGAAGGTCGCGGCGCCCGTGAGAACGAAGTAGATCTCGTCGCGGGTGTGCGGCTGCTGCGGGTCGCTGCCGCGGGGGGCGTAGAACTCCAGCTCCAGCACGCCGCGCTGGAACATCGTCACCCAGCGCTGGTCCTTCAGCGCGGAGAGCCTGTTCATCGCGGTTTCGGGGGTGATGCGCTCGCTCATCGGTGGGCTCCGGCGGATGGGGATGCTGCGGGCGGCGACACCGCCGCGGCCACGCGACTGCGTGCGCGGCGCGGGTGGGCGACCGACTCCATGAACAGGTAGACGACGGGCGTCAGGTACAGCGTCAGCAGCTGCGACACCAGCAGGCCGCCGACCACGGCCAGGCCCAGCGGGCGCCGTGCTTCCGCGCCGGCGCCGAAGCCGATCGCGATCGGCAGCGTGCCGAGCAGGGCCGCCATCGTCGTCATCATGATCGGGCGGAAGCGCACGATGCAGGCCTGGTAGATGGCCTCGTGCGGCGGCAGGCCGCGCTCGCGCTGCGCCTCGAGCGCGAAGTCGATCATCATGATCGCGTTCTTCTTGACGATGCCGACCAGCATGATGATGCCGACGAAGGAGTACAGGTTGAGGTCCTCGCCGAACAGCAGCAGCGTCAGCAGCGCGCCGAGCCCTGCCGACGGCAGGCCCGACAGGATCGTCAGCGGGTGGATGAAGCTCTCGTACAAAATGCCCAGCACGATGTAGATCACCAGCACTGCGGCGAGCAGCAGCCAGCCCATGTTGGCGAACGAGGCCTGCAGTGCCTGCGCCGCGCCCTGGAAGCTGCCGATCACGCTTTCAGGCACGCCGAGTGCGGCACGGGCGCGCACCACCGCCTCGATGGCCTGGCCGAGCGCGACGCCGGGCTCGAGCGCGAACGAGATCGTCACCGAGGGCAGCTGGCCGACGTGCGACACCGACAGCGGGCCGATGCCGGGCTCGAAGGTCGCCAGCGAGGACAGCGGCACCAGCGTTCCGCCGCCGCCGCGCACGTAGAGAAGCGACAGCGCGCCCGGGTCGAGCTGGAACTGCGGCTGCAGCTCCAGGATCACCGCGTACTGGTTGCTCGGCGTGTAGATGGTGGAGACCTGGCGCTGGCCGTAGGCGTCGTACAGCGCCGCCTCGATCTGCTGCGGCGTCACGCCGAGCGCCGCGGCGCGGTCGCGGTCGATGCGCACGCGCACTTTCGGCAGGCTCAGCTGCAGGTCGTTGGTGACGTCGACGAAGCCCGGCAGCGTCCGCAGGCGCTCGGTCAGCTGCGGCGCCCACCGGTACAGCTCGTCCAGGTCCGTGTCCTGCAGCGAGTACTGGTACTGGCTCTTGGTGAACTGGCCGCCGATGCGGATCACCGGGATGTTCTGCACGAACACCTTCATGCCCGGAATCGAGCCGAGCGCCGGGCGCAGCTGCGCCACCACCTGCTCGGCCGGCGGGCGCTGGCCCTCCGGCTTCAGCCTCACGATGACGCGCCCGAGGTTCAGCGTCTGGCTCGAGCCGCCGCCGGAGTTGCCGATGAAGGCCATGGTGGCGTCGACGTGCGGGTTCTGCCGGATGATCGCGGCGACCTGCTGCTGCTTTTCCGACATCGCCTCGAACGAGATGTCCTGCGCGGCCTCGGTGAAGGCGAACAGCTGGCCGGTGTCGCCGTTCGGGATGAGCCCCTTCGGGATCTGCACGAACAGCCAGCCGGTCAGCAGCACGGTGCCGGCGAACGCGGCGCCGACCCCGCGCGGATGCCGCAGCGCCACCCGCAGCGAGCGGTCATAGGCGTTGCGCCAGCCGTCGAACACGCGCTCGCTGGCCGTGTACAGCCGTCCGTGCCGGCGCGCGGCGTGCGGCTGCAGCAGGCGGTCGCACAGCAGCGGCGTCAGCGTCAGCGACACCACGCCGGAGATCAGCACCGCGACCATGATCGTCACCGCGAACTCGTGCAGCAGCCGGCCGACGATGCCGCCCATGAACAGCACCGGGATGAACACCGCGGCCAGCGAGATCGTCATCGACACGATGGTGAAGCCGATCTCGCGCGCACCGCGCAGCGTCGCCGCGCGCGGCGACTCGCCGGCCTCGACGTGACGGGTGATGTTCTCGAGCATGACGATGGCGTCGTCGACGACGAAGCCGACGCACAGCGTCAGCGCCATCAGCGACAGGTTGTCGACCGAGTAGCCGAGCAGGTACATCGCCGCGAAAGTGCCGACGATGGACATCGGCAGCGCCAGGCTCGGGATCAGCGTGGCGGTGACCGTGCGCAGGAACAGGAAGATGACCATCACCACCAGTGCCAGCGCCAGCACCAGCGTGAACTCGACGTCGCGCACCGACGCGCGGATGGACTGCGAGCGGTCGTAGAGGATCTCGAGGTTCATCGCCGGCGGCATCTGCGCGCGGAAGGCCGGCAGCAGAGCCTTGACCTTGTCCACCAGCTCGATGGTGTTGGAGCCGGGCTGGCGCTGCACCGCCAGCACGATGCCGCGCGCCCCCATGAACCAGGCCGCGGTGCGGCTCTGCTCGACGCCGTCGACGACGCGGCCCAGCTCCGAGAGCCGCACCGGCGAACCGTTGCGGTAGGCCACCACCAGCGGCCGGTAGGCGGCGGCGTCGTTGAGCTGGCCGGTGGCCTCGACCGAGTACGCGCGATCGCTGCCGTAGAGCGTGCCGGTCGGCAGGTTGACGTTGCCGGCGGCAATCGCGGCGGCGACGTCCTCGATGGCGATGCCGCGCGTGGTGAGCTGGTTCGGGTCGAGCTGCACGCGCACCGCGTACTTCTGCGAGCCGAACACCTGCACCTGCGATACGCCCGCCACCGTCGAGATGCGCTGCGCCAGCAGGGTCTGCGCGTACTCGTCCACCTGCGACAGCGGCAGCGTGTCCGAGGTCATCGCCAGGAACAGCACCGGCGAGTCCGCCGGGTTGGACTTGCGGAACGATGGCGGCGTGTCCATCTCGCGCGGCAGCTGCCGCATGGCGCCGGCGATGGCGGACTGCACGTCCTGCGCGGCGGCGTCGATGTCGCGGTCGAGCGCGAATTGCAGCGTCACCTGCGTCTGGCCCGGGCCGCTGGTCGAGGTGATGGAGTCGAGCGAGGCGATGGCCGAGAAACGCTTTTCCAGCGGCGTCGCCACCGCGGCGGCCATGGTCTCGGCGCTGGCGCCGGCGAGGTTGGCCGACACCTGGATCGTGGGGAAATCCACGTTCGGCAGGTCCGACACCGGCAACGCGCGGAAGCCGAGCACACCGGCAAGCAGGATCGCGGCCATGACCAGCGTGGTCATGACCGGACGGCGCACGAACAGCCCGGACATCGGTGTCCGCTACGGCGTCGCGGGCGCCGCGGCCGCGGCCGTCTTCACCGCGACGCGGGTGCCGGCAGCAAGGCGCGACTGGCCGTCGGTGACGACGGACTCTCCCGGCTGCAGCCCTTCGGCGATCACCGCCGCATCCGGCGTGGTGCGCGCCACCCGGACCGGCCGCGGCTGCGCGGTCTGATCGCCGCCGACGACGAACACGTAGGTGCCCTTCGGCCCGGTCTGCACGGCCTGCGGCGGCACCACCAGGGCGGCGGCGTCCTCGCCGAGTCCCAGCGCGACGCCGACGTACTGACCCGGCCACAGCACGCCGCGCGGGTTGTCGAAGGTGGCGCGCAGGCGGATCGTGCCGGTCGCGGTGTCGACCGCGTTGTCGACGAAGGTCAACCGCCCGGAGAGCGGCTCGGCCACACCCTCGCGCCGGGCCTGTGCTGCCAGCGCGCCGCGGCGCATGGCCTCGCGCACCGCCGCGAGCGACTGCTCGGGCACGGCAAACGCCACGTAGATCGGGTTGACCTGGTTGATGGTGACGATCGGCGCGTTGTCGTTGGCCTTCACCAGGTTGCCGCGCTGCAGGGCGATCCTGCCGAGCCGTCCGGAAATGGGCGCGCGAATGGCCGCGTAGTCCAGCTGCAGCCGCGCGGTGTCGATCGCGGCCTGGTCGCTGCTGACCGCCGCCTGCGCGGTGTCGAGCTTCGACTTCACCCCGGCGTAGTCGTCGGGCGAGACGTAGCCCTGCGCCTGCAGCTCGCGGTAGCGCTTTTCCTGCGCCGCCGCGGTCGCCACCAGCGCCTGGTCGCGTGCGAGGTTGGCGCTGGCCTCCTGCAGCTGGATCTGGAAGGGCCGCGCGTCGATCTGAAGCAGCTTCTGGTTGCGGGTCACGTCCTGGCCGTCGGCGACCAGCACCTCGACGATCTGGCCGTCCACGCGGGACTTGACCGCCACGGACGCCAGCGGCTCGACCGTGCCGACCGCTTCGATCGTCACCGGCACCGCGCGGCGCTCTGCTGCAGCGACCGTCACCGGGACCGGAGCGCCGCCGCCCGGCTTGCCGCCCTTGCCTGCGGCTGCAGCGCCGGCGGGAGCCGCGGGGGTGCCGGCGGCCTGTTCCTCGCGGCCGCAGGCCGCCAGCGCGCAGGCGAGCGCGAGAGCGGAAAAAAGGAGCATGCGCACGGGCTTCAGAACATACAGGATGCGGCCGGTTCGATGCGTGACGGCGACCGCGAGGCCATGTGCGCGGTCCAAGCCCCATGCCCGAAGGTCCGTCGCTGGTGCTGCTGCGCGAGGAATGCACCCCGTTCGCGGGCAGGCGCGTGCTGCGCGTGTCCGGCAACACCACCATCGGCAAGGAGCGGCTGCAGGGCTGCACGCTGCGCGAGGTGCGCAGCTTCGGCAAGCAGCTGCTGCTGGTGTTCGACGGCTTTGCGCTGCGCGTGCATTTCCTGCTGTGGGGCCGCTGGGCCGTGAATGCGCGGCGCGGCGGCGCGCCGCGGCTGTCGCTGGGCTTCGCGCGCGGTCGCGAGATCAACTTCTACTCGTGCTCGCTGCGCTTCGTCGAAGGCGAGCTCGATGCGCAGTACGACTGGCGCGCGGACGTGATGTCGCCGCGCTGGAGTCCGCGCCGCGCGCTGGCGAAGCTGCGGGTGCAGCCGGGGCGGCTGGCCTGCGACGTGCTGCTGGACCAGGACGTGTTTGCCGGCTGCGGCAACATCATCAAGAACGAGGTGCTGTACCGCATCCGCGTGCACCCCGAGACCCGCGTCGGCGCGCTGCCCGTGGCGAAACTGCGCGAGCTGGTGCGGCAGGCGCGCGACTACAGCTTCGATTTCTATCGCTGGAAGAAGGTCTACGTGCTGCGCAAGCACTGGTGCGTGCACGCGAAGAAGCAATGCCCGCGCTGCCGCATCCCCCTGGAGTTCCGCGCCGGGCTGGGGCGCGCGCGGCGCCGCGCCTTCTTCTGCAGGCGCTGCCAGGTCCGCTACGCGCGCAGGAAAGACCGCGTCGCAACGGCGAAGGTTCGGCCGGGCGCTATCGCCGGCCCGGCGAGGTCCAAGCCGCATGGACGCCGTCGACTTCGCCGCGCTGGCGCGCGGACTCATCCTGTACGCGGTATTCCCGGTCTGGGTCGGCGCAGCGTTCGCCGACTGGCTGTGTCACCGCCGCAGCGCCATCGAGCGCACCAGCGGCTGGCGCGAGGCCGCGCTGCACTGGCTGCTGCTGATCGAGCTCGCCGTGCCGGCGGCAGCCGTGGCGCTGCTCGAGGTGAACGCCCTGGTCGTGTGCCTGATGCTCGGCGGCTGGGTGCTGCACGAGCTGACCACTTACGCCGACCTGCGCTGGGCCACCGGCAGGCGCCGCGTCTCGCCGGCCGAGCAGATGGTGCACAACCTGTTCGAGCTCGCGCCCGTCGTCGCCGGAGCGATGGTGCTGATGCTGCACTGGCCGGCGGTGCGCTCGCTGCTGCGCGCGGACGGCGCCGCGCCGGACTTCGGCGCGCGGCTGGACCTGCCGCAGATCCCGCCGGGACAGGGCGTGATGGTCGCGGGCGTGCTGCTGCTGTTCGTCGCGTTACCCTACGCCGAGGAGCTGGCGCGCTGCCTGCGGGTGGCGCGGGCCGCGGCACGGGCGAGGCAGGCGCGAGGACATGATCCGCATTCGGCGTTCGGATGACCGCGGCCTGGCCGAGTTCGGCTGGCTGACGAGCCGCCACACGTTTTCGTTCGGCCATTACCACGAGCCCCAATTCATGGGCCACGGCGCGCTGCGCGTGGTCAACGAGGACCGCGTCGCGCCCGGCAAGGGCTTCGGTGCGCACAGCCACCGCGACATGGAGATCCTGTCGTGGGTGCTGGAGGGCGCGCTCGAGCACAAGGACAGCCTCGGCACCACCTCGCGCATCGTGCCCGGCGAGCTGCAGCGCATGAGCGCCGGCACCGGCGTCACGCACTCCGAGTTCAACGCCTCGCCGCGCGAGCCGGTGCACTTCCTGCAGATCTGGATCATCCCCGCGAAGGAAGGCATCGCGCCCGGCTACGAGCAGCGCCGCTTCGACGACCTCGAAAGCGGCCTGCGCCTGGTCGCCTCGGGCACGCCGCGCGACGGCGCGCTGCGCATCCACCAGGACGCCGAGCTGTACGTCGCGCGCCTCGCCGCCGGCGGCACGGCGGCACACCGCTACCGCGAAGGGCGACTCGGCTGGCTGCAGGTCGCGCGCGGCGCGGCGAGCGTCGGCGGCGAGCGGCTCGCGCAGGGCGACGGCGCAGCCATCGAGGACGAAGCGGAGCTGCGCATCGCCGCGCAGGGCCCGGCAGAGATCCTGCTGTTCGACCTGCCGCCGTGAGGTCGCGGCAGCACGCGGGCAGCGGAACGCGGGAAGCGGGAACCAGCAATCCGTCCGGGCCGGGCTCGTCGAAGCCCGCAGTGCCGGTGAAGATCTGGGCCGACACGATCGAGGACGGCGCGCGCCAGCAGCTCGACAACATCGCCGCGCTGCCGATCGTGCATCACCACGTCGCCGCCATGCCCGACGTGCACATGGGCATCGGCGCGGCGGTCGGCGCGGTGATCGCGACGCGCCACGCCATCATTCCTGCGGCGGTCGGCGTGGACAGTGGCTGCGGCATGGCGGCGGTGCGCACCTCGCTGACGGCCGAGGATCTCGACGACGCGAAGCTGCAGGCCGTGTTCCGCCAGATCGAGCGCGACGTGCCGGTCGGCCGCGAGCAGCACCGTGCGCCGGCGGATGCGCAGCGCGCCGCGCAGTTCCGGCCGGGGCTCGACGCGATCCTGGCGAGGCATCCCGGCATCGTGAACCGCAAGAGCGCCAGCGACTGGACCTGCCAGCTCGGCAGCCTGGGCGGCGGCAACCACTTCATCGAGCTGTGCCTCGACGAGCAGCAGCGCGTGTGGGTGCTGCTGCACTCCGGCAGCCGCGGCATCGGCAACCGCATCGGCAGTCACTTCATCGCGCAGGCGCGCGAGCGGGCGCTGCGCATGGACCGCCACCTGCCGGACCGCGACCTCGCCTGGCTCGACGAAGGCTCGCCGCAGTTCGACGACTACGTCGCCGCGGTCGGCTGGGCCCAGGACTACGCGCGCACCAACCGCGAGGTGATGCTGGGCCTGGTGCTCGACGCGCTGCGCCGGCACCTGCCGCCGTTCGAGCTGACGCAGGAGGCGGTGAACTGCCATCACAACTACGTCCAGCGCGAGCACCACTTCGGCGCCGACGTCTGGCTGACGCGCAAGGGCGCGATCCGCGCCGGCAAGGGCGAGCTCGGCATCATCCCCGGCAGCATGGGCGCGAAGAGCTACGTCGTCCGCGGCCGCGGCAACCCCGACAGCTTCGAGTCCTGCGCCCACGGCGCCGGCCGCCGCATGAGCCGCGGCGAGGCCAACCGCCGCTTCACCGCCGCCGACGTCGTCGAGCAGACCCGCGGCGTGGTCTGCCGCAAGGACAAGGGCGTGGTGGACGAGATTCCTGGCGCCTACAAGGACATCGGGCAGGTGATGGCGCAGCAGCAGGACCTGGTGGAGGTGGTGCACACGCTCAGGCAGGTGCTGTGCGTGAAGGGTTGAGCGGACCAGTGCCGAGGCTCGCCCGGCCGTGGCGCTACGCGTCTTCCCAGCCGCGCATCTAGAAAGGGAGCAACCCGTAGAAGGCGACGAACTTCTGGCCGGTAAGCTCGGTGGCGCGGTGCGTGAGCACAGCGTGGTTGTAGATCGTCAGCGCGGCGGCGATTACCGTGAGCACGATCGCCATCGCCGCAAGCCGGCGTCCGCGCCCGCGCCACGCCAGCAGCGCCGACAGCGCGAGCGAGACGGCTGCAACGCCGAGAATCTTCAAGGTGAGCAGCGCTTCGACCACCCAGGTGTCGGCGAGCGAGCCGAAGATCTGCCGATCCGTGTAGAGAGGATGCAGCAATGTGTCACCGCCGAAAACGATGCCCGCCAGCGCCACCGCGATCTGCACGGCCGAAACGACGCGGCTCAGGTTCGCGCCACGGGGCGGCCGCTCCTCGGTGCCCAGGGCGGTCGGGCGGTCCGTCATTGCGCCAGCTTCACCGTGAAACGGTCGTATTGTTTCGCGCTGGGCACCTGCCAGGTGCCGGAGAGCGTGTTTTCCGAAAGAGTCCCGACATACAGGCCCGGATAGGTCACGGCGCCTTCCTTCCTGTCGGTGATCCAGGCCACGGTGCGGCCCTCGATCACGTCGCCCTGGAAGGTGAGCTTGTTCACCGCGTCCCCGACCTTGAAATGGATTTCCCCACGAACGCGGTCCTGGTCCCGCGCCTTGATGTAGATCGTCGTCGCGAAAGCAGCCGAGCCCTGGCGAATCTCGCCGCGCCACACCGAGTTGGGCTGCAACGGGTCTGCCGCCAGCGCAGCTCCCGCGAGGCCAAGGCCGGCCACCAGAGACAGGACACGAAACCCGATGGATGCCGATCGACTCATCGCACTCTCCTTGAATTTGTACGGCGCCGCGCTGCACAGCGCGGATGAAGGCTCGCGCCCGCGGTCAGGAACTCCGGCTCCGGAACGCCCACACACACAGCGCGCCGGCCACTGCGGCCGCCACCCACGACGCCCACACCGGGACCGCAAAGCTGCCGGCCTGTACCGGCACCTGCATCAGTGCGCGGCTGGCCTGGAGTATGGAGATGAGTCCGAAAACGCAGCCCGAAACCGGAACGTATCTGCCCGACATGGCGATCTCCTTGCACTGCGCCGGAAGGCGCACCGCATACCTTACCCCCGATGCGCGCGTTCGATCGTCGCGATGTCGATCTTGCGCATCGTCATCATCGCGTCGAACGCCCGCTTGGCCGCCGCGGTGTCCGGGTCGGTGACCGCCCGCGTCAGCGCGATGGGCGAGATCTGCCAGGACAGTCCCCACTTGTCCTCGCACCATCCGCAGGCCTTTTCCTTCCCGCCGTTGCCGACGATGGCATTCCAGTAGCGATCGGTCTCGGCCTGGTCGACGGTCGCAACCTGGAACGAGAACGCCTCGCTGTGCCTGAACGCCGGCCCGCCGTTGAGGCCGACGCACGGAATGCCGAGGACCGTGAACTCCACGGTCAGCACGTCGCCCTTCTTGCCGGAAGGAAAATCGCCCGGCGCGCGGTGGACGGCGCCGACGGAGGAGTCCGGGAATGTCTTCGCGTAGAAGCGCGCGGCTTCCTCCGCGTCGCGGTTGAACCAGAGGCAGAGGGTGTTCTTGGCGGGGGTGGGCATGGGAGTCACCAGACCCGGCAGGGCTTCTCGCTCACCATGGCCTGTCCCTTCTCGCACGCAAACGCCTTCGCGAACTCCGGCATGTTCACCACGAGTCCGTTGACGCGGTACTTGCCCGGCGAATGCGGATTGGTGATGGCGGACACGCGCAGGTCCTCGTCCCGCACGTTCTCGCAGGCCCATTGCGCGTAGCCGACGAAGAAGCGCTGCTCGGGTGACAGGCCGTCGCGGCTTTCGGCCGGATGCGACGCGGTCTGCGCCTCCCAGGCCATCCACGCCAGGACCAGGCCGCCGAGGTCGGCGATGTCCTCGCCCTCGGTCAGCTTCGAGTTGATCCGGATGTCGTCGACGATCACGTACTGCGCGTACTGGTCGACGATGCACTGCGCACGCTCTTCGAAATGCTTCGCGTCGCCCTTGGTCCACCAGTCCTTCAGGTTGCCGCGCGCGTCGAACTGCCGGCCCTCGTCGTCGAAGCCGTGCGTCAGCTCGTGGCCGATGGTGCCGCCGGTGTTGCCGTAGTTCGGCGCGTCGTCCATCTTCGGGTCGTACAGCGGCGGCTGCAGCACGCCGGCCGGGAAGTTGATGTCGTTCATCTGCGGATCGAAATAGGCGTTCACCGTCGGCGGCGTCATCTGCCACTCGCCGCGGTCCAGCGGCTTGCCGATCTTGGCGAGCTGGCGCTTCGACTCGAACACGTTGGCGCGCATCACGTTGCCGGCAAAGTCGTCGCGCGCGACCTGGATCGAGCGGTAGTCGCGCCACTTGTCCGGGTAGCCGATCTTGTTGACGATCGCGTGCAGCTTGGCGAGCGCCTTCTGCTTCGTCGGCGGGCTCATCCAGTCCAGCTGGCGGATGTCCTGCTCCATCGCCTGCTCGACCTGGCGCGTCATCTTCAGCGTGTCGCGCTTCAGCTCCGGCCCGAATGCGCGGCGCACGAACTCCTGGCCCAGCGCCTCGCCGAGCTGGCCGTCCACCGCGGCGACGCAGCGCTTCCAGCGCGGCTTCATCTGCGGCACGCCGCGCAGCGTCTTGCCGTAGAAGGCGAAGTCCTCCTCGACGAAGGCGCGCGCCAGCGTGGCCGCCGCGTCGTGCGCCAGGTGCCAGCGCAGGTAGGTGCGGAGCTTGCCGATGTCGGCGTCGCGCCACTGCTGCCCGAGCGTCTCGTAGAACTTCGGCTCGGTCACGTTCAGTGTCTTCACGCGCGACAGGCCGACGCCCTTCAGGTAGGCCGACCAGTCGAACTCCGGCGTCAGCTTCTGCAGCTGCGCGCGACTCATCTTGTGGAACAGCCGGTACGGGTCGCGCTTCTCGGTGCGCGTCAGCGAGGCCTGCGCCAGCGCGGTCTCCAGTTCCAGCACCGTCGCGGCTTCCTGCTCCGCCGCGTCCGCATCGTCACCGAGCAGCCGGAACATGCGCTCGACGTGCTCGCGGTACTGCTCGCGCAGCTTCACCGAGCGCTCGTCGTCCTTCACGTAGTAGTCGCGGTCGGGCAGGCCCAGTCCGCCCGCCACCGCGAAGGCGATGACCTGCGAGGAATTGGCGAAGTCCTGCGACGAGCCGAAGCCGAAGAAGAAGCCGCTGCTGCC
>DATLCG010000095.1:0-11768 GCA_035526525.1 Binatia bacterium
GGGGCCGGTTCCCGCTCCGGGAACGAGCACGTTCCGTGCCACGCTTCTTCTTGGTATCCGGAGCGCGGCGAGTGTACACAAACGATGCATCGCGACGCATCGTGCACCGGCACGGCGCACGCGCCCGCTTCGGGTGCGCCCAAAGCAAAAGGGCCGCCCGGAGGCGGCCCTTCTGTCCTGCGATCAGCAGCGCGTCAGAGCTTGAAGCCCTTCTTCAGTCCGACGACGAACTTCGGGTCGTCGCTGAATTGCACGCCGGTCGTGGTGTTGGTCACGTCGATGTTGGTGTCGACCACGCTGAGGCTCACCGACCACTCGTCCTTCAGCTTCTTGGCCGCGGTGATCGAGTAGTCGAGGTACTCGTCGCCCCACACGTTCTTGACGCCATCGCCGGCCGAGAAGCCGACCTGCGGCAGCAGCGAGATGGTCTCGGTCAGGTCGAGACGGACGGTGGCGGTCGCGTATAGCGCTTCCTTGTTGTTCGCGTCGAAGCCGTACTCCGGCGTGTAGAAGATCTTCACCGCGACCGGGCCGAAGCCGGCGCCGAGGAAGCCTTCGTAGAAGTTGATGTCCTGCGAGCCGCCGGTGCAGGGCGCGCTGGCACAGCCGAACTGCTTGGCTTCGGAGTAGAGGTAGTAGATCGCGCCGGCGGTCAGGTCGAACTTGCCGAGCTTGAGCGCGTAGCCGGCGTAGAGGTCGGCCTCGTTGCCGCCCGCACCCGCCGCGCCGCTGGTCCACAGGCCCGCGTACACGTTGAAGCTGGTGGTGTAGTCCACGCCGCCCTGGAGCGCGGCATTGCTGCCCGACAGGTCGATGCCGCGGAACATGTAGTCGCTGACGGCAGCGACGTTGCCGGTCAGCTGGCCGGCGAGGACGGCAGGGCTGGCGACGACCAGCGCCGCGCCTGCCAGAAGATGCTTGAACTTCATGTGGGCTCCCGAAGCGTTTATTTGAGGGCTCTCGCAACGTGCGCGGCGAACCACGCCGTTTCGAGGCGCGCGGAGCGTACCATTTCCCTGCCGGACCTGAAAAGCAGCGCCGCCGGCAACCGCCGTGCATTTGACGCCGCGGCGGTGCGCCTCAAACATGCCGCGCGGAGCCAATGAAACTCGACACCGAATTCATCCAGCTGCCGCTGCGCTTCGACACGGCGCGGCTGCAGGCCGAGCTCGCGCAATTCGCAGAATCGGAATGGCGGCCGCATCCCCAGGGCTACCCCGGCAATTGGGCGATTCCGCTGGTCGCCGCGCAGGGCGACCCGGGCAGCGACGCCGTCAAGGGACCGATGCAGCCGACCCCGCTGCTCGATCGCGCGCCCTACATGCGGCAGGTGCTGGCTTCGTTCGGCTGCGTGCTCGGACGCACGCGCCTGATGCGACTCGACAGCCAGGCCGAGACCACGGCGCACGTGGACACCAACTATTACTGGCTCGGACGCGTGCGCATCCACGTCCCGATCGTGACGTTTCCCGAGGTCGCGTTCCACTGCGGACGGCAGCAACTGCACATGGCGGCCGGCGAATGCTGGCTGTTCGACACCTGGCGCCTGCACAACGTGGTGAATCCCACGCCGAAAGTGCGCACGCACCTGGTGTGCGACACGGCGGGATCTCCCGCGTTCTGGGAGATGGTGCGCTCGGCCCATCGCCCGTTCGCCGGCGTTGCAGGACCGGCGCCGCGCGACGTTCCGTGGCAGCCCGGCGCGCGGCCCGACCTGGTCACCGAGCGCGTGAATTTCCCGGTGGTGATGTGGCCGGACGAGCAGGAACGCCTCGCGGCCTGGCTTCTCGCCGAACTGGCGCGATGCGGACCGGTGGCGACGGTGCAGCAGGTGCGCAGCGACCTGCGGGGCTTCCTGGATTCCTGGCGCTCGCTGTGGAACGCACATCGCGACGACCCGCAGGCGTGGCCGCGCTATCGCGAGCTGGCTGAGCTCCTCGCGCAGCGGCTGAAAGCGTACGGCCAGCTCACCATGCCCAACACCGTATCAGTCGAGGAAGCGCTGGTGCAGGCCTTCGTGCGGCCTGCGCTGAGCCCGGAACTGGCGCGACTGCCGACGGCCGCGGAGTCTCCGGCACATCCGGTGGACGTCCCGCCCTTGCCGGCCAGCACCGCACCGGCGGCGCCGTCGCCCGCGCGCGCGGACGAGCCGCGCATCGAGCGGCCGCTCATCATCGTCTCGGCGCCGCGATCCGGCAGCACGCTGCTGTTCGAGACGCTGGAGCGTTCGCCCGACCTGCGCAGCATCGGCGGCGAGAGCCACCACGTCATCGAGGGATTCCCGGTGCTCGGCCCGGAAGCGCACGGCTGGGATTCGAACCGGCTCACGCAGGACGACGCGTCTCCGCGCATCCGGCAACTCTTGCCGCGGGCCTTTCTCGAGCAGCTGCGCGACGCTCGCGGTGCACCGCCGCAGGGACCGGTGCGGCTGCTGGAAAAGACGCCCAAGAACGCCCTGCGCATCCCGATGCTCAAGGCGGTGTTCCCGGACGCGCTGTTCATCTATCTCTATCGTGAACCGCGCGGCGCGCTGAGCAGCATCATCGAGGCCTGGCGCTCGGGACGCTTCACTACCTATGCCGACCTGCCCGGCTGGACGCGCAAGGCCTGGTCGCTGCTGCTGGTGCCGGGCTGGCGCGAGCTGAACGACGCCCCGCTCGAGGAGATCGCCCTGCAGCAGTGGGCGTCCGCCAACCGCACGATCCTGGACGATCTGGCCGCGTTGCCATCCGGGGACTGGTGCGCAGTGGACTACGACCGGTTCCTGAGGAGTCCGGCGCGCGAAGTGCAGCGCCTGTGCGCCTTCGCCGGCGTGCGGGCTCCGGCCGTGGGGGTGAGCCTGCCGCTGTCGAAGACCACCGTGACCGCGCCCAGCGCCGACAAGTGGAAGAAGAACGCGGAAGCCATCGAGCGCGTGCTGCCGCGTACCGCCGAGGTCGCGCGACGCGCGCAGGCGCTGATGCCGCCGCCGCCCGGCGATGCCATCGATCCGTTGCCGACGGAGCGTGCCGCGCCGGCCGCGTCCGGCGCCGAAACGCCCGCCGACACGGCGTCGAAGGAATCGCCCCTCAAGAGCGTCTACACCAGCAACCTGTACGAGCTGCTCGATCGCAACCGCTTCTCGCTGCTGGTGACGACCTACCAGGCCGGCAAGCTGGTGATCGTGCGGCCCCGCGACGGCGCGCTGAACACGCATTTCAAGCTGCTGCCCAAGCCGATGGGCCTGGACGTCGCGGGCAACCGGATGGCGGTGGGCGCGCGCAGCGCGCTGCACTGGTACCGCAACGTGCCGGCACTGGCGACGCGGCTCGATCCGCCGAAGCTGCATGACGCCTGTTTCGTGCCATCGGGCGTGCACGTGACGGGCGACATCGACATCCACGAGATGGCCTTCGACCGCGACGGCGAGCTGTGGGTGGTGAACACGAAGTTCTGCTGCCTGTGCACGCTCGACGCCGCGCACAGCTTCACTCCGCGCTGGCGGCCACCTTTCATCAGCGCGCTCGCGCCCGAGGACCGCTGCCACCTGAACGGCATCGGCCTGCGCGATGGACGCGTGCGCTACGTGAGCATGCTGGCGCAGACCGACCGCGCCGGCGCGTGGCGCGAGCACAAGGCCGACGGCGGCACGATCATGGACGTCACGACCGATGCGGTGGTGGCGACCGGATTGTCCATGCCGCATTCGCCCCGCTGGTACCGCGACCGGCTGTGGATCCTGGAGTCGGGCAAGGGCTCGCTGGCCTGGGTCGACGGCCACGGCCGCGTGCACACCGTGGCCACCCTGCCTGGCTTTACCCGGGGGCTGGACTTCGTCGGGCCGCTCGCCTTCATCGGCCTGTCGCAGGTGCGCGAGACCGCGGTGTTCAGCGGCATCCCCATCACGGAGCGCATGGGCGAGCGCAATTGCGGCGTGTGGGTCGTCAACATCGAGACCGGGCAGCAGCTCGGCTTCATCCGCTTCGAGGGCGCGGTGCAGGAAATCTTCGCGGTCAAGGCGCTTCCCGGCGCGCACTGTCCGGAGATCCTGGAAGTGCACGACAAGATGGCGGAGAGCTGCTACGTGCTGCCCGACGACGCGCTGGCGCAGGTGGCCCGGCGTACGACGGGGTAAGGCGGCAGCCCGCCGGGCGCTGACCCGGCTGCCGAAAGAAAAAGGGCGCCGAAGCGCCCTTTTTCACGACCCCGAGCTGCGGGTCAGCGGGTCGTCTTGCCGCGCACCCGCCGCCAGAGTCCGGCGAGGCCGAGCAGCAGGCCGCTCAGCATCGGCAGCGAGCCACCCTGCCCCGGGGGCATGATTTCCAGGCCGATGTCGCCGGGAACGACCGGCGACACACCGGCATTGGCTTCGACTGCACCGATGTCGATGGCGTCGCCCGCGACGCGGGTGAAGCCGCGCTGGTCCACGTTCGGCGGACCCTGGTAATTCGGGTCGCCCGCGTCGAGGGCCGGGCTGCCGTTGACCAGGTCGTGCGTGAGCGTCGGGCCGCCGTTGTCGCGCAGCTGCGGATCCAGCACGTCCTGCGCGCCCACGTTGGTGATCAGCGAGTTGTCTTCCGTGTCCTGCAGGTTGGCGCTTTCGGACGGGGCGCCGATCAGGCTGAACCGCGCCAGGAACGAGCCGCTGGCGGTGGCGAGGTCGCCCCCGCCGTACTCGGCCGTGTTGCCGACGATCAGGGCGTGATCCAGCCCGAGCGAGCCCTGGTACAGCGCCACGCCGCCCACGTACTGGGCATGGTTGAAGGCGACCGTCGAGTGGCTGATCGAGGACGGGTACTTGGTCGCCAGGCTGCCGAAATAGGCGCCGCCGCCGATGCCCGCCGTGTTGCCCGAGATCGTGGAGTTCTCCACGATTACCGAGCCGTACTTGGTCGTGCGTTCGACCCACAGGCCGCCACCGCCTTGCAGCGCACGGTTGCCGGAGAGCGTGCTGTTGCGAATGGCGAATACCGGCTGGGACCCGGGCCCGCCTGCACCGACGTCGTACACCCCGATGCCGCCGCCCGAGCCGTAGGCGCTGTTGTTGCCGGACACGGTGCTGGCCACGATCTCGACGTCGGCGTTGCCGCCCACGCTCAGGAACAGCGCGCCGCCGCCGTATTCCCGGGCGGCATTCTCGGAGATGCGATCGTCTGCGAAAACGACCTGGGCGTAACCGGTGGCGGCGTAGACACCGATGCCTCCGCCGTACAGCGAGGTGTTGCCGGTGATGTTGCTGCGAGTGACGCGGATGTCGGCATCGCCGGCCGCGCTGCGGATCGCCAGGCCGCCGCCGAAGCCGTCGCCGCTGCCAACCGGCTCCGGAGCTGCCTTGGGCGAACGGTCGGCCGCGGTCAGGACCAGCGGGCCGCTGCCGTAGGCCGCGGTGTTGCCGCTCAGGGTCACCTGGTCGAACAGCACCGACGCACCGCCGTAGGCCTGGCCCAGGTAGGCGCCGCCGCCACTGTAGTGCGCGAGGTTGCCCGAGATCGTGGTGCTGCCGATGCGGGTACGGCTCGAGTCGTCCAGGTAGCGCACGAACACGCCGCCGCCCCGGTCCGCCGTGTTGTCGTTGATGCGGCTGTGGTTGATGTCCAGCGAGCCCTCGTCGAACACGCCTTCCACGTAGATGCCGCCGCCGGCGCTGTAGGCCCTGTTGCCACTGATCGAGCTGTTCGAAATCGTCAGCGAGCCGGCATCGCCGCCGAACTCCGCGTAGAACAGGCCCCCGATGTAGACGCCGCCGCCATCCTGCTCCGAGGTGTTGCCGGTGATGGTGGAGTTGGCGATCGTGATCGCGGCATGGGGCGCATAGACGGAGACGCCGCCGCCGCGGCCATAAGACGTGTAGTTGTTGTAATAGCTCGCGCCGTTGTCGCTGATCGTCGTGTTGACGATCTGCACCGTGTCGATCGGCTTCTGCCCGAAATACGTGTCCACCGCGACGCCGCCGCCCGCGCGGGCCTCGCTGCCGGTGACCACGGAATCGCGCAGGACCAGGTTCTCGTGCGACAGGATCGCGCCGCCATACCCGCCGCCGCCGTCGCCGTTGGCGAGCGTAACGCCCCGGATGGTGACCGTGGCGGCATTCTCGGAGTCGGCATCGTCGATGAAGAAGATGCGCGAGCTGCCTTGCGCGTCCACGGTGAGGTTGCTGGCTCCCGGGCCGCTGAGCGTCAGGTCGTCACCGATGGTGATCTCGCCGTAGGCGAGCAGGACATCCTGGACCCCGTTGGCAAAATTGACGGTGTCCGGACCGACCGTGGCGTTGGCCTCCTGGATGGCGGCGCGCAGGGTGCAGTTGCCATAGCTGTCGGCGCAGACGCCGTCGCCATTCTCGGAATCGCTGGTGTCGCTTTCGCTGTTGACCGTGAACGTCGCCAGCGTCGCGCTGAATCCGTCCGCGCCGCCGATGAGGACGTCCTTCGCCTCGATCGGGCCGGTGGCCACTTCCAGCAGCCAGTCGCCGCCGTGCTGCGGCGCGGCGGTCGTGTTGGTGGACGCGGCGATGTCGGCGCCGGTGAGGCGCGACAGCGTGTCGAGGAATTCGCGGCCGTTGTCGCCGGCGCCGACGTTGCAGCCGTAGATCAGCAGGTCGGGCTTGCGCTGCCCGGTGTTGACCACCGGGCTGAACCAGAGCGCCAGCCGCCCGCGTTCGCGCTCGAGGTCGGCGGCGGAATAGCTGCGGCCGCCGAGCGTCAGCACGCCCGAGCTGCCGTGCGAGATCAGGTGCACCGCGTCCACGAACGGGCGGCGCGCCAGGGTTTCGGTGATCTGCTCGAGTCCGTCACGGCGCGGATCGAGTGGCACCACCTCGAGACCATGAGGCAGCGCCGACACCAGCGCCTCGTAGTCCTGCACGGCGACGTCGACGAAGACGATTTCCTTGCCGGTGCCGACGAATTTTTCGCGATGCAGCGCGTCGAGCGGAACGTCCGGTGCGCGCTGTGCCATCAGCGGCGGCGCGGCGGTGAGCGCCACGCACACAGCGGACAGCCCGAGGGCTTTTCGAACCTGGAGCGTGAAGGGGTTGAGCGGGAACGACGGAGACTGCCGATGCTGCGGCCCACGCGCACGAACGCTCATTCAGAATCCCCCAAGCCTCATTGGCTGAGCGCCAAGCTACTCCGCCGTCAGGATGGCCGCAAGACATCACCGTGACGGCCTGCCCATTCGCGGGCCGCAGTTATAGTGGCCGCATGATGCCGATCAAGTACCTCCTCGGCGGCCTGGCCGTCGTTTCCATCGCCAGCGTCGCGTGGGTGATGCAGCAGCCCGCCGGCGATGCCGGCGCCACGCCCGTTGCGATGGAGACTCCGCAGGCGGGGCCGCCGGGCAGCTCCACCGGACCCGGGGCCGCGACGGAAAACGACCTCGCCGCAGCGGGCCCCGCGGGCAGCGGCACCGGCCCCGCGATCGAGGGCGTGCCGCCGCTGCTCGCCGCGCCGGTGGGCGCGTCGCAGGCGACGCCCGGCAATCCGGTCTGGAGAGCGCAGCGCGACGCGCGCAGGGCTGCATCTCCGTCCTATCACCCGATGAACGCGGCGGAGCGCGAGCAGCGCCGCGCGCTGCGCGACAAGTGGCGCCAGCTGTCGCCGGACCAGCGACGCGCGGTCAGGGCGCAGTGCGATGCCAAGGGCCTGGACCGCCACTCCAACGAATGCCTGAAGCTCGCCGCCAACGCCGCGTCCTACCCGGTGCCGCCGCGACCGGCTCGCGGCGACACCGCACGCCAGCGCCTGGCGCCGACTCGCGGGTAGCGATCCTTCGCGCAGAAACAAAAAGGCCGGGCTGAGCCCGGCCTTTTTTTCAGCTGCGCGGCTTCAGTGGGTGAAGCCGAAATCGAACTTGTAGGTGCCGCCCAGCGCCACGGCGTAGGCATCGCCGCCGCCGGAGCCCTTGCCATCGAAGGTGCGGCCGCCCAGGTAGGCGGTGAAGTTCTGCACCACGTCGTAGAACAGCCCGAGCCCGAGGCTGCGGCCTTCCGCGACGTTGTTGGTGTCGCCGAAGCTTGCCGCGACGCGCGCGTTCGGCGTGAGCCCGAACCAGCCGGTGAGGTGCAGTGAATCCGCCGTGGACCCGAGACCCGAGCCTTCGAGGCGCTCGTACGTGGCGCCGACGCCGAACAGGCCGGTGCTGAAGCCCGCGTACGCGAGCCGCGCCTGCACGCTGCTCAGCGCGAAGTTCGGCGCGGCGCTGCCGGGCGAAGAGCCCGAGTTCAAGTCCAGTGCCTGCAGGCCGACGGTCAGCCCCATGCCGTTGAATTCGCCGCCGATGGCCGTGTCATGGTCTTCCGCGCCGCCGCCGTCCTCGTCGAGGTACAGCGCGCCGTTGACCGAAAATCCGCCGAAGCTCGGCGAGGTGTAGGCGACCGTGTTGTTGATGTAGCCGAGCGTACGAACCGGCACCGCCAGCACCGAGCCGCCATGGCTCGGGCCGACGCCCACGATCGAAGTGGACCCCACCAGGCCGCCGATGCCGGCGAGGCCGGTGTTGTAGAAAGGATCCCAGCGATGCGAGGCGGAGGAGTACGCCGTCTCGGCCTGGCCGAAGAGCAGCGTGCCCAGGCCCGGGCACTTGAGGCCCGCATAAGCCTCGCGCACGTAGTCGGTGCCGCCGGTAGCCAGGCCGGTGGTCGAGGTGCCGAAGCCCGTTGCGGCATTGAGGCCATCGTCGGTGTCGAGCGCGCGCTCGTACTTGCCGAACGCGGTCAGTCCGCGTTCGGTGACCGACAGCTTGATGCCGTAGGCCGAGCCGTTGTCGCCCAGGTCCAGATCCGATGCGGCGGTGGCGTTGTCGTCGAACTGCATGAGCGACATGCGGAAGTCGCCGTAGAGGTCACCGCGAATGTCGGCGGCGGATGCCGCCGCGCTGATGCCCAGCAGGAACAGCACTGCAAGCGTGTGCTTCATCGGAAAAAATCCTCCCTGGTTTCCGAATCCCGCGGGCATGCGTTGCCGCCCGCAATGGGCCGTAACACTAGCAGCGCACCGGAAGGAAAGCACCTGTCCGGAAGGTTGAAAAACGCGGCACGTGTGACGCGCTGCGCGACGCTTCAGGCGCCGGACTTTTTCAGCATGGCCTCGATGGCGTCCTTGATCTCGGCGTCGGACAGGCTGGCATCGCCGCCGCGCGGCGGCATCTGGCCCTTGCCGTGAATCGCCGACTTCACCAGGCCGCCCACGCCGCCGGCGGCGCCGCTGCGCGCCTTCCATGCACCGGCGTCGCCGATCTTCGGCGCGCCGAGCACGCCCGCGCCATGGCACGCGCCGCAGACCTTGCTCACCACCTCGTCGCCCGACATCGGCGCGCGGGCGGCGGTGGAGGCCGCGGTCAGCTTGAGCAGCGCCTGTGGATCGGTGATGACCTGCGCCGGAGGCTGGATGCGCTCGACCAGGCGCGCACGCGCACCTTCGTCGCCGAGGTCCGAGGTGTCGAGCAGGTTGGCGATGACGATGATGGCGACGGTGAAGGCGCCGAGGGCGCCGATCACGAGCCCGAATTGCGCGATGAAGACCTTGTCGTGCTTGTCCGCGTCCACGCCGTGGCTCCGAGCCGTCGCTGTTTTTTTTCCGGCGCGCAGTATAACGAGAACGTCGGGCGGCTCGTTCACGCGCACGCGGCGAAAGCGCCGGCGCCCGCTCTGTGGAAAAATGCGCCCCTTCGCGCGCCCGTAGCTCAGCTGGATAGAGTACTGCCCTCCGAAGGCAGGGGTCGCAGGTTCGAATCCTGCCGGGCGCGCCATTTCGCCAGATCGCGAACTCGCCGCGATGAATCTCCGACTCGCGCTGCTGCTCACTGCCGGCCTCGCCGCGGGTCCCGCTGCCGCCGGCGACGCCGTGACAGGCCCGGCGCCCGGCATCGAATGGACGCCGGAGCTCACCGCTTACTACAGCAACGTCGAACTGGCGGTGCCGCTCACGGCGCGCCCGGTGCCCCAGCTGCATGGCGCGGACGAGCTGCAGCTCTATCGCGCGCTGCTGCTGGAAGCCCTGCGGCCGCAGGTGCTGCTGTTCGAGGCCAGCGTCTACCCGATGCCGGTGCTCGGCGCCTGGGTCCGGCGCCGCCACCCGTCGCTCTACGACGAGGCGCGCAGCGGCGGCACCAACTGGATCGAGGCCGTCACCGCGGGTTTCCCCGAGCCCGCCGCGGTGTCGGTGTTTCTCGGCAGCTCCGCCAGCCTCGCGCCCGCGGCGGGCGCCGCCGGCACCTCGAACCGGGCGCACGTGGGCACGCTGCTGAGCTTCGGCACCGAGCACATCGCGCACAACCGCCTGCTGCACGAGCCGTGGTACGAGCTGGAGTGGAAGCTCAAGGGTGACCGCCAGACGCCGGGGCGCCGGCTGTCCTGGAGCTTCCGCCTCGGCACGCGCCAGCACAGCGACCCCGACATCGCCGACACGGTCTACCTGGGCCTGAAGCGCGGCCATCTCGACTTCGCCGCGCCCGTGCTGACGTGGCTCGACAACAGTGATGCCGAACTGACGGTCGCGGCCTGCGCCCGCGGACTCGCTGCCGCGCAGGTGCTCGCGGGCAAAAGCTATCCGCTGCAGCGCTGGCACCTCGCGCTGGCGCTGCAGGCCGGCCTGGTCTACGAGAGCGACCGCGTCTACACCGGGCGCCTCGCCGAGCCGCGCGACAACGTCATTTTCGTGCTGCGGCCGAACGTCGGGTTCTGAGCGCTGCCCGCCGCCCATAGCCGCGCCACGCATCCCAGCTTCCCGGAGGCCGCGGCTCCTCGCCGCGCGAGCGCGCGCGGCGAGGGAAGGCGATGCGCTCGCCCCCGCCGAGCCGGGCCGCCAGATTGATGGCGTCGTAGGGCGCCCGGATCTTCGCGTCGTTGTCGAAGTACACGTACACGTCCCGCGCGCGCGCCGCGGGAGCGCGCAGCCGTGGCGCGATGCGATCGGCGTCGCGCGGCTCGCGGCCGCGGCTCCACAGGCGGATGCGCTGCGCCCAGCGATCCAGCGCCGGCGCGCTGTAGCCGCTGGCGTAGAGCCGCGTGCGGCCGTGCAGCCGCACATAGAGGAAATCGGCGGTGACATCCTCGACCAGCGGCCATTCACCGGCGCTGTCGGCGACGCACAACGCCACGCGGTGCTTGCGCAGCAGGCGCACGAATGCCGGATCGCGGAACGATTCGTGGCGCACTTCCAGTGCGTGCCGCAGCGGGCGTTCCGCGTCCACCTGCAGGTACGCGCGCCCTTTCAGGCGCCGGTCGTGGCGCGCGGCCAGCCCGGCCGCCGCCGACATCGTGCGGGGCAGCAGCGAAAGGAACTCGTCGAGCACGTCCTCGCGGAAAGTCAGCATCGGCGGCAACTGCCACAGGAAAGGCCCGAGCTTGCGCTCCAGCGCCAGCACGCCCGAGGCAAAAAAATTCGCCAGCGGCGGCACGCCGCCGCGCAGCCGCTTCATGTGCGTGATGAAGCGCCCGCCCTTCACCGCGAAGACGAAATCCTCGGGCACGGCGTCGCGCCACTGCGCGTAGCTCTCCGGCCGCTGCAGCGAGTAGAAGGAGCCGTTGATCTCGACCGTGTTCACCTGGCGGCTGGCGTATTCCAGCTCGCGGTGCTGCGGCAGGCCTTCCGGATAGAACGTGCCGCGCCAAGGCGGATAGCGCCAGCCGGAAATGCCGATCCGCAGATCCGGCGCGCGCCGCGGCGAGGAGGCCATGATGATTTTGGAAAGGAAGAAGGCGCGGCGAGTTCCGGTATCCTGCGCGCCCTTCCGACGGCCGCCCGCGATGAATTACGGCCTGCTCGCCACGCTCGGCGCCTTCCTCGCCTGGG
>DATLCG010000108.1:0-17637 GCA_035526525.1 Binatia bacterium
GGTGTCGCTGCTGTCGCACGGCCAGGCGCTCAACATCACCTGCGTCAGCTACGCCGGCAGCATGAACTTCGGCTTCACCGGTGCGCGCGACACGCTGCCCCACATGCAGCGGCTCGCGGTGTACACGGGCGAGGCGCTCGAAGAACTGCAGCAGCTGCTGGCCTGACGCCCCACGCTGCCGCGGCCGCGCGCCGCATCCACGTCCTGTGCGCCACGCCGCCCGGTCCGAACCCGGGCATGTCGGCGCTGATCGTCGGCTTCGAGGCGCTGCTGCGGCGCCACCTGCCCGGCACGGTACCGCGCTACCTGCAGCTGATCAGCGGCGAGGAGATGTCCCGGACCCTGCCGGCACCGCTGCGGGACGAATTCCTCGGACGGCAGCGATTGCCGGTGACGATGGAGGGCGCGCGCGACCGGCTGCACCAGCTGCACGAAGCGGACGCCGTGGTGTACCTCGGCGATTTCACGCACATGGCGTTCCACCAGCGCGTGGTGGCCGCGCGGCTGGTCGCGCAGCACCTGGTGGAGTCGCCCGCCCAGGCCGAAGCGCTGACCGCCCGATTCCATTTCCTGGTGGACGCCCCCGACGCAGCGCTGGCGCGGGTGGTGGTGCTCGGCGGCACGCTGCAATTCGACCGGCTGCGCGACGAGTTCGACGCCGTGCACCAGCAGCGCCTGCGCCGGCTGGTGACCGGCGCCGCCGACGTCACCATGCGCGATCCCGAATCGGCGTTGCGCGTGGCGGAACTGCGCAGCGATTTCGAGCGCAGCTTCCTCGGCGTGGACAACGCGACGCTGCTGCAGCGCGAGGACGCGGCGGCCCTTCCGCGGAGCGCCTGGACCGCAAACCCCGACGCCGGCCGCGGCTGCATCGGCCTGTTCTTCGGCCGCGCATCGAGGCCGCTGGAGCGGCTGCGGGACTGCGCGGCGGACCTGGCGCGCGCCCTGCAATGCGGCGTGCACTGGCTGCCATGGGGAATGTCGCGCGGCTATCACGAGCTGGCCTACCGGGTGCTGCCGCCGCCGGAAGTGCGCGGCCTGCCGGAGGACGGGCAATATCCGCTGCCGGGTGACCTGTACGAGCTTCTCGGCCGGTATCGCTGCGTCCTGACCGACACGTATCACGTCGCGGTCGTTGCCTGGTCGCTGGGCGTGCCCGCGGTCTGCATCGCCCACTCGCGCAGCGACCTCGGCGTGGACGTGAGCTGCGGGCCGTTGTTCGCGTGGCGCGACAAGCGCCAGACGTTCTACAGCAGTTGCCAGGCGCTGGACTTCTTCGTGCACGCGGTCGAGCTGGACACGCCTGAGGCATGGTCGGCGCGGCTCGCGCATCTGGTGCGTGTGCTCGGCGATGCGCGCTTCACCGATGCCGTCGCCGGCCGCGTGCGGCGGCACGCCGAGGCCGCCGGGCAGCGCGCCGCGGCGGCGCTGCGCCGCTGCTTCGCGCTCAGCGCCTAGCGCTGAGGTAGTCGCGCAGCTCGCGGCGCGCCTGGTCGACGCGCAGCGCGGCGGCCTCCGCCTTCGCCCCCGGGGGCGGCTCGAAGCCATGCTTCCGATAGTGATGCGGCCACGAGGTCCGGTAAGCCACGGTCGCGAGCGGCGAGTGCGCGCGCGGCACGCCGCGCTCTCGGATCAGTCGCCAGATCCAGCGGTCATCGACCACGTGGAACGGCGCCGGGATGGCTGCCCATTCGGCGCACAAAAACAAGGCCGGCCGCAGCCACAGCATGCAGTTGGTGTCGGCGAAGCGGTCGCCGTCGACCTCGTCGCAGGCGCCCAGCAGCGTGCCGTCGAGCGCGTGCAGCATGCGCGCCGAGGTGCAGACGGCGGCTCCGGTCTCGTGGTGGCGCCGCAGCAGAGTCTCGACGTGACGCGGCAGGAACCAGTTGTCGGCATCGAGCCACGCGACGGCGTCGCACCCGTCAGCGATCGCCGCCTGCGCGCCGGCACTGCGCGGGGTGTCGCCGAAATCGGCGTGGTTGAGCGGCAGCTCCACGAACTTGCCGCGGAAGTCCGCCAGGCCGTGTGCGCCGCTGCCGTCCGAGACCAGCACGTGCGTGCAAGGGTGGCTCTGCGCGCGGACGCTGGCGTGGCACTGCGCCAGCCAGTCCGGCGGGGTGCGGTAGAACGGCGTGACGACCGCGACCTTCACGGGCGCGCTCGCCGGCGGACCGTCAGGCGCCCCAGATGTGGACGCCGTATTTCCAGTAGCCGGTGACGTTGTTCAGCCGCGCGTCCTGCTCGGGCGGGACCGGAATCACTTCGCCCTCGAGCAGGGGCGCCACGTGCGGCGCCAGCACCGCGCCGCCGCCGCCGGTGATGACGATGGCATCGAGATCCCAGTCGTCCGACCACAGGCGGTTGGCCTCGGTGGCGACGCGCGTGGCCAGCTGGCCGAAGGCGGTCTTGACCAGGCCGGTGATGTCGAAGCGCTTGCCCTTGATCTTGATGGTGCCGCGCGTCACCGCCTCGTACAGGCGGTAGAGCTCGACGGCGACGCCGCTGCGCTCCTGCAGCGCGTTGGCGATCGCGGTGAAGGCGACTGAAATGCCGGAATCCGTCGACTGGCTGCCGCGCTCGGAATATTTCGTCTTGTCGCTGATGGTGTAGTCGGCGGTGCGGAAGCCGACGTCGATCACGCCGACCTTCTCGGTCAGGAAGCGCTGGCTCGCGGCCTTGCCCATGTCGTTGAGCATGAGGTTGAACAGCGAGCCGAACGGCTGCGGGATGACGCGCACCTTCTCGATGTTGAGCGTGCGCTCCTCCTTCTCGCCGCCAGGCTTGAACAGCGTCACCACGTGGCGCTGCTGCAGCAGCTGCGTCAGCGGGTCCTTGAACTTGCGGAAGAAGCTGATCGGCAGGCCGGTGACGACACGCAGGGGCTGAGCCGGGTCCACGATCGGGGCCAGCGCAGACACCGCGAGCACGCGCGCGTACTTGGTGATGAACTGTTGCGGATCGAGCGTGAAGCCACGGCCGCGGCTCTGCTGCTCGGCGAGCTCGCCGACGTAATACGTCTCGCCGCCGATGGAAAGGTGCCGCCCCAGCTGCACCTTGCCGGGCAGCAGCGGCTCGTTGAAGGTCGCCTCCGCCGCGTCGCCCACCACCGACTTGAAGATCGGGGTCTCGCGCCCGTTCGTGGCCTTGGTGAATCCGAAGCCGACGTCGAGCCCCAAGACGTTCGACATGTCATTGTTTTCCCGGCGAGGTTGCGCGGTCTTGTAGCATGGGCGCGACGCCGTCGGCAATGGAGGCACACATGCCAGCGCTGCGCACTCCCGACGACCGATTTCGCGGATTGCCGGACTACCCGTTCGCGCCCCACTGGCACGTGCTGCGCGACGGCCTGCGCATGCATTACCTGGACGAGGGCCCGCGTGACGGCCCGGTGGTCCTCCTGCTGCACGGCGAGCCGACCTGGAGCTATCTCTACCGCCACATGATCCCGCTGCTGGCACGCGCCGGGCTTCGCGCGGTGGCGCCGGACCTCGTGGGCTTCGGCAAGTCGGACAAGCCGGCAGCCATCGCCGACTACAGCTACCAGCGCCACATGGACTGGCTGCGCGAGTGGCTGGAAGCGCTGGACCTGAAGGGCATCACGCTGGTGTGCCAGGACTGGGGCGCGCTGCTCGGCCTGCGCATGGCGGCCGAGCTCGAGCCACGCTTCGCGCGCATCGTCTGTGCCAACGGCTTTCTGGCCACTGCACGCACCCGGCCGCCGCCGGCATTCCGCATCTGGCGCGCCTTCGCCC
Organism: Binatia bacterium; assembly: GCA_035526525.1. Lineage (GTDB taxonomy): Bacteria > Pseudomonadota > Gammaproteobacteria > Nevskiales > Nevskiaceae > JACPFV01. The sequence goes on from DATLCG010000108.1 coordinate 3,753, forward strand.
GGTTCTCCCCGGTGTTCCCGATCGGCCGCATCGTCGCGGCGGGCTGCGCCACCAGGCTGCCGCCCGAGGTGATCGCCGCCTACGACGCGCCGTTTCCCTCGGCGCAGTACAAGGCCGGTGCGCGCGCCTTTCCGCGGCTCGTGCCGATCCATCCGGACGATCCGGCAGTGCCCGCGAACCGCGAGGCGTGGGAGAAACTGTGCCGGTGGCGCAAGCCCTTCCTCACCGTGTTCGGCAGCGGCGACCCGATCATGCGCGGCGCCGACCGCGTGCTGCAGAAGCACGTGCCGGGCTCGCAGGGCCAGCCGCACGGCATCATCCGCGCGGGGCATTTCATCCAGGAAGACCAGGGACCGGAGCTGGCACGGCGCACGATCGAGTTCGTGCGCGCCAGCCGGTGAGTCATCCGGCCGGCGGCGCCGACAGGTGCCGCAGCGCCGCGCCGTGCAGCTCCCAGTTGCGCCCGTCGAAGTCTTCGACCACCGCGTGCTCGATGGTGCCGGCGTCCACGCAGCGCAGGTTCACCGACCAGCCGTCGGGGTTGGAGCGCGGCACGTAGAACGCCTTCACGCCGCAGGTGGGGCAGAACAGGTGCCTGGCGGTGCCGGTGTTGAAGGTGTACGTGCGCAGGTGCCCGCGGCCCGCGGTGATGCGCAGGTCGGGACCGGGCACGATCAGGTGCAGGTACGCGGTCTTGGCGCAGAGCGAGCAGTTGCAGCGCTGCACCGTCACGCGGGCCGGCGCGTCGCATTCGAAACGCACCGTGCCGCAGTGGCAGCCGCCGCGGTGGCGGATTTTGCTCATGCGCCGCAGCGTACACCCGCATACACTGCGCGCATGGCGCTGGTGTTCACGAAGATGCACGGCCTGGGCAACGACTTCGTCGTCATCGACGCCACGCGCCGCCCCTTCCATCCGACTCCGGCGCAGGCTCGGCGCATCGCCGACCGCCGCTACGGCGCCGGCTGCGACCAGATCGCGGTGATCGAGCGCGCCTCGGCCCCCGGCGCGGATTTCGAATACCGCGTCTACAACATGGACGGCAGCGAATCCGGCATGAGCGGCAACGGCGCGCGCTGCGTCGCCCGCTTCCTCCGCGACCAGGGCCTGTCGCGCGGGCCGGTGATCCGCCTGCGCACGCGCACCGCGCTGGTGGAGCTGCACCCGCTGGACGACGGGCAGGTGCGGGTCAACATGGGCACGCCGCGCTTCGAGCCCGCCACGCTGCCGTTCACGGCCGCTGCCGAGGCCCCGCGCTACACGCTGACGCTGGACGATGGCGCACCGCTCGAGATCGGAGCGGTGAGCATGGGCAACCCGCACGCGGTGATCGAGGTGCCGGACACCGGATCGGCACCGGTCGCCGCGATCGGCGCCGCGCTGCAGCGCCATCCGGCTTTCCCGCAGAGCGTGAACGTGGGCTTCCTGCAGGTGTGCTCGCCTTCCTCGGCGCGGCTGCGCGTGTACGAGCGCGGCGCCGGCGAGACGCTCGCCTGCGGCAGCGGCGCCTGCGGCGCCATGGCGGTGGGGCGGCGCTGGGGCCGGCTCGGCGAGCGCGTGGACATGGAATTGCGCGGCGGCACGCTCCGGCTGGAATGGCCCGGCGGCGACGCCGCGCTGTGGATGACCGGGCCGGCGCAGACCGTGTACCGGGGGGAAATGGAGTGGGACGAATCGGAACGGGGGGAAGCAACGTGGGAGAAGCAGGCATGAGCGCCGCAGCACCAACCGCGGCCAGCGGGCTGGACGACGAGCAGGTCGCGGCCTTCCTGAAGGTGAACCCGGATTTCCTGGCCCGCCGGCCGGAGCTGTTCGAGCTCATGGAGCTGCGCCATTCCGCCGGCGGCGCGGCGTCGCTGATCGAGCGGCAGGTGGAGATCCTGCGCGGCAAGGCCACGCGGCTGGAGGAGCGCCTGAGAGGACTGCTCGAGGCCGCACGCGAGAACGAGACGCGCGCATCGAACGTGCACCGGCTGGCGCGCTCGCTGATCCGCGCGCCGACGCTGGCCGCGACGGTCACTGCCCTGCGCAGGTGCCTGCGCGAGGATTTCCAGGTGGACGAAGTGTGGGTCGGGCTGGCGTCCGCGGTGCTGAAGCGCGAGGACATCGAAGGCCTGTACCGCATCGATCCGCAGGGGCCGGTGGCGCGCGCCTTCGACAATTTCTTCCGCACGCGGCTGGTCGAGTGCGGTCCGCTCGACGAGCCGCGCGCGCAGCTGCTGTTTCCGAAGGCGCGCACGCCGCTGCTGTCCGCCGCGGTGGTGCCGCTGGAGAAGGAAAGGGACCTCGGCATGCTGGTGCTGGCGAGCCACGACGCGGCGCGCTTCGCGCCGCGGCAGGGCAAGCTGTTTCTCGAGATGACCGCCGACCTGGTCGCGGCGGCGGTGCGCGCCCGCCTCGGGTAGGCCGCGATGGACGAGCCGCTGCGCGACTATCTCGAGCAGCTGCGCAGCGTGCGGCGCGCTTCGCCGCTCACGCTGTCGGGCCGCGAGCGCGACCTGCGGCAATACCTGCAGTGGTGCGCCGGCCGGGGATTGGCCGGCACCGGCGATGCCGCCCAGATCCGCGCGTACGTGGCGGTGCGCCGCAAGGGCGGCGATGCGCCGGCGACGCTGGCGCGGCACCTGTCGTCGCTGCGCGGCTTCTTCCGCTTCCTGGTCGAGCGCGGGGCTCTTGCGGCGAATCCAGCCATCGAGGTCCGCGCACCGAAGCGCCCCGCGGCACTGCCCAAGACGCTCACCCGCGAGGATGCCGCTGCGCTGGTCGAGGCGCCCGGCGACGGCGACGGCATGCCGGCGCGCGATCGCGCGCTGATGGAGCTGCTGTATTCCTCGGGCCTGCGGCTGGCCGAGATCCATGCGCTCGACGTCGGGGACTTTCAGGACGATTTGGCCGAGGTGCGCGTCACCGGCAAGGGCCGCAAGACCCGCGTGGTGCCGGTGGGGCGTCCGGCACGCGAGGCGCTGCGGCTGTGGCTGTCGCAGCGCGGAGAGATGGCGGCCGCCGGGCAGGGTGCGGTGTTCGTCAGCCGCCTCGGGCGGCGGCTGTCGCGAGCATCCATTGCACGCCGGCTGGCGCTGTGGGCGCGGCGCGCGGGCATCGCGCAGCGGGTACACCCGCACCGCCTGCGCCACTCGTTCGCCACGCATCTGCTGGAGGAATCGTCGGACCTGCGCGCAGTGCAGGAACTGCTCGGACACGCCAGCCTGTCGACGACGCAGGTCTACACGCACCTCGACTTCGCGCACCTGTCCCGGGTCTACGACGGGGCGCATCCACGCGCCCGGCGCCGCCGTGATCCCGCCTGACTTGCTGCGCTGCACAAGCCATGCATAATGCGCGCGCCGCGCCCTGCGCGGCACCGGATTGAAGCCGGAAACACACCCGCACAATTATCTGGAGAGAACCGTGAAGAAACTGATCCTGGCCCTCGGGCTCGCGGCCGCCGCGCTTGCCGCCTGCGGCAAGAAGGAAGAAGCGCCGGCGCCGATGAGCACCGCCCCGGCCGTGACGACGACCACGACGGTGACGACCACCACGCCGGCAACCGCCCCTACCACCGCCATCGCCCCGGCAACCGCCCCGGCGACCTCGGCTGCTTCGGCCACGACGACGACGCAGTCGACGACGACGACCGAAGAGAAGAAGTGATTTCACGCGCGTAAGCGCGCGACATCATCCCCGCGAAAGGCGGGGATCCGGAAGGGCGGCGCAAGCCGCCCTTTTCTTTTGGCGCGCGGGAACGCCTCCGGCCTGCGCACGGTCCTTGAAAGGCCCGCGGATCGTCCCCACGATCCGTTCACGTCCCCCCGCGTTCCTCCCATGCAGCAGTTCGAAGGCACCACCATCCTGTGCGTGCGCCGCGGCGCGCAGGTCGCGCTGGGCGGCGACGGCCAGGTGTCGCACGGCAACACGCGCATCAAGGGCAACGCGCGCAAGGTGCGCCGCCTCTACGGCGACAAGGTCATCGCGGGCTTCGCCGGCGGCACCGCCGACGCCTTCACGCTGTTCGAGCGCTTCGAAGGCAAGCTCGAGAAGCACGGCGGCATCCTGCAGCGCGCCGCCGTCGAGCTGGCAAAGGACTGGCGCATGGACCGTTACCTGCGCCGGCTGGAGGCGTTGCTGCTGGTGGCCGACAGGGACCATTCGCTGATGATCACCGGCAACGGCGACGTCATGGAGCCGGAAAGCGGCGTCGTCGCCATCGGCTCCGGCGGCCCCTATGCGCAGGCCGCGGCGCGCGCACTGCTCGACCACACCGAGCTGCCCGCGCGCGGCATCGTCGAGAAGGCGCTGCACATCGCCGCGGACATCTGCATCTACACCAATCACCACCTCACGGTGGAGACCCTCGAGAAGTGAGCGATCCCGCTGCTTCCCCTTCCGCGCCGCCCGCCGGCGTCGCGCCGGTCATGACGCCGCGCGAGATCGTGCAGGAGCTGGACAAGTTCATCGTCGGGCAGCAGGCGGCGAAGAAGGCGGTCGCCATCGCGCTGCGCAACCGCTGGCGCCGCATGCAGCTCGCCGAGCCGATGCGTCACGAGGTGCATCCGAAGAACATCCTGATGATCGGACCGACCGGCGTCGGCAAGACCGAGATCGCGCGGCGGCTGGCCAGGCTCGCCAACGCGCCCTTCGTGAAGGTCGAGGCGACCAAGTTCACCGAGGTCGGCTACGTCGGCAAGGACGTCGATACCATCATCCGCGACCTCGCCGACGCCGCGGTGAAGCAGGCGCGCGAGCAGGCAGTGGCGCGCGTCCGCCCGAAAGCGGAGCTCGCCGCCGAGGACCGCGTGCTGGACGTGCTGCTGCCGCCGCCGAAGGATTTCGGCGAGGCCTCCCCGCAGCGCCAGAGCGAGAGCGGCGCCGCCCGCCAGGTGTTCCGCAAGCAGCTGCGCGAGGGCAAGCTCGACGAGCGCGAGATCGAGATCCGCGTCAGCGGCGCGGCGACGCGGCTCGAGATCATGGGCCCGCCCGGCATGGAGGAAATGACCAGCCAGCTGCAATCCATGTTCCAGCACCTGAACCAGGGCAAGCCGCGCACGCGCAAGCTGAAGATCCGCGAGGCGATGGCGGAGCTGACGGAGGAAGAGGCCGCCAAGCTGGTCGACGAGTCGGCGATCCGTGCCGAGGCCCTGCGCAACGTCGAGGAGAACGGCATCGTCTTCATCGACGAAATCGACAAGGTCTGCGCGCGCGCCGAGCGCCTCGGCGCCGACGTCTCGCGCGAGGGCGTGCAGCGCGACCTGCTGCCGCTGGTCGAGGGCTGCAACGTCTCGACCAAGTACGGCACGATCCGCACCGACCACATCCTGTTCATCGCCAGCGGCGCCTTCCACATGGCGCGGCCGTCGGACCTCATCCCCGAGCTGCAGGGGCGCCTGCCGATCCGCGTCGAGCTGAGCGCGCTGGTGGTGGAGGACTTCGTGCGCATCCTGACGGAGCCGAGCTGCTCGCTGACGCAGCAGTACCGCGCGCTGCTCCGCACCGAGGGGGTGGAGGTCGAGTTCACCCCCGAAGGCGTTCGCCGCATCGCCGAGGTGGCGTGGCAAGTCAACGAGCGCACCGAGAACATCGGTGCGCGGCGACTGCACACGGTGATGGAGCGTTTGATGGAGGACGCTGCCTACGAGGCGCCCGACGCGAAAACGACGGAGCTGAAGGTGGACGCGGCGTACGTGGACGCCAAGCTGAAGAAGCTGGCGGGCGACGAGGACCTGAGCCGCTACATCCTCTGACACCCTGGCCCGGCCCGGTCGGCACCCGGTCTCCGGAAGACACGGGCACTGGCTCCCGGCTTTCGCCGGCATGACAATCACCCTCATGAAGACGCCCGCGCGCCTCCAGCTGCGCCGCCAATCCCGCGTGCTCGACGTGAGCTATGCGGACGGCACGCGCTACACGCTGCCCTTCGAATACCTGCGCGTGTTCTCGCCGAGCGCCGAGGTGCGCGGACATTCCGGCGGCGAGCCCGCGCTGGTGCCCGGCAAGCGCGAGGTGACGGTGGAAGGCCTCGATGCCGTCGGGCAGTACGCCGTGCGACTGCGCTTCTCCGATGGTCACGACACCGGCCTGTATTCCTGGGACGTGCTGGAGGATCTGGGCAGCAACCAGGACCAATACTGGACGCGCTATCTCGCGCGGCTGCAGGAGCACGGCCTGACGCGCGATTCCGCGGTGACGAAACTGTCGGCGCTGCCCCCCGGGCCGAAGCGCTGGAAGCCCGGCGCCTAGTTCATCCGGTACGCGCGTCCGGTCACGGCGGGCTGAAAATCGCTCGGGCGCAGCGCCGGATGCAGCTGCGGCGGCGGTGAATCGGACAACCAGCGGTCCACGTAGTAGCGCTTCCCGGGAAAGTCGTAGGTGACCGCCGGCGCGTAGTCGACGGCCTGGATCGGGTACAGCGGCAGCAGGTGGCCTTCCTGGAAGCGATCGAGACGGCCCTGCGCGTCGTAGTCGTCCGCCATGACGATCGACCAGCTGTCCTCGTCGACGTAGAACACCCGCTGCCGCAGCGGGTGCCCTTCGCCCGGACGCACCGTCGCTTCCACGATCCACACCCGGTGGAGCTCGTAGCGCGCCGCGTCGCCCGCGAGATGGCGCGGCCCGAGCACTTCGGCTCCGGCGTTCGCCAGCCGGAAACTGTTGTACGGCACGAAGCGCTCCTCCTTCCCGACCAGCTTGAAGACGTAGCGGTCGAACGCGCCGCTGAACATGTCCATCATGTCGAAGTAGCGAATGCGGTAGCTGAAGATGCCGACCTGGTCGTATCCCAGCGGCGGCGCGCGATAGGCCTTCCATGCCGAGGTTCGGCCCCAGATGCGCCGAGGCGTGGCGAGGATGTCGACCGCGTCGTGCCACAGCACCGTGTAGTCCGGCAGTTCCTCGGCGGGCTCCATGCGCAGCAGGTTATAGCTGTGCATCGCCGGCGAGACCTTGCCGGGCTGCAGGCTGGCGTACCCCGCGAGCCGCAGCTCGAGCGCCCGCTCCAGGTGCGGGGCGCGCCCCTCGAACACCGCCGCGCGGCGGTACCGCCATTCGGCGGCGTCGCCGCGGTAGCGCAGGCGGTGGTTCCACAGGACTTCGGCGCCGGAGCGCGGCTCCGGAAACGGCACGCCGAGTGACGCCCCGGTGACGGCGTCCGCGCCCTTCAGGGCGGCGCGGGCCCGGTTCGCCGCGGTGGCCGCCTCGATCTCCTCGGGGAAGGCGACGCTGCGGCGCGTCGGGTACACCGCCATGCGGTAATCGTGATCGCGCTGGAACAGGGCGACGTGGCCGGCCGAGAGTTTCGACGCGTAGTCGCGCCAGTTGTCCGCGGTGATCACCAGCCGCGGCGCGTCGCCCGGCCACGGGTCGAGCAGGCGGCCGCCATCGTGGAAATCCCGGGGCCACTGCATCGGCGTGAGGCCGCCGGTCCATTCCGGGATCGTGCCGTCGGCGTTGCCGGCCTGCTCGGCGCCCATTGGCGTCAGGCCCTCGGCGGACCACGCCGCGGCGGCGCAGCAGCTCAGCAACCCGAAGACCGTGTGGCGCATCGTGAGGGAGGGCGCAAGCGCGTTTTCGGTATCCTACGCCCCGCGTTTCGCCGCACCACTACTACAGGGAGCAGACCATGGCCGACGCACTCGTCAGCCTCAAGGGCGTCGCCAAGACCTACGTCCGCGGCAAGCAGGAAGTGCCGGTGCTCCAGGCACTGGACCTGTCGATCGCCAAGGGCGATTTCCTGGCGCTGATGGGCCCGAGCGGCTCGGGCAAGACCACCCTGCTGAACCTCATCGGCGGACTCGACCGGCCGACGCAGGGCGAGGTCAACGTCGACGGCGTGCGCATCGACCAGCTCTCCTCCGGCCAGCTGGCGCAGTGGCGGGCGCGGCACGTGGGGTTCGTGTTCCAGTTCTACAACCTGCTGCCGGTGCTCACCGCGGAGAAGAACGTCGAGCTGCCGCTGCTGCTGACGAGCCTGAACAAGGCACAGCGCGCGAAGCACGTGGCGACGGCGCTGGAGATTGTGGGCCTGGCGGAGCGGGCCAAGCACAAGCCGAGCGAACTGTCGGGCGGCCAGGCGCAGCGCGTGGCGATCGCCCGGGCGCTGGTGGCGGACCCGACGCTGCTGGTGTGCGACGAGCCGACCGGCGATCTCGACCGCAAGACCGCGGACGAGATCCTGGGGCTGCTGCAGGTGCTGAACCGTCAGCACGGCAAGACCATCGTCATGGTGACGCACGACGCGAAGGCGGCGGAGTACGCCAGCCACACGCTGCACCTGGACAAGGGAGTGCTGGTCGAGCAGGTGAAAAATGCGGCATAGCCGCAGGCAGGCGGGAAGGGGAAAGCGGGAGGCGGTTCGGGTCCTGCACCTTTGCGCTCCACGCTCCCCGAGCGCCGCGTCCCCGTGAAATTCTTCCCGCTGGTGTGGGCTCAGCTCTGGCGCAGTAAGGCGCGCACCTGGCTCACGTTCCTGTCGATCGTCGTCGCGTTCCTGCTGTTCGGCCTGCTGGACTCGGTGACGAAGTCGTTCCTGCTCGGCGTGCGCCTGGCGGGTGACGACCGCATCATCGTCACTTACCGCCAGGGCCTGACCAAGCTGCTGCCGATCGCGTACGGCCCGCGCATCCAGAGCGTCGACGGCGTGGCCGCAGTGCAGCCGCTGATGTTCCTGCCCGGGTGGTACCAGGACCCGAAGAACCAGGTGCAGACCCTGGCGCTGCCGCCGGACACCGTGCGCATGGACCCGCGCGTGATCGTGGCCGATGACCAGCTGCAGGCATTCCGCACGCAGCGCATGGGCGTGCTCGCCGGCAAAGAGCTGGCGCAGCAGTTCGGGTGGAAGGTTGGTGACCGCATTTCCATCCACGGCCTGCAGCAGCGCAAGGATGGCGGCGAGGACTGGGCCTTCGACATCGTCGGTCTGTACGAGCTGGACGATCGCCAGACCGGCGGCCGCCACGTGCCGGTGCAGAACCTGGTGATGAACATCGACTACTACAACGAGACCAACCGCTTTCCCGACCACGTCGTCTGGTTCACGGTGAAGGTGAAGGACCCGAAGCAGGCCGATGCCGTGGCGCACGCCATCGACCACGAGTTCCAGAATTCCGAGTTCGAGACGCGCACGCAGTCCGAGGCCGAGTTCCAGCGCGGCTTCGTCAAGCAGTTCGGCAACGTCGGCAAGATGATGTCGGCGATCCTTGCCGCGGTGTTCTTCACGCTGCTGCTGGTCGCCGGCAACAGCATGATGCAGAGCTTCCGCGAGCGGCTCGGCGAGATCGCGGTGCTGAAGACGCTCGGCTTCGGCGACGGCCGCGTCGCCGTGCTGGTGGCCGCGGAGTCGCTGCTGCTGTGCGTATTCGCCGGCGCCATCGGCCTCGGCTGCGCCCGGCTGGTGATGCCGGTGCTGCAGAAGGTCGGCGGGCAGGCGCTGGCCGCGCTCTACCTGGAACCGGCGACGGTCGGCGTCGGCGCGGTGCTTGCACTCGGGCTCGGTGCGCTCGCCGCGCTGGTCCCGGTGTGGCGCTCGGCGCGGCTCACGGTGATCGAAGGACTGGTGCGCACATGAGCCGCGCCATCGCCGCGATCGCGCTCACCAACCTCAAGGCGGTGCCGCAGCGCTGGGGCGCCTCGCTGGTCGTGGTGCTCGGCATGGCCGGGGTCGTCGGCGTGATGGTGGCGCTGCTGGCCATGGCCGACGGCTTCCGCGAGACCTTCCGCGCCGCCGGCCGGCCCGACCGCGCGATCGTGATGGCGAGCGAGCAGGACAACGGCATGGCGAGCTCGATCACCCGCGAGCAGCTGCCGATCGTGCTCGACCTGCCGGGCTTCCGTCGCGACGCCGAGGGCAAGCCGCTGGTGGTGGCGCAGAAGTTCATGTCCTCGGAGCTGTCCGAGCGCAAGACCGGCACGCTGGTGGGTGCCGTGCTGCGCGGGGTCAGTGGCCAGGTCTGGAAGGTCTTTCCAGAGATCCGCATCGTCGAAGGCCGGGCGTTCACCCCCGGCAGGCGCGAGGCGCTGGTCGGTCGCGCCGCGCAGAAGGAATTCGAAGGCCTGGAGCTGGGTGCCGAGGCGGCGCTGGCCAACGGCAAGTGGGCCATCGTCGGCGTGTTCGAGGCGCCGGGCACCATCTTCGAGTCGGAGTTGATCGGCGACGTCGAGATGGTGTTCCCGGGCTACAGCATCACGGGCCAGTACAGCTCCGCCGTCGGCGTACTCGAGTCCGAAGGCGCGCTGGCCCAGTTGCAGGCCGCGATCAAGGGCAATCCCCAGCTGAAGAACGCGGCGATGCGCGAGACCGATTACTACACGGCCGTGTCGAACAACCTGGGCGGGCCGATGGTCGCTTTCGGCTACGCCGTCGCCGCGATCATGGCGCTCGGCGCGCTGTTCGCCGCCACCAACACGATGTATGCCGCGGTGAAGACGCGGTCGCGCGAGATCGCCACGCTGCGTGCGCTCGGCTTCGGCGGGCTGCCGGTGGTGTGCTCGGTGCTGCTGGAGTCGCTGGTGCTGTGCGTCGCCGGCGCGCTGCTGGGCGGCGCGGCGGCCTACCTGGCCTTCAACGGCTACACGATCTCGACCGTGGGCAACGGCGACAACCTGCAGCAGATGGTGTTCGGTTTCCGCGTGACGCCGGCGCTGCTGGGGCAGGGCGCAGCGGCCGCGCTGCTGGTGGGGCTGCTCGGGGGACTGCTGCCGGCGGTGCGCGCCGCGCGTCTGCCGGTGGCCGAGGCGCTGCGCGGCGCGTGAAGTTCTTCCCGCTGGTGTGGGCGATGCTCTGGCGCAAGCGCGCGCGCACCATCCTGACGCTGCTGTCGCTGATCGTGGCCTTCCTGCTGCTGGGCCTGCTGCAGGCGGCGGACGTGCTGTTCAACGGCGGCGCGATCAGCAATTCGGGCCGCGTGCTGATCACGCAGGCGCGGGTCTCGTTCACCAGCCCGCTGCCGCTGCGCATCCATACGCAGCTCGAGGCCGTGCCGGGCGTCGAAGCGGTGAGCTGGTCGCAGTTCTTCGGCGGCATCTACCAGGACCCGCGCAATTTCTTCCCGCAGTTCGCGGTGGTGCCGGAGCGCTGGCTCAACGTGTTCCGCGAGTGCGCACTGCCGCCGGCGCAGCTGCAGGCCTGGAACGGCTCGCGCACCGCCGCGGTCGCCGGCAAGGAGCTGGTCGAGCGCTTCCACTGGAAGCTCGGTGACCGCATCCCGCTGACCAGCCAGATCTGGCCGCAGAAGGACGGCTCGCGCGTGTGGGCCTTCGATCTCGTCGGCATCCTCGACGACGTGCCGGGCCAGACCTGCGGCCGGCTGGGCAACATGTACCTGCGCTACGACTACCTCGACGAGGCACGCCAGTTCGGCCAGGGCGCGGCCGGCGTCTACGCGCTGCGCATCGCCGATCCCGCGCGCGCCGAGGAGATCGAGCAGGCGGTGGACGCGATGTTCGAGAACTCCCCGGACGAGACCAAGACCCAGACCGAGCGCGACTTCTCGCTCAACTTCGTGCGGCAGGTCGGCGACCTCGGCAAGATCCTGCACTGGATCATGGGCGCGGTGTTCTTCACGATCCTGATGCTGACCGGCAACACCATGCGGCAGGCGGTGCAGGAGCGCGTGCCCGAGCTGGCGGTGCTGAAGACGCTGGGCCTCACGGATGGTGCCGTGCTCGGGCTGGTGCTCGCGGAGTCGCTGCTGCTGTGCGTGCTCGGCGGGCTCAGCGGCATGGTGCTGGCCTCGGGCGTGATGCGCGTGCTGGCGCACCTGCCGCTGCAGTTCCCGCCGATGCATGCCGATGCCGCGGTGTGGGCGTTCGCGGCGGCGTCGATGCTGGCGCTCGGCTTCGTCGTCGGCGCACTGCCCGCGTGGCGCGCGCAGCGGCTGTCGATCGTCGACGCGCTGGCGGACCGCTGAAGCGATGAAGACCATTCTCGCCATCACCTGGATGAACCTGCGCAACGTCGGCAGCCGGCTCGGCACCTCGCTGGTCATCGTCGTCGGCATCGCCGGCGTCGTCGGCGTGCTGGTGAGCATGCTGTCCATGAGCCGGGGCTTCGAGCGCACGCTGGCGGGCACCGGCTCGGAGTCGCGCGCCCTGCTGCTGTCGGCGGGCGTCATCTCCGAACTGTCCTCGGGCATATCGCGGGACGCCGTGCCGCTGATCGCGAGCCTGCCCGGCATCTCGCGCGGCGCCGACGGCCAGCCGCTGGTCTCCGCCGAGACGATGGTAATCACGGAGCTGAAGCGTCCCGATCCGCCCTATGGCGCGCTCAACGTGGCGCTGCGCGGCGTCGAGCCCGCGGGCCTGGCCATGCGCCGCGAAGTGAAGCTGGCGGAAGGCCGCTGGTTCCAGACCGGCCTCAACGAGGTGGTGGCCGGCCGCGGCGCGCAGCGGCAATTCGGCGGCGTCGCCGTCGGCACCGTGCTGCACTTCCGCGGCTCGCAGTGGACCGTGGTCGGCATCTTCGAATCGGGCGGCGACGCGCACGAGTCCGAGCTGTGGACCGACGCCAACACCGCGCGCAATGCCTTCGGGCGTCCGGGCGCCTCGTCGCTGCTGGTGCAGCTGGAATCGCCGGCGGCGCTGGCGCCGCTGCAGGCCGCGCTCAAGGCCGATCCGCGCTTCCAGCTGGAAGCGCAGAGCGAGCGGCACTACTACGAATCGCAGTCGCAGAGCTTCACCGACCGGCTCGGCGTGCTGACCGGGATCCTGGTCACGCTGATGGCGATCGGCGCGCTGTTCGGCGCGCTCAACACCATGTACTCCGCGGTGTCGGCCCGCTCGCGCGAGATCGCCACGCTGCGCGCCATCGGCTTCTCCGGCGCGCCCGTGGTCGCGTCCGTGCTGGTGGAGGCGGTGGTGCTCGCGGTGGCGGGCGGCTCGCTCGGCGCGGCGGTGTCCTACGCGCTCTTCAACGGCATGACCGTGTCCACCATCGGCGGCAACTTCACGCAGGTCGCCTTCAGCTTCGCGGTCACGCCGGACCTGCTGCAGAAGGGCCTGCTGTGGTCGATCGGCATCGGCCTCATCGGCGGCCTGGCCCCGGCGCTGCGCGCCGCGCGGCTGCCGGTGGTGGATGCGCTGAGGGCGGCTTAGGCCCTACCCGGCGGCCGCCACCGGCGCCAGCAGCACCGGCAGGTCTTCCAGCGGCATCGGCCTCGCGATGGCGTGGCCCTGGGCGTAGTGGATGCCCATGCCGCGCAGGCATTCGAGGATGGCCTTGGTCTCGACGTATTCGGCGATGGTGAAGAGTCCCATCTGCTGGCCGATGGCCTGCACCGCTCGCACGATGGCCTGGTCCACCGGGTTGTTGACGATGTCCTTGATGAAGGCGCCGTCGATCTTCAGGTAGTCCACCGGCAGGTGCTTGAGGTACGAGAACGACGACATGCCGCTGCCGAAGTCGTCGAGCGCCAGGTGGCAGCCCAGCTCCCTCAGGCCGCGCATGAACTCCACCGCCGAGCCGAGGTTGGAGATCGCCGCGGTCTCGGTGATCTCGAAGTACAGCATCGTCGCCGGCACCTGGTGGCGGCGCAGGGCCTGCTGGATGGTGTCGAGCAGCCGGCCGTCGCGCATGGATTCCGCGGACAGGTTGATGCCGAAGCGATGTCCCGCGAAGCGCGCGTCCGGCACCAGCGTCTGGCCCAGGAAGCGGAGCGCGTGCTCGATCACCCAGTCGTCGATCAGCGGCATCAGCTGGTAGCGCTCGGCCGCCTGCATGAAGGCACCGGGCAGGATCAGGTCGCCCTTGCCGTCGACCAGCCGGATCAGCAGCTCGTGGCTCTGCGGCACCGCGTTCGGCGGCTCCAGCGCCAGCATGCTCTGGAAGTGCAGCCGGAACTGGTTCTCCTCGAGCGCCGTCTTGATGCGCGCCACCCAGCGCATCTCGCCGCGGCGCCGG
>DATLCG010000130.1:0-3598 GCA_035526525.1 Binatia bacterium
ATCGGTTTCGATCGCGCCTGCGGGGCCTGCGACGCTGATGCGCGTCAGGCTCGCGGGCGGCATCGGCCGGATTTCGACTTCGGGCATGGGCTCGTGCGTGCGCACGCGCGGGCTTTGCCGCGTGCGGTCTCGGGTTCTAGATGCGCAGGCGCTCGACGACGCGCCCGTTCTCGACGTGCTCGCTGATGATCTCGTCGATGTCCTCGCGGTCCACGTAGGTGTACCACACGGCTTCGGGATAGACGACCAGGACCGGACCTTCGTCGCAGCGGTCGAGACACCCTGCGTTGTTGATCCGGACCTTGCCGGGACCCGAGAGCTTCAGCGCTTTCACGCGTTGCTTGGCGTAATCGCGCATTTCCTGGGCGCCGCTGCACGCGCAGCAGCGGGCGTCGTTCTCGCGCTGGTTGCAGCAGAAGAAGACGTGGCGCTGGTAGTAGCTCATGGCCGTCGCGCGGCCGGTGCGCGCGTCAGGGTTTTTGCCGGCCGAAAGTGTAAGTCAGGCTGGCCGAGGTGATCGCGTCGGTGGAGCCCGTCCCCGCCGGGGCGTGCGAGTTGTGGCGCACGTGGTAGGAGCCGACCGCGGACACATTGCCGACCAGCGCGAACTTCAGTTCCGTGGTCGATTCCGTCAGCGTGTTCTCGCGCCCGGACTCCACCTTCACGGCCTGCGCGAAGCCGTTGTGGTCACGCCAATCCCAGAGGTAGCGGCCGTTGAACCGCACCACCGCCTCCTCGTGACGGAGTCCGGTCACGTTCTCCCGCATCTGTCGCGCGCCGGCGCCGAGCTCGGCATCGAGCGTGTGCACGGGCCCGGGCAGGAGGTGCCGGCCGTAGCCGAGAGTCTCCGAGAAGCGCTCGCGGACCGGGCCGAACAGGTCCTTCTCGTACTCGCCGAGCAGGAACGTGTACTGCGCCGGGGTGAAGTGGTAGTCGAGCTTGTCGTTCGCGGTGTAGCGCTCGGCGGTCGAACCCTCCGGGTCCGACGCATGCATCGTCGCCGACGTCAGCGTGTTCTTCCACGGGTCGGCGCCGTACACGAAGCCGGCCTTGCTCGACAGCGAGCTGATGCCGCTGTTGCCGGCCGTCGCGATGTAGCCCATGCCCAGCTCGCCGGACCACTGGCCGGAATGCGCGCTGCCGGCTGCGGCGAGGAAGGAGGCGGCGACCAGGGCTTTTTTCTTGTGCGGCACGGCCGGATCGTCGGGGCGGGACCGTAAGATAGGCAGCGTATGCCTGCCGATGGTTCCGTCCCCCGCCCCGCGCTCGCCGACACCGACCGGTGCGTGAAGTGCGGGCTGTGCCTGCCGCACTGCCCCACCTACGTGGTGCGCCGCGACGAGGGCGACTCGCCCCGCGGACGCATCACGCTGATGCAGGCCCTCGCCGCGGAACTGCCGGCGACGCCGCGCCTGCAGGCTCACCTGGACGGCTGCCTTGCGTGCCGCGCCTGCGAGGCGGTCTGTCCTGCCGACGTTCCGTACGGCCCGCTGATCGATGCGGCGCGCGAGGAAATGGCGCGCCGCCATCCGGCGCACACGCTGCTGCCGCGGCTGGTCGCCGCGGCAATGTCGCGCCGCTGGCTGCGTGTGCTGGTGCTCGCTCCGTTCTGGCTCTACCAGCGATCCGGGGTGCAGGCGGCCGTACGTCACCTGCACCTGCTCGGCCGCGGACGCCTCGCGCGCCTGGACTCGTTGCTGCCGCGCATCGCGTGGCCGCGGCGGCGCTCACCGGCCGGAGCGGGCACGACGGTGGCGCTGTTCACGAACTGCGTGTCGCCTTTCGCCGACGCCGAGTCGCTCGACGCGGCGACGCGGCTGCTGGCGGCGCTCGGGCACCGCGTGACGGTGCCGCCGGCGCAGACCTGCTGCGGCGCGCTGCACCAGCACAATGGCCTGCCGGACGGCGCGCGCGCCTGCGCGCATCGCAACGCGGCTGCGTTCGCCGGGGACTCCCCGGTGGTCGGCATCGCCAGCGGCTGCACCGCGCAGCTGGTCGAGTACCCGCTGCTGTCGGGCGACGGCTCGCCGGCGGCATCGCTGGCGGCGCGCACGTCGGACGTCCATGCATTCCTCGTGCAGCGGCTGCGCGAGCGCCCGCTGTCGTTCCGGCCGCTGGACGCGCGCGTGCTGCTGCACACG
The DNA here is from genome assembly GCA_035526525.1 of Binatia bacterium. GTDB lineage: Bacteria > Pseudomonadota > Gammaproteobacteria > Nevskiales > Nevskiaceae > JACPFV01. The sequence goes on from DATLCG010000130.1 coordinate 2,142, forward strand.
CCGTGCACGATGCGCAACGTGCTGTGCGGCGAGCGCGCGGTGCGCGAGCTGCTCGAGCGCATTCCCGGCCTGCGCATCGAGGCGCTGGATCCCGCTTGCTGCGGCGCGGCCGGCAGCTATTTCGTCACGCAGCCCGCCATGGCGGACCGCCTGCTGGAGCCGAAGCTGGAAGCGATCCGGCGCGCCCGTCCGGATTTCGTGCTGACGTCGAACGTCGGCTGCGCGCTGCATTTCGACGCGGCGCTGCGCCGCGCGGGCTTCACGGTCCCGGTCTGGCACCCGGTGCGGCTGCTGGCGCAGCAGCTGGAGCCGCCGCCGGCGGCCGGTTGAGCAGCGATTCCAGCCGCAGCAGCAGCAGCGTCGCCAGTTCTTCCTGCATGTAGGCCTGCAGGCGCGCCTCCTCGGCTTCCTTGGCGAGCACCTGCTGTGCGTTGAAGCTGTAATCGCGCGAGATGCGCAGGCGGTCCGACGGCACGAGGTCGCGCGCGTCCTGTGCGAGCGCGTAGCGCACGCTGCTGGTGAGCTGGTACTCCACCGCCTTGCCGGCCGGGTCCACCGACACCACCAGCCGTCCTTCGGTCAGCTCCGACAGCTTCAGCACCGTGCGCGCCGCGCCCGCGGATTGCGTCACCACCGCACCGCGCCGCAGCAGCGCCGTGCGCAGCGCCGACTCGAGCGGGGGCTTGACCACGGAGTAAGGCGTGTCCATGTCGATGTAGACCGAGGTCAGTGCCTCCGGCAGCGGACGCGTGCCGGTCAGGTGGAAGCCGCAGGCGGCGAGCAGCGGAAACAGCAAGGCGGCAAGGCAAAGGCGGAACCGCCGTGCCTGGCTTCCCTCCCCGCTTTCCCTTTCCCGGCTCATCGTCACACCACGAAGTTCACGAGCTTGCCCGGCACCACGACCTGCTTGCGGATCGGCTGCCCGGCGATGAAGCGCTGCACCTGGGGATCCGCCAGCGCCGCGGCGATGACGATGTCGTTGCCGGCGTCGCTCGCCACCTCCACGCGGCCGCGCAGCTTGCCGTTGACCTGCACCACCAGCTGCACCACGTCGGCCTTGAGTGCCGCGGCGTCGGGCTCGGGCCAGCGCGCATCGATCACGGGCTCGCCGTGGCCGAGCGCGTGCCACAGGGCGTGGCAGACATGCGGCGTGATCGGCGACAGGGTGGCGACCAGGGCCGAGAGCGCTTCCTGCACCACGGCGCGCCCCTGGGGGGATGCGTCGTCGAGCTCGCCGATCGCGTTGAGCAGCTCCATGTTCGCGGCGACCACGGTGTTGAGCTTCAGGCGGCGGCCCAGGTCGTCGCCCACCTTCTGCAGCGTCGCGTGCGTCTTCTGGCGCAGCTTGCGCTGCGCGGGAGTCAGCGTCGCCGCATCGAGCGCGGGCGGGGCGCCGGCGGCGCCGTGCGCGTGGACCGCGCGCCACAGCTTCTTGAGGAAGCGCGCCGAGCCCTCGA
>DATLCG010000158.1:0-4666 GCA_035526525.1 Binatia bacterium
CCCGCCTCGGGCGCACTGCTGCTCTTCTATCACGCGGAACGCTGGATCGCGCACGACTTCAAGCGCTTCTATGCCTCCATCGGCATGGCGCTTTCCACGGACGAAGGGCACCACTGGACAGACCTGGGAGAGATCGTTTCCCCTGCCGCTCCTTTCGGAGCCAGTGCGTACGGTTGCCAGATGCAGGGCGGCTCGGTGGTGGTCCGGGACGGATTTTTCCGCGTGTATTTCTCGGACTGCAATCCCGATGGCAGCGAGATCTTCCTCGCCGCGGCGCGGGCGCCGGTCGCCGACGTGGTGGACGCAGCAACGCACCGGGCCACGGCGGTGCGCTGGAGCAAGTTCTTCGGCGGCACCTGGACCGAGCCCGCGCTGGGCGGTCGGTCGACCGCGCTCGAGCCCGGCAATCCGCGCATGGACGCGAGCGCGGTGTCCTTCAACGCGTTCGCCGGGCGCTACGTCGCCATCGTGGTGGCGCCCGGGAGCAATGGCCTCGATCTCTTCCTGATGGACTCGCCCGACGGCCTCGCCTGGTCGCAGCGCCAGCCGGTCGAAAGCGAGGTGGGCGAAGCGTTCTATCCGGCAATCGTCGGCCAGGATGACGACCCGCAAACGCCCGGGCAGCGCTTCTGGGTCTACTACACGACGTCGCTGCTGGGCGGCTTCGACCGGTGGAACGATGCCGTGCTGGCCCGGCGCGAGATCGTGCTCGGGGTTCCTGCGGCCACGCCGGGAGCGGCGGGGCCGGAGCGCGTGTTCGACGCCGCCGCGCAGTTCGCCGGAGTGCAGGGACAGGACCAGTGGCGCTACCAGTCGCGCGATGCCTCGGGCTATCGCGACCTCAGCTGGGATGCCGCTGGCCAACGCTGGTATGGCGCGGGCAGCTTCCTGTGGATCGAGCGCGCATCCGGGCACCCGGGCCTGCTGGGCGACGCCGTGCGGACGTGGGTGGCGCCAACGGACGGCGTCGTCGAGATCGGCGGGGCTTTTTCCAAGCTGGATCGCGGCGGCGGCGACGGCGTGAGGCTCACGGTGCTGCACGGCGAGGAGGTCGTGTTCCACACCTTCCTCGGTTTCAACGCGGCCCCGGCGCGCACGCTGCAGCTGAGCCGGACGGTGCACGCCGGCGACGAGCTGCATTTCGTCCTGGGCCGCGGCAGGAACGCAGACCACGACGCCACGTCCTGGAACCCGGTGATCCGTTTCACGCCGATGGCGCGCTGAGCCGCACGCGATGGTGTTCCCAGGGGGATTCGAACCCCCGTCGCCTCCGTGAAAGGGAGGTGTCCTAGGCCGGGCTAGACGATGGGAACGGCTGCGCGAAAATTGGTGGAGCCAGGCGGGATCGAACCGCCGACCTCTTGCATGCCATGCAAGCGCTCTCCCAGCTGAGCTATGGCCCCGGAATCTTGGGGGCGCGCAGTATAATTGCGCGGTCTTTTGGACTCAATCACTTATGGTCGCGGGGCAGCGTTGCGGCCACTTCGACCCGGAGCCAGCCTTGCCCCGCAAACGTGCCCTGATCACCGGCGTCACCGGCCAGGACGGCGCCTATCTGGCCGAGCTCCTGATCGGCAAGGGTTACGAGGTCCACGGCATCAAGCGCCGAACCTCGCTGTTCAACACCGACCGCATCGACCACCTGTACCGTGACCCGCACGAGGCCGACCGCCGCCTGGTGCTGCACAACGGCGACATGACGGACTCCTCGTCGCTGACGAGGATCATCCAGGACGTGCAGCCGGAGGAGATCTACAACCCGGCGGCGCAGTCGCACGTCGCGGTGTCGTTCGAGGAGCCCGAGTACACGGCGAACAGCGACGCGCTCGGCACGCTGCGGGTGCTCGAGGCGATCCGCATCCTGCGGCTGAAGGACAAGACCCGCTTCTACCAGGCCAGCACCTCGGAGCTGTACGGCCTGGTGCAGGAAACCCCGCAGACCGAGAAGACGCCGTTCTACCCGCGCTCCCCGTACGCCGTCGCCAAGCTGTACGCGTACTGGATCACGGTGAACTACCGCGAGGCCTACGGCTACTACGCCTGCAACGGCATCCTCTTCAACCACGAGTCGCCGGTGCGCGGCGAAACCTTCGTGACCCGCAAGATCACCCGCGCGCTGGCGCGGATCGCGCTCGGCCTGCAGGACTGCCTGTACCTGGGCAACCTCGACTCGAAGCGCGACTGGGGCCACGCCAGGGACTACGTCGAGATGCAGTGGCTGATGCTGCAGCAGAAGGCGCCCGAGGATTTCGTCATCGCCACCGGCCAGCAGCGCAGCGTGCGCGAGTTCGTGGACGTCGCCGCGCGGGAGCTCGGCATCGCGCTGGAATGGCGCGGCAAGGGCGTGAAGGAAACCGCGCGCGTCACCGCGGTGCGCGGCAGCGCGAAGCTCCGGCCGCAACTGAAAACGGGCCAGACCATCGTGCGGGTCGATCCGCGCTACTTCAGGCCCACCGAGGTCGAAACCCTGCTCGGCGATGCGTCGAAGGCGCGCCGCAAGCTGGGCTGGAAGCCGCGCATCACGTTCCAGCAGCTGGTCACCGAGATGATGCAGTCCGACCTGCGCGAGGCGCAGCGCGACGTGGCCGTGCGCGAGGCCGGCTTCCGCACGCCCCAGCGGCATGAGTGACGCGCCGGGGCTGCCGCGCGACGCCCGCATCCACGTCGCCGGCCACCGCGGCATGGTGGGATCGGCCATCGTGCGGCGGCTGCAGGCCGATGGCTTCACGAACCTGGTGCTGCGCACGCGCGCCGAGACCGACCTGCGCGACCGCACCGCCGTGCGCGAACTCTTCGCGCGCGAGCAGCCGCAATACGTGTTCGTCGCGGCGGCGCGCGTCGGGGGCATCCTGGCCAACGACACCTACCGCGCCGACTTCATCCACGACAATCTCGCGATCCAGCTCAACGTCCTCGACGAGGCGCATCGCGCGGGCGTCCGGCGCCTGCTGTTCCTCGGCTCCAGCTGCATCTACCCGAAGCTCGCGCCGCAGCCGATGAAGGAGGAGCACCTCCTGACCGGAATTCTCGAGACGACCAACCGTCCGTATGCGATCGCCAAGATCGCGGGCATCGAGATGTGCGATGCGTATCACCGCCAGCACGGCAGTGATTTCCGCGCCGCCATGCCGACCAACCTGTACGGGCCCGGCGACAACTTCGACCTGCAGACGAGCCACGTCATCCCCGCGCTGATCCGCAAGTTCCACGAGGCCGCGGAGAGCCGTGCGCCCACGGTGACGATCTGGGGCACCGGCACGCCGCGACGGGAGTTCCTGCACGTGGACGACCTGGCCGACGCCTGCGTGCACCTGATGCAGCTGCCGCGCGCCGCCTGGGATGCCGGGGTGCCGGCGACGCACGTCAACGTCGGCACCGGCAGCGACGTCACCATCCGCGAGCTGGCGGAACGCATCGGCGCCATCGCCAGATTCCGCGGCGAGCTGCGCTTCGATCCGGGCAAGCCGGACGGCACGCCGCGCAAGCTGCTCGACTGCTCGCGCGTTCAAGCGCTCGGCTGGACGCCGCGCATCACGCTCGACGACGGCCTGCGCAGCACCGTCGCCTGGTTCCGCGAGCACGCGGCCCGTGATGCGGCGCGCGCGGCCAACTGAACCGCGGTGCGCCTGGTCTTCTTCAACCGTTTCTACTGGCCCGATCAGAGCGCGACCAGCCAGCTGCTGACGGACCTGGCCACCGCGCTGGCGCGCCGCGGCTACACCGTCGAGATCGTCGCCAGCCGCCAGCTGCTCGACGACCCCGGCGCCGCGCTGCCGCGACACGACCGGCACGAGGGCGTCACCGTCCGGCGCGTAAAGGGCTCGCGGTTCGGCCGCGGCCGCCTGCTCGGCCGCGCGCTCGACTACGCAACGTATCTGCTGGGCGCCATGCAGTTCGCGGCGACGCAGCTGCGGCGCGGCGACGTGGCCGTCGCCATGACCGACCCCCCGCTGCTGGGGGCCTTGCTGACGCCGTTCCTGGCCTGGCGCGGCGTGACGCCGATCCACTGGCTGCAGGATCTCTACCCGGAGGTCGCCACGCGGCTCGCGGTGCTGCGCGGCGGGTCGCTGCTGGACCGCGTGCTGCTGGCCGTGCGCAACCGCTCGCTGCGGCGGGCCCGGCTGAATGTCGTCATCGGCGGGCGCATGGGCGATCACGTGCGCCGCGCCGCAGGTCCGGCGGCGCGCGTGGCGGTGATCGACAACTGGTCGGCCGACCTGCCGTGGACGCCGGCGCCCGCGGCCGGCAACCCGTACCGCCGCGAGCTGGGCATCGGCGACGGGGTGCTGTTCTGCTACAGCGGCAACCTTGGCCGGGCGCACCGGTTCGACGAGCTGCTCGATGCCGGCGCGCAGCTCGACGCCGACGCAGGCCTGCGTTTCCTGCTGATCGGCGGCGGTGCCCAGTTCGAGCGCGTGCGGCTTGCGGCCACCGGACTGCGCGGCTGGTCGTTCCTGCCGTACCAGCCGCGTGCGCGGCTGCACGAGTCGCTCGGCGCGGCGGACGTCCACCTGGTCACGCTCGAACCTGCGCTGGAAGGCTTGATCGTGCCGAGCAAGGTGTTCGGCATCCTCGCCGCGGCGCGGCCCTGCGTGTTCATCGGCGACCCGGACGGCGAGGTGGCGCGGCTGCTGCGCCGTCACGACTGTGGGCGCGTCGTCGCGGC
>DATLCG010000036.1:0-5380 GCA_035526525.1 Binatia bacterium
GCCGACCGGTTCCGGCCTCGGCGGCGGCGGCTTCTGGCTGCTGCATCGCGCGGACGGCTTCGAAACCCTGGTCGACGGCCGAGAGGTGGCGCCGCTGTCGGCCACGCGCGACATGTACCTCGACGCGCGCGGCGTTGCCGACCCGAAGCGCTCCACCGACGGCGCGCTCGCCGCGGCGATCCCGGGCGAGCCTGCGGCGCTGGCGCACCTCGCTCAGAAATACGGAACGCTGCCGCTCGCCGAGCTGCTCGCACCAGCGCAACGTTTCGCGCACGACGGTTTCGCGGTGGACCGCAAGCTGGCCGACGCCATCGCGCGCAACGCCGCGCGATTCTCGGGCGAAGCAGCCGAGGTCTTCGCGCCGGGCGGCTCGCCGCTGCAGGCCGGCGACCTGCTGCGCCAGCCCCAGCTGGCGGACACGCTGACCCAGCTCGGCGCGGACGCGGATGCGTTCTACCGCGGCGCCTGGGGACAGCGCTGGACCACCGCGGTGCGCGCCGCGGGCGGCATCTGGAGCGATGCCGACCTGCGCGGCTACCGCGTGGTCGAGCGGACACCCGCGGTCACCTGGTTCCGCGACTGGAAGATCACCAGCGCGCCGCCGCCGTCCGCGGGCGGCATCGCGCTGACGCAGGTGCTGCAGATGCTGGAATCGCTCGGCGCGCCGCTCGATGCGGGGCCGCGCACCGAGCATCTGGTCATCGAAGCGCTGCGCCGCGCCTACGCGGACCGCCAGCGGCACCTGGGCGACCCCGGGTTCGTCACCGTGCCGCATCGCCTGTCGGCACGCGAGTACAACCTGGCGCTGGTGCGCGGCATCGATCCCGCGCACGCGACGCCGAGCGACAAGCTGAACGGAGGCGGCGAGGGGGGCAACACCACGCATTTCTCGGTGCTCGATGCCGCCGGCAACCGCGTGGCCGGCACGCTGTCGATCAACCTGCCCTTCGGCTCGGCGGCGATGGTGGGGGGCACCGGCGTTCTGCTGAACGACGAGATGGACGACTTCGCCGCGTCGGTGACCGCCAGCAACGCCTACGGCCTTGCCGGCTCGCAGGCGAACATGATCGCGGCGGGCAAGCGGCCGCTGTCGAGCATGTCGCCGACTTTCGTCGAAGGACCGAACGGCCTGCTGATCACCGGCACGCCCGGCGGCAGCCGCATCGTCAGCATGGTGCTGCTGGCGATCGCGAGCTTCGTGCAGGATCTCGACGTGGCGCAGATCGCCGCGCTCGGGCGGTATCACCACCAGTACCTGCCGGACGTGGTCGAGTTCGAGCCCGGTGCGCTGCCGCCGGAGCACCAGGCCGCGCTGCAGGCCGCCGGACACGTGCTGCGCGCGACCGGCGCGCCCTACGGCAACCTCAATTCCGTGCTGTGGAATCCGCGCCGCGACGTGCTGGCGGCGTCGGCCGATCCGCGCGGCGTGGGCACGTCCGCGGTGAAGCGGATCGTGAAGGCGTCGGCAGACGAAACGCGCGAGCGGCCGTAGCCATACGGCTGGGCCCTCAGTACGGCCGGTACTGCTCCATCTTCCGGCCGCGTTCGGCGACGCTCTCTTCGCGCGCCTTGCGGGCGGCGACGCGGGCCTTCATGCGCGGATGGAAATCGGCCAGGCGCAGCTTGAGGATGCGTCGCAGCGCGCGCGCATTGACGCTCTGCGGGCGGCGCCGCAGCCAGCCTTCGCCGCCCTGGGCGATGACCCGCTGCACGTGCTCGAGCTGCTTTTCGATCTCGAACAGGTAGGGATTGATGCCGTTGAAGTGCTCCCGCATGTAGCGGTGCATGCCCAGGAAGTAGCCGTCGAGGCGCTCGGCGAACAGCTTCTTCGCGAACTCCGGCGTCTTCACCATCAGGTCTTCCGGGGACTCGTAGATCGGGCGCGGCCCGTCCGGACGCCGCTGGCCGGCGAGGCCGCAGGTCTCGAACTCGTGGTACAGGAAGGTGCGGCACTTCTCCAGGTAGCAGCGATCCGACATCTGCGCGAGCACGTCGGCGGTGCCGAGCAGGAAGCCCAGCGCGCGGTCGCGGCGGTTCCTGACGCGGATGCGGTCGAGCGCGATCTCGTAGCCGGTGAAGTGCACGATGCGCGCGGCGAGGCGTGCCTCCCGCCCGAAGCCGATGCGCGGCAGGAATTCCCGCAGGAACTCGGCGCTGCGGCCGACGTGCGAAAGAGTGAATTCCGCGCCGTTGGTGGCGTCGTCGTCGTAGCGGCGGATGTAGCCGGCGTCATGGAACAGCGCGCAGATCACGCCGAGCCGGGCGCGGCGCGGGCCGAGCCGCTGCGCCGCCGCGGCGACCCGATCGTGGCCGTCGACTAGGCGCGCCATGGCGAGCGCGCAGTCCAGGCTGTGCTGGGCGTCGTGGTACCAGGTGTCGCAGCCGTGATAGCCGGGCAGGGTGCCGGCGTACATGCGGCCGAAGGTGTCGAAGGCGAGCCGCACCGGGCGCAGGTCCACCTTCGCGTAACGCCGCTTCAGGATGGCGCACACGGCTTCGCAGACCGCGCCGGGATCGGCGATGTGCACGCGATTCGTGACGTCGAAATGGCTGCGACGTTCCTTCACGGGCCCCTCCTGCCGCGAACGAAGGTCATCTTAGCCCCGGTCCCCGGAACCGGACATGGATGCGCATCACGCAGCCGCACTACCGGTATGGAATGTCGCCACCACCGGCGCGTGGTCGGACGGGCGCTCGAGCCGGCGGGGGCCCGTATCTATCTGAGCCGCCGTGCATTTTGCGGCCAGCAGCGGCGACAGCAGCACATGGTCGATGCGCAGCCCGAGGTTCCGGCGGAACGCCCCGATGCGGTAATCCCACCAGCTGTAGGAGGCCTCCGGCTGCTCGAACAGGCGGAAGCTGTCGGCCAGACCCAGTCCCAGCAGGCCGCGGAACGCGTCGCGCTCGGCAGCCGAGCACAGCACCTTGCCGTCCCACATCACCGGGTCGTGCACGTCGCGGTCCTCGGGCGCCACGTTGAAGTCGCCGGTGACCGCGAGCAGCGGATGCCGCCAGAGCTCGGCCTGCACGAAATCGCGCAGGGCCGCGAGCCAGCGCAGCTTGTACGCGTACTTCTCCGACCCCACGGCCTGGCCGTTCGGCACGTACACGTTGATCACGCGCACGCGCGACTCCTCGGGACGCAGCGCCGGCCACGGCGCCGGCACGCTCGCGGCGATGACGCGCTTCTGCTCCTCGAAGCCGGGCAGGCCGCACACCACGTCGTCCAGCGCGTGCCGCGACAGCAGCGCGACGCCGTTGTAGGTCTTCTGCCCGCTGCAGGCGCTGCGGTAGCCCAGCGCCTCCAGTTCCGCATGCGGATACAGCGCGTCCTCCATCTTCAGCTCCTGCAGCCCGAGCACGTCCACGGGGCGGTCGCGCAGGAAGGACAGCACGTGCGGCAGGCGCGCACGCAGGGAGTTGACGTTCCAGGAGGCGATGCGCATTCGGGGCGGGCCGAAAATGAAGCGGGGATTTTCGCAAAACCCGCTGGGCGGCGGGAGCGCTCGCCGACAGTGCGACCGTGGTGCTTCACCCCGGCAGCGCGCCCTCTTCCACCAGCCCCGACTGCCTGAGCAGCGGCCCCATCTCGGGCTTGCGGCCGCGGAATTCGACGAAGACGTCCATCGCCGGACGCGAGCCGCCCTGGGCCAGGATGGTGTCGCGGAAGCGGTGCGCGACCTGGGCGTCGAACAGCCCGCTCTCCTCGAAGGCGGCGAAGGCGTCGGCCGACAGCACCTCGGCCCACTTGTAGCTGTAGTACCCGGCCGCGTAGCCGCCCGCGAAGATGTGGGAGAACGAGTGCGGGAAGCGGTTGAACGCCGGCGGCCGCAGCACCGCGACCTCGTCGCGCACCTGCTCCAGCGTGCGGTAGACCGCCGCCACTTCCGGCTGCGTGCCGGCAACGTCGCGGTGCAGGCGCAGATCCAGCAATGCGAATTCGACCTGCCGCAGGGTCGCGAGGCCGGCCTGGAAGGTGCGGCTGCGGCGCAGCCTGTCGAGCAGGGATTCGGGCAGCGGCGCACCGGTCTGGCCGTGCCGCGCGAAGGCGCGCAGCGCCTCGGGCGCATAGCACCAGTTCTCCATGAACTGGCTCGGCAGCTCGACCGCGTCCCATTCGACGCCGTGGATGCCCGACACCGCGGCGACATCCACGCGCGTCAGCAGGTGCTGCAGGCCGTGGCCGAATTCGTGAAACAGCGTCAGCACCTCGTCGTGCGTCAGCAGCGCCGGCTGGCCCGGCAGCGGCGGCGCGAAGTTGCAGGTGAGGAAGGCCACCGGCCGCTGCAGGCCCTGCGCGGTGCGGCGGCGCGCGCGGCACTCGTCCATCCAGGCGCCGCCCCGCTTCTGGTCACGCGCGTAGGGGTCCAGGTAGAACAGCGCGAAGCGCTCGCCGGCCTCGCCGGACAGCGCGTAGACGGTGACGTCCGGGTGCCACACCGGCGCGTCGATGCGCTCGAAGCGAACGCCGTACAGGCGCTGCACCAGCGCGAACAGGCCCTCGATCACCTGCGGCGCGGGGAAATAAGGACGCAGCTCCTCGTCCGACAGCCCGAGACGCTCCTGCTTCAGCTTCTCCGCGTAGTACGGCACGTCCCACGGCGCGAGCTCCGCAGCCAGGCCCTGGCCGCGCGCGAAGTCGCGCAGCTCGTCCAGCTCGGCGCGCGCGCGCGCCCGGGCGCGGCCGGCCAGATCCAGCAGGAAGCGCTCGACCGCGGCGGGGGACTCGGCCATCTTCGTCGCCAGCGAGACCTCCGCGTAGTTGCGGAAGCCGAGCAGCTGCGCCTGCTCGTGGCGCAGCTTCAGGATCTCGGCCATCAGCGGGCCGTTGTCGAAGCGGCCGGCCTGCGGACCTGCATCCGAGGCCCGTGTCGCGAAGGCCTCGTACAGCTCGCGGCGCAAGGTGCGGTCGTCGGCGTAGGTGATGACCGCGTCGTAGGAGGGGAAATCGAGCGTGAGCAGCCAGCCGTCCTGCTGCTTTTGCCGCGCGCGCTCGGCGGCCTGCGCCTTGCCGGAAGGCGTCATGCCCGCGAGCCGTGCCTCGTCGGCGACGTGCAGGCTCCAGGCCTGCGTCGCATCGACCAGCTGCTCCTCGAACTTCGCCTGCAGCTCGGACAGCCGCAACGACAGCGCGCGGAAGCGCTCCTTCTGCGCGGGCGGCAAGGCCACGCCGGACAGGCGGAAGTCGCGCAGCGCGTCGTCCACGGCCTTGCGCCGTGCGGCGCCCGCACTGCCGAAACCGGGCGCCGCAGCGAGCGCCTGGTAGGCGCGGTACAGCGGCTCGCTCTGGGCCAGCTCCAGGCCATACGCGGTGACCTTGGGCAAACAGGCGGCATACGCCCGCCGCCACTCGTCATCGTTTCGCACCGCCCACAGGTGA
>DATLCG010000037.1:0-26327 GCA_035526525.1 Binatia bacterium
AACCCGCGATGGGGTCGCAAGCGGCGAGAACCAACGAACCGAGAAGGGCAGCCGCCTTATGCATTTTCTTGCGCCGCCCAACTTAAATTAGACGTCACGCCCGTGACGTTGAATCCGACTTCCTGACGTATAACTCGGCAAGGCCCGCCGCAAGCGTTTGATTCGCCAGGCCGTGCAAATCGAAACACGTCAAGTCTCCCGAGTTATACGTTGTCCCCGGGGCCAGTCTGCACCTGTCCGCGACATTGGTCATGGCGCGATGCAGCAAGGGTGCGGCGCGGGCGCTTCGACAGTTCAGCGCGAACGGTTCGCTGGTTGGCGGAGACAAGGAAAGGTCGTAGGAAGGCTGCGGCCGGGGCTTTCGCGGAGGGAGTAAAAGCGGACCCGCGCGGAGCCCCCGCAGCATCTTTTCGCTGCGGGGGTGGCCCGGAGGGCCACGCGGGGAGCCATCCGAGCCGGCGGGCTCTGACATGGCATCGGTGTCCGCGGACCGTGCGCCCGCCGGACTCGTCCCGGGCGCGGCGGTACGCCGCGCAACGGGACCGTAGCGGAAGCACCGGACGCGGCCTTCCGTTAGCACCATACGGTTCGGAGAGACCGTGGTCTGTCCCCAATTTCCCGACTAGCGACCCGCGGACTTCTTCTTCCGCATCCGCGGACGCGCCACCGCCGGCTTTCCCAGCACCGCCGCTTCCAGCGCCGCGAGCTCCTCGCCCGTGTACACCGCCAGGCGCTGCAGGCTCGGCAGCGCCTCGCGACAGCCCGTGTAGCCGACGGTGACGCGGTCGCCGTAGCCGACGATCGACAGGTTCAGCGCGTAGCCGTCGAACAGCACCGACACGGGATACATCGCCTCCAGCTCGGCGCCGCGGAAGTACAGCTTGTTGCGCGAGCCGACCACGTTCGACACCACGATGTTGAACAGCGGCCGCAGCCGCAGCGACAGGCCGGTGATCTGGCTCAGCAGCAGCGGCGCGATGCCGAGCAGGCTGAACTGGTTCAGCGCGCCCGGCGACAGGTGCCGCAACTGCTCCTTGGTGCGCGAGGTCACCGCCTGGATGCGGCGCAGGCGCTTGCGCGCGTTGGCGTCCTGCGTCACCAGCGGCACCACGAAGCCGGCGACCGCGTTGCCGGGCTTGCCGTCGGCGCGCGGCAGCGCCACCGGCACCGACGCGATCAGCGGCTGCGCCGGCAGCGCATGGATCTCCAGCAGGTAGCGGCGCAGCGCGCCGCCCGCCAGCGCCAGCATCAGGTCGTTGAGCGTGACACCCGCGGCCGAAGCGACGCGCTTGAGGCGATCGAGCTCGAACAGCTGCGTCGCCAGGCGGCGCTGCGGCGACACCCGCACGTTGAACGCGCTGCGCGGCGTGGCGAAGGCCGACAGCAGCCCGCCTTCCGGGTTGTCGCGCGGCATCGCCATGCGCCGCAGCGTCGCGGCGAGCTGGCCCGCCGAGCGCAACTGGTGGCCGATGGCTTCGAGCGCGGAGCGGAACACGTCGCTGCGCGGCAGGTCGGCGTCGGCCTCGGCCGGCCGCGGCGGCAGCGCCCACGGGCCGGCGGCGCTGTCGTGCGCGGGGTCCTCGCTCAGCCAGTTGCGGATGTGCTTCAGCGCGCCGACGCCGTCCACCGCGGCATGGTGCGCCTTGAGGTACACCGCGAAGCGGCCGTTCTCGAGGCCCTCGATCAGGTGGCACTCCCACAGCGGGCGCGTCAGGTCCATCGGATGCGAATGCAGCCGCGACACCAGGATGCCGAGCTCGCGCTCGCCGCCGGGCCAGGGCAGCGCGGAGTGGCGCAGGTGGTAGTCGAGGTCGAGCTCGTCCGCTTCCTCCCACTTCGGCGCCACGCGCCGCAGCGCGCCGTCCGCGAGCCGCCAGTTGAACGGCGGCGCCGTCACCGGCTGGCTCTTCATGAAGGCGAAGGTCTTCTGCAGCCAGTCCGGCGGCGCGCCCGCCGGCAGCCTGAACGTGAGCAGGCCGCCGACATGCATCGGCGTGCGCGGCGATTCCATGCGCAGGAACGCGGCGTCGATCGGGCTGAGTCGCGGCATGGGCGGTGGGTTTTTTTCGAGGCCGGCTCCTCTGCCGGCGCGCCTGTTTTACACGAGGCGGCGCGACACGGCGCGCGCTCTCACCCCTTCGGATGAGGCTCCTGCACAGGCCCGCCCGTACTGTGAACGCGCCGACTCCAACGACAAGACAACAGGGAGCAGCGATGGGAGGGAGGAAGGCGCTCCGCGCCGGCATCGTGCTGTGCGGCCTGGTGGCCGCGACGCCCGCAACGCCCGCATGGGCCGGCTCGTTCAGCCTGTTCGACACCGTCGACGGCGAGTACAAGCTGACGCTCGGCTATGCGCTCGGCATGCGCATGGAAAAGCAGTCCCCCGACTTCATCGGCGGTCCGGTGGACGAGTTCGTGTCGCAGCCGCCCAACCCGCCGGACAATCCGTACCCGACCTTCACGCACACCGGCCTGGCGACGACGATCAACTACGACGACGGCGACCGCAACTTCAAGCAGCACTCGCTCATCAACAACCGCGCCACCGCCTACGGCGAGCTCGACCTGCGCTGGGGCGACTACGGGATCATCAGCAGCGGCGCGGCGTTCTACGACTGGGTCTACCACGGCACCAACGACAACGACTCGATCGACTGCTGCGACCAGCCGGGCTCGACGGTCAACAAGACCGGTCCGGCGAACGAGTTCACCAAGGAAACGCAGAAGACCGACGGCGAGCGCATCCGCCTGCTGGACCTGTACGCCTACGCCAACTGGTTTCTCGGGCCGGTCAGCCTGGACCTGCGCGCGGGGCGCTTCCTGAATGCCTGGGGCGAGAGCCTGTTCTTCCCCGGCATCGTCACGGCGCAGAACCCGAACGACGCGACCAAGGCGTTCGTGCCGGGCGCGGAGGTGAAGGAGATCCTGCTGCCGGTGGAGCAGACCTCGCTGCGCGTCGGGCTGGGCCAGGACTTCACGCTGCTCGGCTACTACCAGTTCAAGTACCGGCCGACGGAGATCTTCCCGGTCGGCGATTACTTCTCGCCCGCCGACGTGGTCGGCGACGGCGCCACCTTCGCGTACGGCTCGGTGAACCCGGCCTACGGCGACAGCTGCCCGGGCCTGCTCGCCACGCCCGCGGGCGATCTGAGCTTCCTGTGCGAACAGGGCGGCCTGACGGGGCCGGTCATCAATGGCGGCCCGTACATCAACGCCGTGCGCGGTCCCGACATCCTGCCGCCGGACAAGGGGCAGTGGGGCGTGGGCGCCACGTGGCAGGTGACGTCGAAGTCCGCCTTCGGCGCGTACTACCTGCGTTACCACAACCACAATCCGGGCGTCCGGCTGAACGTGGGCTTCGCGCCGTTCGGCGACGTCGGCGGCGTGCCCCTCAGCACCGAAACCAACCAGCAGTACGTGCCGACCTCCTACAACATCACCTACGCCGACAACATCAAGATGATGGCGCTGTCGTGGTCGTCGGTGCTGTTCGGGGTGAACTTCGCGGGCGAGTTCATTCACCGCGACAACATTGACATCCCGGTGGAAGCCACCATCTCCGGCGTGGTCGCGCCGGTGGGCTCGCGCGGCAAGACCAACTCGGCGCAGGTGTCGGTGCTGTACACGTTCAACCCGAATTTCTTCATCTACGACGAGATGCCGATCGTCGCGGAATTCAGCGTGATGAAGGTGCAGAGCGTGACGCCGGTGCCGGATTCTCCGGGCATCGACACCAGCGGCGACGGCGACGTGCTGTTCTACAACCGCAGCGCCTGGGCCTTCCAGGTGCTGACGCTGCCCAAGGGCCGCAACGTCTTCTGGGGCTGGGACCTGGGCACGCCGGTGTCGTTCAGCTGGCTGGTCAACGGCACGCCGTCGGTGGCGGGCCAGTTCTCCGCGCTCTACGGCGAAGGCGACATGCGCATCTCGCCCTCGATCGTGCTGCAGCGGCTGCAGAACCTCGAGTTCGCGCTGGGCTACAACTTCATCTTCGGCGACACCAAGAAGAAGATCGGCAACAGCCTGCTGCCCGCCAACCCGTATGCGGATCGCGATTACGCGACGTTCACGGTGAAGTACAACCTGTGAGCGGGGCTCGGGGCCCCGAACCCGTGCCTTCCTTCAACCCCGCCGAATTCCGCCGCGCCCTTGGCAGCTTCGCCACCGGCGTCACCATCATCACCACGCGCGCGCCGGACGGTGCGCCGCTGGGGCTCACCGTCAACAGCTTCAACTCGGTGTCGCTGAGCCCGCCGCTGGTGCTGTGGAGCCTGGCCAACAACGCGCTGTCGCTGCCGGTGTTCAAGGGTGCGGCGCACTGGGCGGTGCACGTGCTCGCGGCCGACCAGGACGAGCTGTCGCAGCGCTTCGCGCGGCGCGGCGAGAACAAGTTCGGCGGGCTGGCGCTGGAGCAGGGCGCCGGCGGCGTGCCGCTGCTGACCGGCTGCACCGCGCGCTTCCAGTGCCGCAACGCCTTCCAGTACGACGGCGGCGACCACGTCATCTTCGTCGGCGAGGTGCTGGCCTTC
Organism: Binatia bacterium; assembly: GCA_035526525.1. Classification (GTDB taxonomy): domain Bacteria; phylum Pseudomonadota; class Gammaproteobacteria; order Nevskiales; family Nevskiaceae; genus JACPFV01. Next base: position 4,530 of record DATLCG010000037.1, read on the forward strand.
GACGGCAGCGATGCGCCGCCGCTGGTGTTCCATGGCGGCCGCTACGCCCATGCGACGCGCCGCGAGCCGCAGGAGGCCCGCCGCGCCTACATGGCCGGCAGCTTCAGCGAGGACTTCCTCGGCTACCTGCTGGGGCGCGCGCACTTCTCGTTCTTCGGCCAGCTTCGCCCGTACCTGGCGAAGGAGCGCCTGGGCGACGCCGCGTTCTACGTGCTGTCCACCCTGACGCTGAAGCCGCTGACGCCGGCCGCCGAGCTGGACCGCGCCCTGTACGGCATCCTCGGCACGCGCAGTACCGAGGTCATGAGCGCGCTGATCGGGCGCGGACTCGCCGCGGAAGCGCCGGTGGTGATGGAGGCCGAAGGGCCGGAATACCGTGTCACCGGGCTGGGCCGCGAGACGGCCCTGCGGCTGATCGCCGCGGCCAAGGCACTGGAGTCGGAGCTGATCGCCCGGCTGGGTGCGGCCGACGCGCAGGTGCTGAAGGCGCTGCTCAACCGGCTGCTCACCGCGACCGACCCGGCGAGCCCGTTCGCGGGCCGCGGCGACCCGGACAAGGTGAAGACGACGGGGACCGGCTGGTCCGAGTAGCCCTTACGAGCGCGCGGCCACCGGCTCGAGACGCTTGCGCAGCTCGGTCTCGACGCGCTGGCGCACGCGCGAGGCGTCGCCGTAGCGGCTGAGCTTGCCGAAGGAGTTCAGGAACACCATCGCCACGCGGCGATTGGCGATGTTCGTGAGCATGACGAGGCAGCGGCCCGCTTCGTTGGTGAAGCCGGTCTTCTGCAGCTCGATGTCCCAGTGGCCGGAGGCGCGCACCAGCCGGTTGCTGTTGATGAAGCGCACCAGGCGGCGCTGCACCCGCACCGTGTAGGAGGTGCGCGTCGAATACTCGCGGATGGTCGGGTCGGCGCTCGCGGCAGTGATCAGCCGCTGCAGGTCCCGCGCGGTCGACACGCTGCGGCTGGACAGCCCGGCGGGGTCGTCGAAGTGCGTCGCGTTCATGCCGAGCTCGCGCGCCTTGGCGTTCATGCGGGCAATGAAGGCGGCGCGGCCACCGGGGTACTCGCGGCTCAGCGCGAGCGCGGCGCGGTTCTCGGAGGCCATCAGGGCCAGCAGCAGCATCTCGTGGCGGGGCAGCACGGTGCCGACCTTGAGCCGCGAGAACACCGGCTTCTCGGGGTAGGTGTCGTCGGCGGTGATCTGCAGCATCTGGCCGGGCGGCTGGCGCGCCTCGAGCAGCACCAGCGCGGTCATCAGCTTGGTCAGCGAGGCGATCGGGCGGACCGCGTCGGCGTTCTTCGCCGCCAGCGTCTCGCCGCTGTCCTGGTCCACGACCAGCACGGCGTCGGATTTCAGCCGGAGCGCGGCGCGCTCGGCGGACGAGGCGGCGGCCTGTGCGGGGGCCTGGGCTGCGGCCAGCGCCAGCCCCAAAAACACGCAGCCGGCGAGCCGCCGGCCGAAGGCACCCCTGACTCCCATTGCCACCCGCTCCCCCTGTGCAGCGCGCAGAGTATCCGCGAGAGCGGGCGCCCTGACCAGAGGGAAAACGTCTTCGCCCGCCCGGGGTGGACCGGTCTACCACCCCCTCTCCCCGCGGGCCTTCGGCCCGTCGGCCCTCTCCCACGAGGGGAGAGGGGTCTGGCGCTAGGGCATGTAGTGCCCGCCATTCACGTCCAGCGACGCCCCGGTCACGACGCTCGCGTAATCGCTGACCATGAACAGCGCCGCACGCGCGCATTCCTCGTCGGGCGGGATGCGGCCCAGGGGAATCTGCGACGCCACGCCGTCCACCAGCTGCTGGACCGGGACCTTCAGCTGCTGCGCCTGCCACTGCATGTAGCCCTGCACCGGCGCGCCCCACATCCAGCCCATGTGGACGGTGTTGACGCGGATGTTGTCGGCGCCCAGTTCCTTGGCCAGGTACTTGGTGGAGACCGCGAGCGCGGCCTTCGACGCGGCGTAGCCGGCCTCACCGAGCGGCGGCACCTGGCGCACCGCCATGGTGTTGATCATCACGATGGCGCCGCCCTTCTGCATTTTCATCGACGGCAGCACCGCCTGGGTCAGCTTCAGCGTGCCGATCAGGTTGGTGCGGAGGGGCCCGCCGAGCCAGCCGTCGAGGTCGGCACTGGACGGATAGTCCATGGGACCGTGCTCGAAAGCGCTGTTGACCAGCGCGTCCACGCGCCCGAACTGCTTCAGCGTCGCCGCGACCAGCGCTTCGCACTGCGCCCTGTCGTTGATGTCGGTCTTCTGCTTCAGCACTTTTGCCCTGGCGCCGAGCGCGCCGATGCGCTGCTCCGCGTCGTCCAGCTTGTCCGCGCTGCGCGCCGCGCACACCACGCCCGCCGCGCCTTCGCGCGCGGCCTCGATGGCCAGCTTGACGCCGAGCCCCGGGCCGATGCCGGAGACGATGACGACCTTGTCCTTCAGAAGCATGGAATCTCCCCGGGCAAAGCGTTCACGACTGCACGCAAGCCGCGCGATAGGCGGCGAAATCCTTCTCCAGCTGCGCCGCCGACAGCCCGAACTCCTCCGGCGTGTATTCGTGCCCGCCCGCGTGCGATTTCTCGTCGTGCGCGATCCAGCGTTCCATCGCGGTCCGCGCTTCCGGCGTCAGCGGCCAGCCGATGAATTCGTAGACGCGCCGGACGACCTCCATCGGCCGCTTCACCGTGTCGGCGAACTGCACGTCGAGGAACTGCGCCGGCGCGGTCCGGCGCACCTTCAGGGTGTGGTCGAGGGCGCGGCGCATCAGCGTGCTCCACTCGGCGCCTGCGGCGTGCGGCGCGGGGTCGCGGCCGTAGATGCGCCACAGCGTGTCGATGAAGCTGGCGATGGACGGGATGCTCTGCACCGGGTCGCGGTGCGTCAGGATCACCTGCACGCCGGGGAATTCCCGCAGCAGCGTGTCCATGCGCAGCAGGTGGTGCGGGCTCTTCAGCAGCCAGCGCTGGCCGGTGACGCCACGCCGCCGCTTCTGCCACTGCAGGAACTGGAGCATGCGCTTCAGGTACCGGTAGGCCGGGCCCTGGTCCTGCGCGTCGAGCCACGCGGTGTACTGCGGAATCTGCGCGTAGGCATTGAAGGCGGACAGGAAGGAATGCTCCATCAGCATCACTTCCTCGTCGGCTTCCTCCGCCGCCATCGGGTGGATGGCGAGCAGCTTGGGCATCGCGCCGGTCATCATCTCCACCAGCTTGTGGCCTTCCGCGATGCGCGCTTCCGGCCGCTCGATGGCCTCGCCGGGGAACGGCACCGGGAACTGCGATTCCCAGAACGCCATCCACCGGAACCGCGCGTCGCGCGAGAGCAGGCGGTGCAGGCGGGTGGTGCCCGTGCGCGGCAGGCCGGCGATCACCAGCGGCGCCTCGATGCGCTCCTGCGCGATTTCGGGATGCCGCCGGAAGAAATCCTCCACGCGCAGCCGGTTCAGCAGCTGGCCGCCGATCTTCTGCTGCAGGATGCCGGCGCCCATGCCGGACAGCGGTGCCGCATTCAGCGCGTGGCACAGCGCGTCGAGGCCGTCGCGGAACGACGGATCGCCGAAATCGGACAGGCCGCCCGAGGCCTCGCGCGCGGAGGACAGCAGCGCGGCCGGATCGAAGGCAGTCATGACGTCACCCTGTCGTTTCGGCGAAATCCGGCGCCGGCTTTCGCCGGTGCGACGACCTCGGTCACGGGATGCACCTGCTCCTTCGCTCCCACCCAGCGCCAGCACAGCGTGCCGCTCGCATGCCCGGCCGTATCGAGCCAGTTCGGGTGGCCGGGATCCTGGTGCGCGATCACCACGGTGACGCCGCCGTCCGCATCGCGCACGGCCGAATGCGCGTTGAGGTGGATGCGGTGGAAGCGGTAGTCGAGCGATTCCATCCACCAGTTGTTCAGCTGCACGTTCCAGAAGCGGCATTCCGGGACGCGCGGCACCCGGATCCGCAGCGCCTCGTCGGGCCCGAGCTGCCAGTGCGAGTGGTAATAGAAGATGTTCGGGTCGCCACCGGCGCGCTGGCACACGGCCTGGTCGGCCGGCGGCAGAAGGTTGGTGTGGCGCTGGTAGCCCTGCGCCCAGTCGGCGAACAGCTTCGCGGTGCCTTCGACGAACGCCGCCGAGCGCTGCAGGCCCTGCTCCAGGCGCTCCGGCGTCAGCGGCTGCGGCATCGCTCCGGCGTCGCGCCGCGCGATGGCGAGGCGCGCCGGCCGCTCGCGCGAGCGGTCGAGGAAGGTCTGCCGCACGATGATGGCGTTGCTGGCGGCGTCCACCTTCAGCCAGTGCTGCGGCTGCGGCGTGGCGCTGACCACGATCTCGAACGAGCCGTCTCCCGCCACGCGCAGGTCCCTGGCGTCGAGGAATCCCGTCTGCTCCATGCGGCCATCGGTCTCGTAGCCGCCTTTCTGCGAGCCGAACGACAGGTACGGCACCGTGCCGCGCTCGCCGCGGATCACGTACTCGTGGCGGCCGGAGATGCGCGCCATCAGGTAGAGGTTGTCGGGATTGTCCGCGCCGATCTTGCCGGTCTCGTGCGAAGGCGCGAAGAAGCCGGGGAAATCGGCGTCGGCGAATTCGAGATGCATCTCGAGGCCGATCCGCAGCAGCCGCGTCAGGTAGCGCCAGCCCTCGGCGCGGTCCAGCGGCGTCGACGGCGCCTCGGGCCGCAGCACCTGGGCACCGGCGCGCTCGAGCGCGCGGCAGAACTCGCTCCAGGTCCTGCCGGAGATGACGTCGTCGGCGCTCATGAACCCCCGCGGTCGCCGCGCGCACGAGACGCGCAACGGATGGCGCACGGTAAGGGCGGGGGAAGGGTGCGGCATCGCCCGAAAGGGGGAGGCCGCGGGCGGCGCACGGCGCGGACACTGGCGACGTCCATTCCGGAGCCCCGCATGTCCGCCTCCCTCGAGCAGCGCCTGCGCGCGCTGGAAGACGCCGATGCCATCCGCGCGCTGAAGGCGCGCTACCTGGAAGCCTGCGACCGCAAGGACCTGAAAGCCTTCCGCGCCAGCTTCGCCGACGGCAAGGTCGACATCGACTACGGCGCCATCGGCCGGTTCGACAGCGCCGATGCGCTCGCCGCGGTCTACCAGAAGATGGCGTGCCACCCGCACATGGTCGAGATGCACCACGGCATGAACCCGCAGATCGAGGTGCTCGACGAGACCCGTGCGCGCGGCAAGTGGAGCCTGCACTACTTCCTGATCAACACCGAGACGCGCGGCCTGACCCAGCTGGCGGGCTACTACGAGGACGAGTACGAAAAGCGCGCCGGCGCGTGGAAGATCGTCAGGACGAAGTTCGTGCCGACCTCGACGCTGGCGCTCGACATCGGCGCGGGGAACGTCAAGGCGCTGTTCGCGGGGAGCGCGCCGCCGGCGGCCTGACGGCGCCGCACGGGGCGCGCCTCAGGCCGGCTTCGCCAGCCCGCGCTCCCGCGCCATCGTGATCGCCGTGTCCTCGATCATGTCCTCCTGGCCGCCGACCATCTTGCGGCGGCCGAGCTCGAGCAGGATCTCGCGCGCGGACACGCCGTACTTGGCCTCGGCGCGCCTGGCGAACAGCAGGAACGAGGAATAGACGCCGGCGTACCCGAGCGTCAGCGAGTTGCGGTCGATGCGCACCGGGAAGTCCATGATCGGCGTGACCAGGTCCTCGGCGACGTCCGACACCTTGAACACGTCCACGCCGGTCTTCACGCCCATGCGCTCGCACACGGCGACGAACACCTCCAGGGGCGTGTTGCCCGCGCCGGCGCCCATGCCGCCGCAGGCGCAGTCGATGCGGCGCGCGCCGGCCTCGACCGCGGCCAGCGAGTTGGCGATGCCCATCGACAGGTTGTGGTGGCCGTGGAAGCCGAGCTCGGTTTCCGGCCGGCACTTCTCGCGCAGCAGGCCGATCCGCGCGGTGACGTCGTCCGGCAGCATGTAGCCGGCCGAGTCGGTGACGTACAGGCAGTTGGCGCCGTAGCTTTCCATCAGCAGCGCCTGCTCGAGGATCTTCGCCGGCTCCACCATGTGGGCCATCATCAGGAAGCCCACCGTGTCCATGCCGAGCTTGCGGCCGAGCGCGATGTGCTGCTCGGAGACGTCGGCCTCGGTGCAGTGCGTAGCGACGCGGATGGTGTGCACGCCGCAATCCCTGGCCATGCGCAGGTGATCCACCGTGCCGATGCCGGGCAGCAGCAGGGCGGAGACCTTCGCCTGCTTCAGCAAGGGAATGACCGCGCGCAGGTATTCCTCGTCGCTCGCCGCCGGGAAGCCGTAGTTGACCGAGGCGCCGCCGAGGCCGTCGCCGTGCGTCACCTCGATCAGCGGCACGCCGGCCTCGTCCAGGCCCTGCGCGATCGACTTCATCTGCGCGACGGTGATCTGGTGCCGCTTCGGGTGCATGCCGTCCCGCAGCGACATGTCGTGCACCTTGATCGGGATGCCGGTGAGGTTCACGCCTGCATCTCCTCCGCGAACATCTCCGCGGTGCGCGTCGCGCTCGCGGTCATGATGTCGAGATTGCCGGCGTACTTCGGCAGGTAGTCGCCGAGGCCGGAGACTTCCATGAACACGGTGACGCGGTTGCCGTCGAACACCGGGCCGTTCATCAGCCTGTAGCCGGGCACGTACGCCTGCACCTCGGCGATCATCGCGTGCACCGACTCGGTGATCTCGCGCTGCTTCGGCGGCTCGTCGGTGAGGCAGTGGATGGTGTCGCGCATGATCATCGGCGGCTCGGCCGGGTTGATGACGATGATGGCCTTGCCCTGGCGCGCGCCGCCGACCTGCTCCACGCCGGCGGCGGTGGTGCGGGTGAACTCGTCGATGTTCTTGCGCGTGCCCGGGCCGACCGACTTGCTGGCGACCGTCGCCACGATCTCGCCGTACTTCACGGCCTGCACGCGCGACACCGCGTAGACCATGGGGATCGTGGCCTGGCCGCCGCAGGACACCATGTTGACGTTCGTTTCCCGCCGGCCGAGATGCTGCTTCAGGTTCACCGGCGGCACGCAGTAGGGGCCGATCGCCGCGGGCGTGAGGTCGATCATCTTCACGCCGAGCTTCGTCAGCTTGTCGGAATTGTCCTTGTGGACGTACGCGGACGTGGCGTCGAAGGCGATGCGCACGCCGTCGGCCTTCACGTGCGGCACCAGGCCGTCCACGCCGCGGTCGGTGACCTTGAGGCCGGCGGCTTTCGCCTTCGCCAGCCCGTCGGACGCCGGATCGATGCCGACCATCCACACCGGCGCAAGCCGCGCGCTGCGCTGCAGCTTGAACATGAGGTCGGTGCCAATGTTGCCGGAGCCGACGATGGCGCAGGGAATCCTGTTCATTCGACGAAGCTCACCGTCGCGCCGCCCATCCCGGCCAGCGTCATTTCGAAGCGGTCGCCGGCGGCCGCCGGCAGCAGCGGCGCCAGCGAGCCGGACAGGATGATCTCGCCCGCGTGGAACGGGATGCCGAAGGCGCCCAGCGTGTTGGCGAGCCAGGCCACCGCGGTCGCCGGGTGGCCCTGCACCGCGGCGCCGGTGCCGGACGCGGCGTGCGCGCCGTTCTTGCGGATCTCCATCTTCACGGCGGCCAGGTCGAGCGACTGCGGCGGCACGCGGCCCGCGCCGAGCACGAACACGCCGCAGGACGCGTTGTCGGCGACGGTGTCCTGGATGCGGATCTTCCAGTCGCGGATGCGCGAGTCGACGATCTCGAAGCAGGGCGACACGTAAGCCGTCGCGTCGAGCACCTGCTCCGCGGTCACGCCGGGTCCTTTCAGGTCCTGCTTCAGCACGAAGGCGATCTCGCCCTCGGCGCGCGGCTGGATCAGCCGGTGCTGCGACAGGCTCACCGCCGCACCGTCCGGCACCTGCATGACGTCGAGCAGGAAGCCGAAATCGGGCTGGTGCACGCCGAGCACGTCCTGCACCGGCTTGCTGGTGACGCCGATCTTCTTGCCGACGATCTTCTCCCCGTCCTGGCGCCGGCGCTCGAGCAGCCGCAGCGAGACCCGGTAGGCATCGTCGATGGTGATGGCCGGAGCGCGGCTGGTGAGCGGCTCGAGCACGCGGCGCGCGCGCAGCGCCGCGAACAGCTCGTCGCCGAGGGATTCGACGGTGGCGGCGGGAAGGGTCATGGCGTCAACCCGGCGCAGGCGCCGGGCAGTGCTCATCCATTGCCGAGAAAATCGAGCACGAGCCGGTTGAACAGCTCGCGGTGCTCGATCATCACCCAGTGCCCGCACTTCGGCACCAGCACGAGCCTGCAATCCGGCAGTCCCCTGGCGAGCCGCAGGATGCCGCTGTCCGGCATCATGTTCTCGTTCAGGCCCCACAGCGCCAGCGCCGGCGCCTTTATTTCCGGCAGCCGCGCGGTCAGGTTCGGCACCTTCATGGTCTTCATGACCTGCGGGTTCTGCAGCTTCATCAGCTCGAAGCGCTCCTGCACCAGCGCGTCGTCCACGACCGCCGGGTTCACCACGAACGCCTTGATGAAGAATTCCTTCATGCGCTCCAGCGTGAGCTGCGCGCCCGGCGCGAACAGCTGGAACATCGCCGCCATGCCCGGCATGGCGAGGTAGTCGGGCAGGTCGTTCAGGCCGCCGGGCGCCATCAGCACCAGCTTCTCGACGCGCTGCGGATGCCCGAGCGCGAAACCCAGCGCCACCGCGCCGCCGAGCGAATTGCCCAGCAGCGTCGCTTTCGGCACGCCGATCGCATCCAGCGCCTGCGCCACGCACTCGACGAAGAACGACAGCGGGTACTCCACGTCCGCGGGCTTGTCGGAGTAGCCGAACCCGACCAGGTCCATGACGATGCAGCGGTAGCCCGACTTGGCCACCACCGGGTAGTTGCCCTTGAAGTTGCTGTAGCCGGAGGCGCCGTTGCCGGAGCCGTGCAGCCACACCACCACCGGCCCGCGGCCCTGGTCGAGGTAATGGATGCGGCGGCCGTTGGCGAGCTGGACGTACTGGCCCTCGGGGACGGGGCGGCTGGCGGCGTTGTCGGGCATGGCCGCATGCTCCGCGCGCGGAGCGCGGCGGGCTTCATCCTTTCGGAGTACGGTGGCGCCGAAATCCATCGCCTAGCATCGACGCCATCATCGGGGGATTCGTGGCACCAGTCGTACTCGTCACCGGCGGCGCCAAGGGCATCGGCCGCGGCATCAGCGAAACCTTTCTCGCGCGCGGCGCCACGGTCATCGCCTGCGGCCGCGAGGCGCCGTCGCTGCGCCCGCAGGCCGGCGGCCGCGAGGCCGAGTTCGTCACCTGCGACGTGCGCGACCGTGCCGCGGTGGACGCGCTGTTCGCCGAAGTGAAGGAGCGCCACGGCCGCCTCGACGTGCTGGTGAACAACGCCGGCGGCGCGCCGCTGGCACAGGCCGACAAGGCCTCGCCGCGCTTCCACCAGGCCATCGTCGAGCTGAACCTGCTGGCGCCGCTGCACTGCGCGCAGAAAGGCAATGCGCTGATGCAGGCGCAGGGCGGGGGCGGCACCATCGTCTTCATCGCCAGCGTCAGCGCGCTGCGGGCATCGCCGGGCACCGCCGCCTACGGCGCGGCCAAGGCCGGCATCGTCGCGCTCACCGCGTCGCTGGCAGTCGAATGGGCGCCGAAAGTGCGCGTGGTCTGCGTGAGCCCGGGCCTGGTGCGCACCGAGCACTCGGCGCAGCACTTCGACCCTTCCGCTGCCCGCACCATTCCTGCGGGCCGCCTGGGCGAGCCGTCGGACGTGGGCGAAGCCTGCGCGTGGCTGGCCTCGCCGGCGGCGGCCTATGCGTCGGGCACGAACCTGGTGCTGCAGGGCGGTGGCGAGATCCCTGCGTTCCTGCTGGCGAAAGGCAAATGACGCTGCGGGCTGGGCGAGTCCCGCTGCTGGCCGTGGCGCTGACCGCGTGCAGCGACGGCGAGGTCCAGGTGACGCCGGGATTGCCCGCGACGCCGGGCGCGCACGTGCAGTGCGCCCACTTCCAGCCGCAGCGACAGCCGTTCTTCGGCGACCTGCACGTGCACACGACCTATTCGCTCGACGCCAACACGCAGGGCACCATCGTCGGGCCGCATGACTCCTACCGCTTCGCGCGCGGCGAGCGGCTCGGGATCCAGCCCTACGATGCCGACGGGCAGCCGACGCGCTTCACGCAGCTTCGGCGGCCGCTGGATTTCGCCGCGGTGACCGACCACTCCGAATTCTTCGGCGAGACCCGGATGTGCACCCATCCCGAAGAGCCGGGCTACGACTCGCCGGAGTGCGAGTTCTACCGCGAGCGCCCCGACCAGGCCTTCATCTTCTTCAACCTGCTCGGGCCCGGCATGACGGGCATCCCCACGGCCGACGGCGGCGAGACCATCCCGCGGCTGCCGTTCTGCGGCGTGGACGGCTCGGCCTGCCTCACCGCCGCGAAGACGCCGTGGCGCGACGTGCAGCAGGCGGCGGAGGCCTATTACGACCGCAGCCGCCAGTGCCGCTTCACCACGTTCGTGGGCTACGAATGGACCGGCTCGCCGCAGTCCAACAACCTGCACCGCAACGTCATCTTCGCCAGCGAGTCGGTGCCGGAGCTGCCGACCAGCTACTACGAGGCGCCCGAGCCCGAGCTGCTGTGGCAGGCGCTGTCCGATGCGTGCCGGAGCGCGGCGGGCTGCAACGTCCTCACCATCCCGCACAACTCGAACCTCAGCGCCGGCCTGATGTTCCAGACGCAGGACCGCAACGGCGACGATTTCACCGCCGAGTACGCCGCGGCACGGCAGGCCAACGAGCCGCTGGCGGAGATCACGCAGCACAAGGGCCAGTCCGAGTGCCTCGGCACCACCGGCGCGGGCGCGGCCGACGAGCTGTGCAACTTCGAGGTGCTGCCCTACAACAATCTCACCGGCGACCGCTTCGGCGGACTCAACACCGGCCCGCCGAAGGAGCAGGACTTCCTGCGCTCCGCGCTGAAGCAGGGCCTGGCGCAGGAGCAGGCGCTGGGCGTGAATCCGTTCAAGTACGGCTTCATCGGCAGCACCGACACGCATCTCGGCACCCCCGGCAATGCCAGCGAGAGCGGCTTTCCCGGACACGCCGGCGCCGGCATGAACCCGCGTGACAGCGTGACCGGCCTCACCGACGTGATCGAGGTCAATCCCGGCGGCCTTGCGGTGCTGTGGGCCGAGCAGAACACGCGCGAGTCGCTGTTCGCGGCCATGCGCCGGCGCGAGGCCTATGGCACCAGCGGCACGCGCCCGGTGGTGCGCTTCTTCGGCGGCTGGGACGTGCCGGCGAGTCTCTGCAGCCGCAACGACTTCGCCGCGCAGGGCTACGCCACCGGCGTGCCGATGGGCGGCGACCTGCCGGCACGCTCCGGCGCCGGTGCGCCGCGGTTCGCGGTGTCGGCGCTGCGCGATGCGGGCACGGCCGGCGAGCCGGTGGAGCCGCTGCAGCGCATCCAGATCGTCAAGGGCTGGATCGAGGACGGCGTGCAGAAGGAGAAGGTCTACGAGGTGGCGGGCAATCCGGCCAACGGCGCGTCGGTGGACACGGGCACCTGCGAGACCTCGGGCCCCGGCTTCGCGCAGCTCTGCGCGGTGTGGCAGGACCCGCAGTTCGACGCCGCGCAGCCGGCCTTCTGGTACGCGCGGGTGGTCGAGAATCCCAGCTGCCGCTGGGCCACGCGCCAGTGCGTCGCGGCGCACGTGGACTGCGCGGCGGGGGCGCCTGCCGGCTTCGAGGGCTGCTGCGACGCGGCCTATCCGAAGACGGTGCAGGAGCGCGCGTGGACCTCGCCGATCTGGTACCGCCCGGCATCGTGAAACGCCGGGGCTCGCTGCGGCAGCGTCCGCTGCTGCATTTCCTGGCGCTCGGGGCCGTGCTGTTCGCCGTGCAGGCGGCGCTCGCGCCCCGGGTGCAGACGCTCGAGCTGGACGACGCCGACCTGGAGCAGCTGCGCAGGCAGTGGTCGGGCGAGCAGGGGCGCGCACCGGGTGCGGCGGAGCTGGCCGCGGCGCAGGCTCGCCGCGCCGACGAGGAGCGCCTGCTGGCCGAGGCGCGGCGGCTCGGTCTCGACCGGCACGACCTCATCGTGCGCCGCCGCCTGCTGCAGAACCTGCGCTTCGCGCTGGGCACGGACGCTGGCGCCAGCGACGAGACCCTGCTCGAGCGCGCGCGGCGCCTCGGCATGGACCGCCGCGACCCGGTGGTGCGCGGCCGCCTGCTGCAGCTCATGCGCCAGCGTGCCGCGGCCGATGCGCGGCTCGGCCCGACCGACATCTCCGACTACGTCGAGCGCCACGCCGACCGCTACGCGGCGCCGGCGCGCAGCGCGGTCGAGCAGCGCTTCTTCAGCCGCGACCGTCACGGAGCGCGCACGCACGCGGATGCGATCTCCGCGCTGAAGCGGCTGCAGGACGGCACCGGCGTCACCGGCGATCCGTTCCTGCTGGGCGATACGCTGCCGCCGTCCTCGCCGGCGGAACTGGCGCGCGCGTTCGGCGAGCCCGCGGCGCAGGCGATCGCCCGGGCCGCTCCCGGCCGCTGGATCGGCCCGGTCGCCTCCGCCTGGGGCGAGCACCTGTTCCGCGTCACGGCGCAACTGCCGGCGGCGCCCGCGGACGCCGCGACGGTGCGGCGCCAGGCCGCCTACGCCGCGCTGGCGGAGCGCGAGCAGCAGGCGGTGGACGCGCTGCTCGCGGCGCTGCGTTCCCGCTACCGCGTCGAGTGGCGCGGCGAGGCGTCGTGATCGCACTGCGCCGCCTGTGCATCGCCGCCGCGCTGCTGCCGGCAGCCGCGGCAGCGCATCCGCTGGCCCCGGCGCTGCTGGATCTGCGCGAGATCGCGCCGGCGCAATACGAAGTGCTGTGGCGCACCTCGGTGACGCGCGCGCAGGACGTGGATGTGGCGCCGCGCTTTCCCGGGGACTGCCGGGCCGGGCCGGTGACGCGCGCCGCCGAGGGCAACGAGGCGCTGGTACTGCGCCTGTCGCTGGCGTGCAGCGCGCCGCTCGCCGGCAGGGCGGTCGCGGTGGATGGACTCTCGCGCAGCCGCATCGCGGCGATCGCCCGCTTCGTGCCGCTGCAGGGGGTTCCGCGCGAAACGCTGCTGGACGCCGCACGCGAGGCCTGGATCATCCCTGCGGATGCCGTGCCGGTGGTTCCGCAGTACCTGGTGCTCGGCATCGAGCACCTCGCCACCGGCCTCGACCACCTGCTGTTCGTCGCGGGCCTGGTGCTGCTGGTGCGCCGCGCGGGAAGGCTGCTGGCGACGCTGACCGCGTTCACGGCGGGGCACAGCGTGACGCTGGCGCTCGCGGCGCTGCAGCTCGTGCGCGTGCCGCAGGCCTGGATGGAGCTGGGCATCGCGCTGTCGGTGCTGGCGCTCGCGGTGGAGCTGGCGCGGCCGGCGCATGCACCGCCTTCGGCGATCGCACGACGGCCCTGGCTCATGGCCGGCGCCTTCGGCCTGCTGCACGGGCTTGGCTTCGCCGGCGCGCTGTCCCAGGTCGGCCTGCCGCCCGGCGACGTCGCCGCTGCGCTGCTGGGATTCAACCTGGGCATCGAGCTCGGGCAGATCGCCGAGGTGGCGGCGCTGCTCGGCCTCGGGGCCTTGTTGCACCGCGGCATCCAGGCGCCATCGCTGCGGGTGCCGGCGGTCTACCTGCTGGGCACGCTGGCGGCCTTCTGGTGCTTCGGCCGTGCGGCGGTGCTGCTGGCCTGAGCGGTCGGCCGTACCGGCGCGACGCGCGTTAGCATGAAGACAGAACCACGGGAGAGACCGCGATGAGGATCCTGGCCGGCTGCCTGCTGCTGATCGTGTCCGTCGCCGCATCCGCGCAGGAGGCCGAGAGGATCCTGCGCTGCATGCGCGGCAACGTGCCGACCGCGCTGCGCGTGCACCGCTTCCAGCTGTCGCACGCCGACGCCGAGGGGCGCACGCGCAACGTCGCCGGGCGATTCTTCCAGATGCGCGAGGAATCGCCATCCGGCCGCATGCTGGTGCACATGATGATCCGCGTGGACGCGCCGGCGGACCTGCAGGGCGCGTCGTACCTCGCGCGGCAGGAAGAATCCGCAGGCGCGGTGCAGGAAAGCCTGTACGTCTACCTGCCGGCCGCGCACCAGGTCACGCGCATCGGCGGCGAGACTGCCGACGGTGCATTCCTCGGCACCAGCTTCACGTACCGCGACCTGCTGCAGCTCGCCAACGGCTTCGCGGGGAGCAACGCCACCATCGAGAACGACGGCCAGGCCTACGAGCGCCCGACGCGGATCCTGCGCTTCACGGGCGACGGCCAGCGCTCGGCGCGCGTGTGGATCGACGAGAAGAGCTGCATGCCGCTGAAGGCGGACTACTACGAGGGCACGGCGCTGCGGCGCCAGCTGACCACGCCGGATTTCGCGCTGACCGACTCCGCCAAGACGGGCTGGTACCTGCAGGAGATCGATCTCAACGACGTGCGTGACGGCGCCAGCACGGTGCTGAAGATCGTCGGCGCCGACAAGCCGAAGGCCCTGCCCAGGGAATACTTCGACCCGGCGAAATTCTTCCGCAACTGAGTCCTCACTTGAACGGGTGAGGCTCGCCCCGGCGGGCCCCGCCATGATCCCCGAGACCATGGACGGGGACATCGGCATGCAGGCCTTTCCGCAAGGCGCGGCGATCGTGTTCGGGGGCAGCGGCGGCATCGGGCAGCACGTGGCGAAAGCCTTCGCCCGCGCCGGCAGCGACGTCGCCATCGTCTACCGCAGCAAGCGCGACGTCGCCGACAAGGTCGTCGCCGAGATCCGCGCGCTGGGCCGCAAGGCCAGCGCCCATGCGGCCGACGTCACCGACCCGCAGGAAGTGCAGGGCGCCGTCGAGGCGGCAGCCAGGGAGCACGGCCGCCTGCACACCGTGGTGTTCGGCGCCGGCCCGGTGGTCGAGCAGATGCACATCTCCGAGCTGACGCCCGAGCTGTGGAAGCGCTCGCTGGACGTCGAGACTCACGGCTTCTTCCACGTCGTGCGCGCCACGCTGCCGAAATTGCGCGCCTCGGGCGGCGGCAGCTACGTGCACCTCGGCTCCGCGGGCCACGTCTGGTGGCCGCCGAAGGACGCGCTGTCGGTGGTGCCGAAAGCGGCGAACGAAGCGCTGGTGAAGGGCATCGCCAAGGAAGAAGGCCGCCACAACGTGCGCGCCAACTCGGTGCTGATCGGCGTGATCGAGGCCGGCATGTTCCTCGAGCTGCTCAAGCGCGGCGTGTTCGACCAGAAGTGGATCGACGAGACGCAGAAGCTGCTCGCCCTGAAGCGCTGGGGCCGCCCCGAGGAGATCGGCAGCGCGGCGGTGTTCCTGGCGAGCAACGGTTACGTCACCGGGCAGCAGATCAACGTGTCCGGCGGATTCGGCATCTGACGCATCGCGTCATTCCCGCCCGCGCGGGAATGCCCTCTTTCGGAGATCACCATGCCTTTGCCGCTGGAAGACTTCGAGCTGATCCGCCAGCTCAAGTACAAGTACTGCCGCTGCATCGACACGGCCAACCTCGCCGAGCTGAAGACGCTGTTCACCGAGGACGCGAGCGTGCGCTACCAGGGCGGCTCGTACCTGTTCGAGGCGCAGGGCCGCGACAAGATCCTGGAAGCGATCGGCTACGCCTTCCACAGCCAGGCGATCGCCTTCCACCACGTGAACCATCCCGAGCTCGAGTCGGTGTCGCCCACCGAGGCGAAGGGCACCTGGTACCTGAAGGACTGGTTCCTCGACCTGAAGAACAAGATCATCACCGACGGCAGCGCCTTCTACCGCGACACCTACGTGAAGCGCGACGGCCGCTGGCTGATCCAGCGCGCCACCTACGAGCGCGTCTACGAAATCGTCACGCCGGTCGCGGACATTCCCAACATCACGGCGCATTACCTGGCGAAGCACGGGAAGGCGCCGGTTTAGGGCTCGTGGTGGCTGGGCCGAAGCGCGGGAGAGGCCGCGCGTCAGCTTCGGGTGGCCGACGGCCGCATCCGGTGCGTCCGCTACTCGGTGCGGTGGCTAGGGCCGAAGCGCGGGGGAGGCTGCGCGTCGTGCGCCCTAAGCGGCGCCGGCTTCGCCGGTTCCCTGCGCTTCTCGCCCGGAACGGGGTACCGCGCATGCGCGCGCTTCTTCCCACGATGCGGTTGGTGGGAACAAGGACCATGACTCTTTCCCCGCCGAGCGCGTATGCGCTCGTGCCGCCACCGGCGGCCCGCCCCCGCCCCGGGCTGCGATGCGCGGCGCCGCGTCAGGTTGCACGCCGCGCAGCCTCCCCCGCGCTTCGGCCCGGAACCTGAGGTGGTTTGGTTGGCTTTAAGAATCACCCACCGGAAATGAGCAGGCCGCGTCCGGGGCTTTCGCGGAGGGAGTAAAAGCGGACCCGCGCGGAGCCCCCGCAACAGCTTCATCGTTGCGGGGGTGGCCCGGAGGGCCACGCGGGGAGCCATCCCGTAGCGGAAGCACCGGATGCGGCCGTCGGCCACCCGAAGCTGACGCGCGGCCTCCACCGCGCTTCGGCCCACCCACCGCACCGAGTAGCGGAAGCACCGGACGCGGCCGCCCGCGCTGCGGCCCAGCCCCCGATCAGCCCAGCGAGATCACGCTGTTGAGCAGCAGCCGGACCAGCATGGTCTGGCGGGTGACGCCGGTCTTGCAGAAGATCGAGCGCAGGTGGGTGCGCGCGGTGTTGCGCCGCACGTTCATCTTTTCGGCGGCCTCGTCGAGCGTGAAGCCCTCGGCCAGGAGCAGCGCCAGCGATGCTTCCATGCGCGTCAGCCCGAACAGCCGCCGCACCAGCTCGTGCGAGGGCTGCGCGCCGCTGGATTCCGGGTCGCGCAGGAAGACGGCCGCCGCGGGGCGATGGCGGCTTTCGGACCACGGGCCCGACGGGATCGCCTTGACCAGCACGCCGATCTTGGCGCGGCCCGAGGGCCGCGTGACTGCGAGCGCCTCGACCACGGCCGGGCCTTCGTGCACGCCGGGCGGACCGGCCGGCGAGGCGAGGACCTGGCGGATCATGCGCTGGAGCTCGCGGCCTTCCTGGCCGTCGACGTGCAGCGTGCTGCCGGACAGCCGGATGCCGTCCTTCTCCGCGAGGATGCGCTTCGCCTCCTCGTTCATCTCCAGGATCTCGCCGTTCTGCGCGTAGCTGATGATGCCCAGCAGCATGCGGTTGACGGTGCCGGCGAACAGCTGGCGCTCGCATTCGAGGAAATCGAGCCGCGCGTGCAGCTGGATCGAGCGCTTCAGGTGCGGCAGCAGGAAGCGCACCAGCGTGCGGTCCTCGCCGGAGAAGGGCCGGGCGTCGTGCGAGCGCGTGATGCGCAGCCGGCACTCGATGCCTTCCTGCGTGTAGATGTCGGCGCCCAGCAAATGGCGGATGTCGAGCGGCTGCAGGTACTCGCGGTACACCGAGGACTCGAGCCAGGACTTGCCGATCAGCTCCTCGGCGGTGACCACCTCGCCTTCCTTCAGGCGCACGAACGGGTCCATCGAGAAGTAGTGCGTCTCGTAGGAGACCACCGCTTCCGGCTTCACCGATCCCGTGTTGATCATCACGCCCGAGCTGTCGGGCGACGGCGGCCGCAGCATCAGCGTCACGTGGGCCGCCCTGAGGTGCTCGCGCATCGCCTGCAGCGCCGACTGCCATGGCGGCGATTCGAGCGGGCCTTCGTAGATGGCCGAAACCAGCCGGTCGAGCGCAGCGAGGTCCGCGGGCCGGGAAATGACGGGCAGCGCCCCGACCGCGACCGGCCTGGATCGCGTCGCCGAGCTCATTGCCTTCGCCGAAGCCGCCATGCGTTCCTCCACGCATCCGCGCCTCGCGGAGCGGAAAACCGACCGGCATTCACGCGGGGAGCCGCCCCGCCCGGCGAGTATAGGCGCAGCGCCCGGGAGCGTCCCGGCGCCGGCCTCCCACCTTCGGACGATGGCCCGGGCCGGCCTGCGGCGGAAGATGCCCGCGCCATCCATTCGCGGAGACCGGCGTGGTCAGCGAGCAGCAGATGAAACAGGCGATGCAGGCGTACGTCGACGGCTTCAACCGCGATGACCTCGAGGCGGTGGTCGGCCTCTACGCCGACGACGCCACGGTCGAGGACCCGGTGGGCAAGCCGGTGATGAGCGGCAAGCCGCGGATCCGCGAGTTCTACACGATGGCGATGAAGACCGGCGCGCGCCTGTCGCTCGCCGCGCCCATCCGCGCCTCGCACGGCGATTCGGCGGCGATGGCGTTCGACGTCACGCTGAACTACCAGGGCCGCCGCATGGTGATCCGCGTGATCGACGTGATGACCTTCGACGCCGCGGGACGCTTCCGCTCCATGCGCGCGTTCTGGGGACCGTCGGACATGGAGACGATCGGCGGATGAACCCGGCGCTGGCGGACCGCGGCGGCAGGCGCTGAAGCGGCCCTGAAAAGCGAAACGCCCGGCGGCGCCGGGCGTTGGGTGACTGCGCTTATCGCGCGATCACTTCAGCTTGTCGCGGTCGAAGAAGCTTGCCAGCCGCTGCCCCAGCATCAGGTCGCCTTCGACCTGCAGCTTGCCGGTCATGAACGCCATCATGCCGTTGAGCTCGCCCTTCAGCAGCGCAACCAGGTCGTCGTCGGCCATCGTCAGCGTGACATCGGAGTTGCCGGCGGTGCCCTGGTCCAGCTTGCAGGCGCCGTTGTTGATCGTGATGTAGGCCGGCTTCGAGGTGTTGAACTGGATGACGCAGTTGGTGCCCGCCGCCGCCGACGGATCGAACGCCTGGGTCATCTGCTGCAGGAATGCGGTGACGTCGCTCATCGGTGCGGCTCCCGGATTGTTGGAGGTGCGATTAGAAACCGGCGTGGCCGCCGGCTGCAAGGAGAATCGGCGTTACGCGCGCGTCATGCCTCGAACGCGTGCTTCAGCGGCGGCTTCTTGTCGAGCCCCTTGTCGATCTCGGTGACGCGCTTGCCGCGCAGGTCGGCCGGCACCTTGGCCGCGTCGACGTAGAACTGCTCGTACCACTGCCGGTTCTGGTACACCGGGCCGTCGCCGTCGCACAGCAGCGGGTTGTCGATGCGCACCTTGTTGTGCCAGATCGCGACGTCCTCGCCGAAGGCCTTGTTGGTCAGGTCCACGTACTGCTTGACCATGGCGTCGCAGGCGTCCTGCGTCATCCCCGGGAATTTCTTGACGATCACGCCGAAGCGCAGCTCGAACGCGTTCGGCGACACCGGCGTGTGCGAGTTGAGCAGGATCGATTCGACCGGGTAGCCGCCCATCGACCCGAACATGTGCGTGATCTGGTACGCCGGGCCGAAGTAGCTGGCGATGGTGGTCAGGAATTCCTTGTCGCCGCCGAGCCGCGAGTTGGAGCCGACCATGATCTGCGTCGCCTTGTGCGCGTCGAAGATGTTGGCGAAGTAGACGACGTTGTCGGAGCCGTGCACCGGCCCGAAGTGGGCCATGTCGGCGATGTTGTCGATCAGCTCGCGGCAGTTGTTCTCGATCCGCCACTTGACGATGGACCACTCGCTCCATTCGGGCGAGAACACCGGGTCGATGCGCGGGATGGCGACGTCGGCGGTGGGGCCGTGGCCCTCCGGGTCGTTCCACACGAACAGCAGCTTGTTCTGCTCGCAGGTTGGCCACGAGCGGATGCGGGCCTTCGGCGGGATGCGCTTGGCGTACGGAATGTGGTTGCAGACGCCATCGGCGCCCCAGCTCCACGCATGGAAGCGGCACACCAGCGAGTTGCCTTTCACCTCGCCCAGGGCGAGGTCGGCGCCCATGTGCGGGCACCACGCGTCGAGGATGTGGATCTGCCGGTCCTCGCCGAGGAACGCCACGAGGCGCGTGCCGAAGATCTGCAGCGAGTGCGGCTTGCCGTCCTTGTACTCGGAAGCAAGTCCGAGGCAGTGCCAGCCGCGCGCGTAGCGCTCCGGCGGCGGCGCGGCCTCGATCTGGTGCAGGGCGGTGCCGGAAGCGGCAGCGGCAGCGGCAGCGGTTTTGATGACGACGGCCATGGGCCTTGCTCCACGAGCAGACGCGCGGCAGTGTGTGACTCGTGCACCGGAGCCTGCATCACCCGTTTGAGTGAAGGGTGGGCGCGACGCACCGGGACCCGCCTGGGAGCAGGGAACATGATCCGCATCGGGGTGAAGGGAGCCACGCTGGCGATCGCGCTGGCGCTGTCGGCGTGCAGCGACGGCGGCGTCGCGCCGCCGGAGGGAAGCGGGCAGGCCGGCGGTCCGCAGCAGCTGCGCCGCGACGGCCGCTGGCTGGTGGATCGCGACGGCCGCGTGGTGCTGATGCATGGCGTGAACCTGGTGTGGAAGAACGCGCCCTTCGTGCCGGCCGACACGCCCGCCGGCTTCCGCGCCGCGGATGCGGCCTGGCTCGAGTCGCACGGCTTCAACAGCGCGCGCATCGGCGTGCTGTGGAGTGGCGTGTCGCCGCAGCAGGGCGCCATCGACGCGTCGTACCTCGCGGCGTGGGACCGCATCGTGCAGCTGCTGGCCGCGCATCGCGTGTGGATGCTGTTCGATTTCCACCAGGACATGCTCGGGCCGAAGTACCAGGGCGAGGGCGTGCCGGACTGGGCGGTGGACGCGCTGGCCGGGCCCGCGACCGAGGCCCTGGGCGCGCCGACGTTCGGATTCCCGTTCAACTATTTCACGCCGCAGGTCTCGGAGGCCTTCGACAACCTGTGGGCCGAGCAGGGACCGATCTGGGACTCGCATCGCGACGCCTGGAAGGCGGTCGCGGCGCGCTGGAAGAGCCAGCCGTACTCGATGGGCTATGACCTGCTGAACGAGCCCTGGCCCGGCATCGAGTGGTCGAGCTGCATCGTGCCGCCGATGGTGGGCTGCGGCGACACCGACACCAGCGAGCTGCAGCCGTTCTTCGAGAACGCCATCGCCGGCATCCGCCAGGTGGACCGCGACAACCTGGTGTGGCTGGAACCGCAGACGCTGTCGGGCGGCACCGGCAACCCCACCGGCTTCGAGCCGATCGAGGGCGAGTCGCAGCTCGGCTACTCGTTCCACAACTACTGCGGCATCAGCACCGTGCTGCAGAGCGCGCAGTTCCCGGTGCCCGCGCCGGTGGTCGAGGAGCAGGGCTGCGAGTTCATCGACGGCAACGTCTTCGACAACGCGCGCTCGCGCGGCGACGCGCTCGGGGCCGTCGAGATGCTCACGGAATTCGGCGCCACCGACGACCCGGTGGTGCTCGAGCGGGTGACGCGCCTGGCCGACCAGCACCTGGTCGGCTGGCACTACTGGCAATACAAGGAGTGGGCCGACCCGACCACGCAGTCGCAGGACTCGGGCGCGCAGGGCATCTTCGCCGACGACGAGGACCTGTCCACGGCCAAGCTGGACAAGCTGAAATTCCTTCAGCGCACCTATCCGCAGGCCACCGCGGGCGAGCCCGTCTCCATGACCTTCGACCCGGAGACCGCGCAGTTCGACTACACCTACAAGCCACATGCCGCGACCGCGCCGACCGAGATCTACGTTCCGGTCGCGCTGCACTATCCAGCGGGCTACACCGTGGAAGTGACGGGCGCGACGGTCACTTCGGCCGCCAACGCACCGGTACTGGTGCTGGAGAACGTGGCCGGCGCGACGGAAGTGGTGGTGAAGGTCACCAGGAAATAGCCGCGCGTCTTTGCGCGGTTGCAGTCCTGCGGCTCGCCTGCGGTGGGTGACGGAAGACCGGACCCGGTGCCTGCGTCGCTCCGTGGCTCGGGGCGATGCCGCATGCCTGCGTCGGGGCCATGGCCCCTCCTCCGGCACGCGGCACCCCTTCGGGGCTCCGTCGCCCCTGCGCTTTACCTGCGCGACGCAGGCCCCGGGCCCGGCCTTCCT
>DATLCG010000170.1:0-9325 GCA_035526525.1 Binatia bacterium
TGAAGGTCCTGATCGTCTTCGTCGCCGGCACCGTGCTGATGCGCTCGGCCGGCTGCGTCGTCAACGACCTCGCCGACCGCGACATCGACCCGCACGTCGCCCGCACCGCGCAGCGGCCGATCGCGGCGGGCCGGGTGGGTACCGGGGAGGCGGTGCGGCTGTTCGTCGGGCTGTGCCTGATCGCGCTGGGCTTCGTCGAGCAGCTCGACACGCGCACGGTGCTGCTGTCGGTGCCCGCCGTGCTGCTGGCGGCGAGCTATCCCTACGCCAAGCGCTGGCACTCGCTGCCGCAGGCGCACCTCGGACTGGCCTTCGCCTGGGGCATCCCGATGGCGTTCTCCGCGGTTCGCCGCACGATCCCGTGGGAGCTGTGCGGCGTACTGGTGCTGGCCACGGTGCTGTGGGCCATCGCGTACGACACCTTCTACGCCATGGCGGACCGCGAGGAGGATCGCAGGATCGGCGTGAAGTCCAGCGCGCTGCTGTTCGGCCGCGCCGACCGCGCAGTGACGGCGCTGCTGCAGACCCTGACGCTGACGCTGCTGCTGGCTGCGGGACTGTTCGCGCATCGCCACGCGCCGTATTACGCCGGGCTTGCCGTCGCGGCCGTGCTCGCGGCCTGGGAACAGTGGCAGATCCGCGCCCGGGATCCGGCCGGCGCGTTTGCCGCCTTCCTCCACAGCCGCCATTTCGGTGCGGTGGTTTTCGCCGGCCTCGCGCTCGACACGCTGTGGCATTGAGGACATGGCTCGTCGCGGCGCTGGCGCTCCCGCTTGCGGGTTGCGCGAACTGGTCCGGCCGACCTCCCACGAGCGCCCCCCAGGCCGGACCGTTCGAGGTGCGCATCGAGCGCGACCTCACCTATACCCCCGCGGACTGGCCGGCGGCACTCGAGGCCGACGTCTACCGTCCCGCCGCGAACGGCCCGTTCCCGGCCGTCCTGCTGGTGCATCCGGGAGCCTGGGCGCACGGCAGCCGCAGCGACATGGACGACATCGGCCGCCTGCTCGCCCGTCGCGGCTTCGTGGCGGTCGACATCGAGTATCGCCTCGCGCCGCAGTGGCATTTCCCTGCGCCGCTGCAGGACCTGCAGCAGGCGATGCACTGGATCCACGCGCACGCGCGGGCGCATGACATCGACGAGGCCCGCATCGGCGCCTTCGGTTATTCGGCCGGCGGCCACCTGGCGGCGCTGCTGGCGATGCTGCGTCCGGGAGATGCGCTCGACTCCCCTTATGGCGGTCCGGACACCCGGCTGCGTGCGCTGGTGGCGGGAGCGGCGCCCGCCGACCTGACCCTGCTCGACGGCGGCGGCCTGACCGAGTCGTTCCTCGGCGTGACACCACGGCAGGATCCGCAGCGATACGTGCTGGCCTCGCCGGTCAGCCACGTGCACGCCGGCGCGCCGCCGGTGTTCCTGTATCACGGGGCGGTGGACGACCTGGTGCCGGTCGAGCACGCGCAGCGCTTCCGTGCCGCCCTCGCGGCAGTCGGCGTGCATTCCGAGCTCTATCGAATACCGCTGCTGGGGCACGTCAGCGTGTTCCTGCTGGCGGACTCGGCCCTCGACGCGGCGCTGGAATTCCTCGACCGCACGCTGCGCTAGCTCACGCGCGCGCGACCGCCCAGGCTTCGACGCGGCTCGCGCCGGCGCGGCGCAACGCCCGCGCGAGGGCACCCACCGTCGCGCCGGTGGTGATGACGTCGTCCACGATCGCCACATGGCGACCCTGCACGTTGCGGTCCGCGGCAAAAGCGCCACGCAGATTGCGCCGGCGCTCCACGGCCGACAGCCGTGTCTGCCCAAGCGTGCCGCGCCGGCGGCGTGCCCATTCGGCCCGCACCGGAATGCCGAGATCGCGTCCGGCCCAGCGCGCGATCTCCAGGGCCTGGTTGTAACCGCGCCCCAGCAGGCGCGTTACGTGCAGCGGTACGGGCACGAGGGTGTCGGGCAGTGGCTCCGGGCGCGCAGCCAGCCTGCGAGCCATCAGTT
Source organism: Binatia bacterium (assembly GCA_035526525.1). GTDB lineage: Bacteria > Pseudomonadota > Gammaproteobacteria > Nevskiales > Nevskiaceae > JACPFV01. Next base: position 1,994 of record DATLCG010000170.1, read on the forward strand.
CCCCCAGCACCCGCGCACCCGCCAGCCGCCCGGCGAACTTCAGTTGCACCAGCAGCGCCGCGACCGGCGCTTCGTAGGTGAAGGCGGTCCATGCCGCGTGCTGCGCGGGCGCATGCTGCAGGCAGTCGCCGCACACGACGCCAGACGTCAGCGGCGCAGCGCACGCCCGGCACGCACGCAGGCTCCAGGGAAGTGCCGACTCGCAGTGTGGACAGACCCGCGCGTTCGATGCCTCGCGGCACAAGTGGCAGCGCAGCGGCAGCAGGGTGTCGACGACGCCTGTCCGGAGGTCAATCAGAATGCGGTGCATAAGTTGACTTCCCGCGTATCTCCTTGAACCATGTGGGCGTTTTCCCTTGCTGCCGGAGCCGTCCCTGTGAGCATCGAGCTGCGACACGACTGGAAATCCGAGGAAGTGCTGGCCCTGTTCGAGGCGCCGTTCAGCGACCTGCTGCTGCGCGCGCAGACCGTGCATCGCGGGCACTTCGAAGCTAACACCGTGCAGCTGTCGACGCTGCTTTCGATCAAGACGGGCGCCTGTCCCGAGGACTGCGCGTATTGCCCGCAGAGCGCGCGCTACGCCACCGAGGTGAAGGCGGAGCCGCTGATGCCGCTCGAGCAGGTGAAGGTCGCGGCGCAGGCGGCCAAGGCCAATGGCGCCACGCGCTTCTGCATGGGCGCGGCGTGGCGCGCGCCGAAAGACCGCGACCTGGTGCGCGTCGAGGAGATGGTGCGGGAAGTGAAAGCGCTCGGCCTGGAAACCTGTCTCACGCTCGGCATGCTGCAGCCCGCGCAGGCCGCGCGGCTCGCGGCCGCCGGGCTCGATTACTACAACCACAACCTCGACACCTCTGAAGCGTTCTACTCGGAGGTCATCACCACGCGGTGCTACCAGGATCGCCTCGACACCCTTGCCGCCGTGCGCAGCGCGGGCGTGAAGGTGTGCTGCGGCGGCATCGTCGGCATGGGCGAGTCGCGCGCCGACCGCGCCGAGCTGCTGCGCACCCTCGCGAACCTGCCGCAGCATCCGGAATCCGTCCCGGTGAACCACCTCGTCCCGGTCGCCGGCACGCCGCTGGAGGGCGCGGCGCCCCTCGAGGGCCTGGAGTTCGTGCGCACCATCGCGGTGGCGCGAATCCTGATGCCACGCTCCACCGTGCGGCTCTCGGCCGGTCGGACGGCCATGAGTGACGAGCTGCAGGCGCTGTGCTTCTTCGCCGGCGCCAATTCCATCTTCTACGGGGAGCGGCTGCTGACCACCGGCAACCCGGGCAACGACCACGATCGCGCGCTGCTGCAGCGCCTGGGACTGCGGGCCGAGCCCGCCGGAGCGGCCCCGCTGTCCGCCGCCGCGTGAGCGTGCTCGACGCGCGCCTGCGTCCACAGCTCGATGCCCTGCGGGGGCAGCAGCGGTATCGCGCGCGCCGCGTGGTGGGGCCGGGCCACGGCAGCCGCATCGAGATCGATGGCCGCCCGTATATCAACTTCTGCTCCAACGATTACCTCGGGCTGGCGGCCGATCCGCGGCTGGCGGAGGCCGCGGCGGGCGCCTTGCGCCGTGGCGGCACGGGGGCCGGAGCCTCGCCGCTGGTCAGCGGCTACGACGCCGAGCACCGCGCGCTGGAAGAGGAGCTGGCGGCGTTCACCGGATATCCGCGTGCGCTGCTGTTCTCGTCGGGATGGGCGGCGAACCTCGGCACCTTGCGGGCACTGCTCGGGCGCCGCGACGTGCTGGTCGCCGACGAGCTCAACCATGCGTCGCTGATCGACGGCGGACGCCTCAGCGGCGCGCGGTACGTGCGCGTGCGTCATGCCGATGCGGGCGCGTTCGCGGATGCACTGTCGCGCGAGTCGGCGGCTGCGCGCGGTGCGCAGGTCCTCGCGGTGACCGACGCGGTGTTCAGCATGGATGGCGATCGGGCGCCGCTGGCCGGGCTGGCGACGGCCTGTGCACGCGCAGGCGCCGCGCTCATGGTGGACGACGCGCACGGCTTCGGGGTCAGCGGCGAATCGGGCTGCGCGCTGGCGGAGCCCGCGGCCCCGCGGCCCGACGTGTACGTGGCGACGCTGGGCAAGGCGATCGGCGCGGCAGGGGCCTTCGTTGCAGGATCCGAAACCCTCGTGGAATTCCTGGTGCAGCGGGCGCGCAGCTGGGTGTTCTCCACGGCGCCTCCGCCCGCCATCGCGGCCGCCGCGCGTGCCGGCCTGGCCATCGCGCAATCGGACGAAGGCAGGCAGCGCCGCGCGCAGCTGCGCGAGAACGTGGCGCGCCTGGTCGCAGGTGCACGGCGGGTCGCCCTGCCGCTCGATCTGGCCGCGACGCCCGACACCCCCATCCTGCCGCTGGTGCTTGGAGAGGAAGGACGCGCACTGTGGCTCAGTGCATTCCTGTTCCAGCGAGGCTGCTGGGTCGCCGCGATCCGCCCGCCGACCGTGCCGCCGGGGACCGCGCGATTGCGCATCTCCCTGAGTGCGGCGCACACCGCCGCGGACGTGGACCAGCTTCTCGAAGCCCTGGGCGAGGGCTGGCGCGAGCTGGAGCGTGGCGCTGCGCCGCGCGCCGCATGATCGTCCAGCTCGTCTCCATGGCCGGTGCGACCCTCATCCTGGTCGCTTTCACGCTGCAGCAGATTGGGCGCTGGAGTCCTGACGACCCGTCCTACCTCTGGTGCAACCTGGCCGGCTCGTCCGTGCTGACCGTGGTGGCCGTGGTCGAAAATCAGTGGGGCTTCATCCTGCTCGAAGTCGCCTGGGCCGCGGTGTCGGCGAGGAGCCTGCTGCGTCTGCGCCGATGAGCGCGCGCACGCTGGTGGTGACGGGCACCGACACCGGAGTCGGCAAGACCGCCGTGGCCTGCGCCCTGATCCGTGCGGCACGGGCGAGACGCATCGCGGTGTGCGGCTTCAAGCCGGTGGCGACCGGCTGCGCGGACGGACCCGAGGGGCTGCGCAACGACGACGCCCTGGCACTGCGCGAAGCCTCCGGCACGGACGAGCCCTACGAGCGCATCAATCCCTGTGCGTATGCGCCGGCGATCGCGCCGCACCTGGCGGCCGCCGAAGCGGGGACCCCGATCCGCATCGCCACGCTGGACCACGCGCACGCGCAGCTGGCCGGGCGCCATCGCCTGATCGTGCTCGAGGGCGCCGGCGGCTGGCAGGTGCCGTTCGACGAGCGCTGGACCTTTGCCAGCTGGATCGGCGAGCACGAGTGGCCCGTCCTGCTGGTCGTGGGCATGCGCCTGGGTTGCCTCAACCATGCGCTGCTGACCGCCGAAGCGATCGCGCGGCGGACGCGTCTTGCCGGCTGGATCGCCAGCGTGCTGCCGCCGCGCATGCCGCGCCTGGACGAAAACCTGGCGACCCTGCGTGCGCGCCTGCCGGGTCCGTGCTGGGGCGTGCTCCAGGAAAACGCGACCCGCCTCGACTCCGTGGCGGGCCGCGCCCTGGCGGCCTTCCTCGCCTAGCGTCCGGTTCCGGCCAGGCGCCGCAGCGCGGTGACGTCGCAGCCGGATGCGGCCAGGCGCGCGACCAGTCCGGCATAGATCCATTCCGGCACCTCGGCCTCGCGCGCGAGGATCGCGGCGTCGCCGGGCGCATCGCCGCCGAGCAGCAGGTACCGGTAGTCCGTGGACGCATAGACGAAGCGACGCTCGTGGACGAACGGCCAGACCCCCCGCGTGCGCCAGCGGCGGTGTGCGCCTCCGTCCACGGACCACAGCAAGGTCTCGTCCGAGCCCTCGGCAGCGTCCGCCGCGGCCCCGCGGCAGCGCCGCGTCTCCAGCAGTCCGCGCTCGCCGCGAAAAGCGAATGCCACGCGGCACGCAGCGGCATCGCCGGGCGCCAGCCGGGCGGTGGCGCCGAGTACCTGCCAGTCGCCGGCGAGGGACGCGGGATCCAGCGGCGCCGCCGCTTCGGGCAGGCCGTCCGGCACGGGGCGCGCGGCGCAGCCGGCAGCCAACGCTGCCGCCAGCAGGGTCGCGAGCCTCGCCTTCCGCATCCGCATCGCCGCTATTTAGCACGGCCGCAGCGGGCCGCGCCGTAGCGGACGGCGGAGGGCGTGAACTACAATTGCGCGCGGTGGAAAGCGAGGCAGCACGGCCGCAGGCGGGCACCGGACGCACCGATCGTCGGCACCCGCATCGTGATCGGCCCGCCCTGGGCGCGGCGCTGGAAGTGATCGCATTCGACGCGCAGCACATCACGGGGAATTGGGGATGGCGGGTGAAGGCGCGCGAGCGCACTGCCAGTGGCCGACGCGCGCGGCGCTGGCGTCGCGGCTGAAGCAGTGGATCCACCCGGCCGCGTGCCGGGAGCGGATGCCCGGCGCGACGATGCCGGGGTCCTGACGAGACAGGGAGAGGAAGGCAATGCGGAAGAGCAGTCGATGGGCGCCCCTGGCGCTGCTGGCGATGTCCCTGGCGCCGTCGCTGGCGCTGGCCGCGGCCTACGATCCCGGCCAGTGGAACATGCCGCGCGGCGTGAGCGAGATCAGCCACACCGTATTCCACCTGCACATGCTGATCTTCTGGGTCTGCGTGGTGATCGCCGTGCTGGTGTTCGGCGTGATGTTCTATTCCGTCTTCGCGCACCGCCGCTCGCGCCATCCGAAGCCCGCCAATTTCCACGAGTCGACGACGGTCGAGATCATCTGGACCATCCTCCCGTTCCTGATCCTCATCGGCATGGCGATTCCCGCCGCCGGCACCTTGATCAAGATGGAGGATCTGCGCGGCGCGGAGATGTCGGTGAAGATCACCGGCTTCCAGTGGAAGTGGCACTACGAATACGTGGACCAGGGCGTGTCGTTCTTCTCGACGCTGCACGCCGATTCCAATCGCGCCCGCCAGCTGCACTCCGGCATCGACGTCACCCAGGTGCCGAATTACCTGCTCGAAACCGACAACCACCTGGTGCTGCCGGCCGGCAAGAAGATCCGCTTCCTCATCACGGCCAACGACGTGATCCACGCCTGGTGGGTGCCGGACCTGGCCATCAAGAAGGACGCCATTCCCGGGTTCGTCAACGAGGTCTGGACCAAGACCGACCAGGTGGGCACGTATCGCGGCGTCTGCGCCGAGCTCTGCGGCCGCGACCACGGCTTCATGCCGATCGTCGTGGACGTGGTGTCGCCGCAGGACTTCGAGCAGTGGATGCAGGCGATGAAGGGCGGCCAGCCGGTGAAGATCGGCCACGGTCCGGCGCCGGCACTGGCCGGGTCCCAGGCGCAGACTTCTGCCGGTGCGGTGCAGGTCGCGGCTTCGACCGCGGTGCCGTCACCCGGGACCGACGCACCGGTGACCACCGCCGTGCCGGAAGCCGAACTGATGCAGAAAGGCGAGAAGGTCTACAACACGCAGTGCGCCGCCTGCCACCAGCCTGGCGGGCAGGGTCTTCCGCCGAACTTCCCGAGCCTGCACGGCAGCAAGGTCGCCAACGGCCCGGCCGAGGCGCATATCCAGCAGGTGCTGAAGGGCAAGAACCTGATGCCGAGCTTCGCGCACCTGTCGGACGACGACCTCGCGGCCTCGGTGACCTACGAGCGCCAGTCCTGGGGCAACAAGGGCGGCGCGGTCCAGCCGTCGGCGGTCCGCGCGCAGCGCGGCAAGTAAGCGGAACGAGGAACCATCATGGCGCAGGACGGACATTCCCACGCAGCCCACGACGACCACGGCCACGACGGGCACCATCACGGCCCGGCGCGCCTGTCCGACGGCTTCGTGCCCTGGGTGATGCGGTGGATCACCACCACCAATCACAAGGATCTCGGCACGCTGTACCTGCTGTTCTCCTTCACCATGTTCATGATCGGCGGAGCGATGTCGCTGGTGATCCGCGCCGAGCTGTGGCAGCCGGGCCTGCAGTTCGTCGACCCGGAGTTCTTCAACCAGATGACCACGCTCCACGCGCTGGTCATGATCTTCGGCGGCGTCATGCCCGGCTTCGTGGGCCTCGCCAACTGGATGGTGCCGATGATGGTCGGCTGTTCCGACCTGGCGCTGCCGCGCGTGAACAACTGGGGCTTCTGGATCCTGCCCTTCGCCTTCACGCTGCTGCTGTCTGGCCTGTTCATGCCGGGCGGCGCGCCCGCCGGCGGCTGGACCATGTACCCGCCGCTCGTGCTGCAGATGTCGAGCTCGTTCCCGTTCCTGATCTTCGCCGTGCACCTGATGGGCATCTCGTCCATCACCGGCGCGATCAACGTCGCCGTGACGATCCTCAACATGCGCGCGCCGGGCATGACGCTGCTGCGCATGCCGCTGTTCGTGTGGACTTGGCTGATCACGGCCTACCTGCTGATCGCGGTGATGCCGGTGCTGGCGGGCGCGGTCACCATGCTGCTCACCGACAAGTACTTCGGCACCAGCTTCTTCAGCGCCGCCGGTGGCGGCGACCCGGTGATGTTCCAGCACATCTTCTGGACCTTCGGCCACCCGGAGGTCTACATCCTGATCCTGCCCGGCTTCGGCATGATCAGCCACATCGTCTCGACGTTCTCCCGCAAGCCGGTGTTCGGCTACCTCGCCATGGCCTACGCCATGGTGGCGATCGGCTTCATCGGCTTCGTCGTGTGGGCGCACCACATGTACACCGTGGGCATGCCGACCGACCTGCGCGCCTATTTCGTGGCGGCGACCATGGTCATCGCGGTGCCCACCGGCGTGAAGGTGTTCTCCTGGATCGCCACGATGTGGGGTGGCTCCATCGACTTCAAGACGCCCATGCTGTGGGCGATCGGCTTCATCTTCCTGTTCACGGTCGGCGGGGTGACGGGCGTGGTGCTGGCCAACGCCGGCATCGACTACAGTCTGCACGACACCTACTACGTGGTGGCGCACTTCCACTACGTGCTGAGCCTGGGCGCCGTCTTCGCGATCTTCGCGGGCTTCTACTACTGGTTCGAGAAGATGTGGGGCGTGAAGTACCGCGAGTGGCTCGGCGCCGCCCACTTCTGGGTCACCTTCGTCGGCGTGAACCTGATCTTCTTCCCGCAGCACTTCCTGGGGCTGCAGGGCATGCCGCGGCGCTACGTCGACTACGCCGACGCCTTCGCCTACTGGAACAAGGTCTCCTCGATCGGCTACGCCATCACCATCATCGGCGTGGGCGTCTTCCTGATCATGCTGGTCGAAGCCGCCATCCGTCGCCGCAAGGCCGAAGCCAATCCCTGGGGCGAAGGCGCGACGACGCTGGAATGGACCCTTCCCTCGCCGCCGCCGTTCCACCAGTTCAACACCCCGCCGGTCATCCACACCGACGGCCACCACTAGTTATTCGGAGGCCCGTCAATCCGCTGAGCGGGTTTTTAGAATCGCACCATGACCGACGTTTC
>DATLCG010000173.1:0-6588 GCA_035526525.1 Binatia bacterium
GCGGCCGGATGCTGTCGAGGCCCGCGGGCTGCAGGTAGATCTCGAAGCCTTCACGCTCGCCGAAGGCGCGCAGCTCGGCCAGGTCCCCCGCGGTCGGCGGCTGCATCACCCGGAACACCAGCGCAACACGATCCTCGATCGCGGCCACCTCGATCTGCGGCACGAGGGTCTTCGCCTCGAGCCGCTCGACCACGGCGGCCAGCACCTCCAGGCGCTCGCCGACGCGCGCATCGAGCGTCGCGCAACTGCCGATCTGCGCCACGTAGGGGCTGTCCTTTTCCCGGAAGCCCACCAGCACGCCGCCTTTCCTGGGCACGTGCTTGACGCTCAGGCGCGCGCGCCGCCGGTAGCCCCAGGCCGGCCCGGTCACCGGCGCAGCGACGATCTCCGGCACCAGGCCGCCGATGCGCGCGAGCGCGTCCAGCAGCTGCTTCTGCTTGAACTGCGCCTGCGCGGCCGGCGCGAGGTGCTGCAGGCTGCAGCCGCCGCACAGGCCGAAGTGCGCGCAGCGCGGGGTGACGCGATCGGGCGAGGCCTGCTCCACGGCGAGCAGCTCCCCCTCGTCCACGTTGCCGCGATGCCGGCGCACGCGGAACCGCACGCGCTCTCCCGGCAGCGCGCCGTCGATGAACACCACCTTGCCGCCGGGCCCGTCCGGCCGCGCCACGCCGCGCCCGTCGTGCGCGAGATCCACCACTTCCGCGACGCGCTCCGCCGCGGCGGCCGCGGGCTTCAGCACTCCGCCGACCACTGCTGCAGGAACTGCGCCCAGTGCGGCTCGGGGCTCTGGTGCAGGAAGGCGCGCACGCGCTCGATCTCTGCGGCATGCGCGGCGGGATCGAGCTGGCCGCGCAGCCGCTGGAAGCGCAGGTAGATCAGCCAGGTGTTGAGGACGTCGGTCTCGCAGTACGCGCGGATCTCGCCGATGCGCCCGGCCGCCCAGGCCGCGTGCACCTGCGAGCCGTCCATGCCGAGCTTGCCGGGGAGCCCGAGCATGCGCGCGATGTCGTCGAGCGGCGCGTAGTTGCGGCCGTTGTACAGCGCCAGCACGTCCATCAGGTCGGTGTGGCGGAACTGGTAGCGGCCCAGGTAGTTGTCCCACTTCGACTCGCGGTCGAGGTGCCCGGTGTCCCAGTACTTCGGCGCGGCGCAGGCATGCTTCAGCGCCCGGTAATGCAGCACCGGCAGGTCGAAGCCGCTGCCGTTCCAGGACACCAGCACCGGGCGGTACTTCTCGATGCCGTCGAAGAAGCGCTGCACCAGCTCGGCCTCGCTGGAATCCGGCTCGCCGAGCGACCAGACCCGGAACGAATCCGCGGTGCGCAGCGCCGCCGAGATGGCGACGATGCGCTGCAGGTACGCCGGCTGGAAATCGCTGCCGCGTGCCGCCAGCCGCTGCGCGGCCATGGCCTGCACCACCGCGGCATCGTCGAGACCGTCGAGGCCGAGGATGCGCCGCCCGGATTCGGCGTCCGGCACCGTCTCGATGTCGAAGACCAGCACCGGCTCCTTCATGACGGGAACAGGCCGGTGGAGATGTAGCGGTCGCCGCGGTCCGGAATGATCGTGACGACGGTCGCGCCCTTGAGCGAACCGCACAGCTGCACGGCGGCGTGCACGGTGCCGCCGGCCGAGGGCCCGCAGAAAAGCCCTTCCTTCGCCGCGAGCGCGTGCGTCATCGCTTCCGCGCTGCGTGCGTCCACCTCGACGATGCGGTCCACGCGTGAGCGGTCGAAGATCCCGGGCAGGTAGGCCTCGGGCCACTTGCGGATGCCCGGAATCGAGGACTCGCCGTCGGGCTGCACACCGATCACCTGGATCGCCGCGTTCTTTTCCTTGAAGAAGCGGGAGCAGCCCATGATCGTCCCGGTGGTGCCCATGGACGACACGAAATGCGTGATGGCGCCGCCGGTGTCGCGCCAGATCTCCGGGCCGGTGCCCTCGTAATGGGCGCGCGGATTGTCCGGATTGGCGAACTGGTCGAGCACGCGGCCCTTGCCCTCCGCCTGCATGCGCAGGGCGAGGTCGCGCGCACCCTCCATCCCTTCCTTCTGCGTCACCAGCACGATCTGCGCGCCGAAGGCCTTCATCACGGCGCGGCGCTCGACCGACAGGTGCTCCGGCATGATCAGCACCATGCGGTAGCCCTCCGCCGCGGCGACCATCGCCAGCGCGATGCCGGTGTTGCCCGAAGTCGCCTCGACCAGGGTGTCGCCGGGCCGGATCTCGCCGCGTGCGGCCGCGTGCCGGATCATGCTGTAGGCCGGCCGGTCCTTCACCGAGCCGGCGGGGTTGTTGCCCTCGAGCTTGGCCAGCAGCACGTTGTCGCCGATGCCGGGCAGGCGCGTCAGCCGCACCAGCGGCGTGTTGCCGATGAAGTCGGCGAGCCCGCGCCGATGCGCCGCAGAGTCGTTGGCCATCGCCTAGTCTACTTTTCGAGCACGACCACCGCGCCGACGATGCCGCCCTCGTCGGACAGCGACACGTGGGCGGCGCGGATCTTCAGCCGCTTCAGCATCGCCGCGAGGCCGCGGCTGTAGACCAGCTCCGGCTTGCCGAGCGCGTCGCGCGTCGAGCCGACGTCGTCGTGGGCCACGTCGCGAAAGCCGGTGCCGAGCGCCTTGACGAAGGCCTCCTTCACCGCGAAGGCCTTGGCCAGGAACAGCGCCGGCTTGCGCGCGCGCGCAAAGGCGGCGCGCTCGGAGGGGTGCAGCAGCCGCTCGACGAAGCGCTGGCCGTGCCGGCGATGCACCTTTTCGATGCGTTCCACCCGCAGCACGTCGATGCCGACGCCGTAGATCATCGCCGCCGCCCGCGCGCGCGGCTCATCGCCGCGCGCATCTCGGCCACCGCCGCGTCGAAGCCGACGAACAGGGCCCGCGCGACGATGCTGTGTCCGATATTGAGCTCGACGATCTCGGCGATCGCAGCGACCGGCGCCACGTTCTTCAGGTGCAGGCCGTGGCCGGCGTGCACCTCGAGCCCCGCCGCGTGCGCATCGCGCGCGAACCGCACGATGCGCGCCCGCTCGCGGCGCGCCGCAGCGCCGCGCGCCTCCGCGTAAGTGCCGGTGTGGATCTCGACGTGAGGTGCGCCGCTGCGGACGCAGGCCTCGAGCTGCCGTGGCGCCGGGTCCACGAACAGCGCCACCCGGATGCCGGCGTCCGCCAGCCGGCGGCAGGCGGCCCGCACCCGCGGCAGCTGGCCCGCGACGTCGAGCCCGCCTTCGGTGGTGAGCTCCTGCCGCCGCTCCGGCACCAGGCAGGCAAACGCCGGGCGCGCGCGCACCGCGAGCCGCACCATCCCCGGCGTCACCGCCATCTCGCGGGTCACCGGCACCGGCGTGCGCCGGATCATGCGGGGCACGTCGGGCTCCGGGATGTGGCGCCGGTCCTCGCGCAGGTGGATGGTGATGCTGTCGGCGCCGGCCCGCGCCGCGATCACGCCCGCCTCCACGGGATCCGGGTACGCCGTGCCGCGCGCCTGCCGGATCGTGGCGACGTGATCCACGTTGACGCCGAGCCGGATCGGGCTCATGCCGCGCCCGCGCTGCGCCGGGTCCGGGCCACGGCGCGCAGGTCGCGCAGCATCTGCGGCGTGCGCAGCGGCTTGCGCCCGAGGTGCCGCGCCAGCGCGCCCTGCAGCAGGCGCCGGGCCTCGCGCAGGACGTCCGCGTCCTCGAGCCGGCCGTCACGGAGGGCGTGCAGGTGCGCGCCGGCATAGGCGCCCGGCGCGGGTTCCGCGACCCGCCGCCAGCCTTCGTCGTCGGCGTACTCGAACCAGCCGTCGGCCTCCGCCGGCCACTGCAGGCCATAGCCGATGTCGGCCAGCAAGTGCTTCTCGAACAGGCGCAGTGCCGCCTCGGCGCCGTCACCCGGCAGCGCCTGCAGCACCGCTCCGTAGGCATCGAACACGGCCGCGTGCGGGTCGCGCCGCTGCATCAGCCGCAGCAGCAGCTCGTTGACGTACCAGCCTGCGAACACGCTCTCGCCAGCCAGCCCGGGAGCCGGGCCGCCGCTCTCCACCTGCGCCAGCGTGCCGAGCTCACCACCCTCGCTCCACGACAGCAGCAGCGGGCGGAACGGCTGCAGCAGTCCGCGCGAGCGCGATTTCGCACCGCGCACGCCGCGCGCCACCAGGCCGACCCGGCCGTGGCCGCGGGTGAAGGCTTCGATCAGCGCGCTGGTCTCGCGATAGGGCCGCAGCGACAGCAACCAGGCCGGCTGCAGCTGCACCTTCCTAGGAGCTGACATAGCCGAATTTCTTCAGCGCCTCGGGATCGTCGGTCCAGCCGGCGCGCGTGCCGACCCACAGCTTGAGGAACACCTTGTGCCCCAGCCGCTGCTCCAGCTCGCGCCGGGTGGCGCTGCCGACCTGCTTGAGCAGTCCGCCGCCCTGGCCGATGACGATGGCCTTCTGCCCTTCGCGCTCCACCCAGATGGCAGCCGAAGCCCGCGTCACCGGCGGTCCGGCCTCGTAGGCCTCGACCTCGACCGTCAGCGCGTACGGCACTTCCTGCTGCAGCTTCTGCATCAGCTTCTCGCGCACCAGCTCGGCGAGCATGAAGCGCGGATCGGGCGCGACGGGATCGTCGTCGCCGTAGAGCGGCTGGCCCTCGGGCAGGTGGTTCAGCGCCTCCTGCACCAGCGCCTCCAGGTTGTCCCGCTTGAGCGCGGACAGGGGCACCACGAAGACGAACTCGCGGCGCGCACGGTGCTGCTCGATTTCGGGCAGCAGTGCCTGCTTGTCCGTCAGCCGGTCCACCTTGTTGATGACCAGCGCCACCGGCGCCTGGCAGCGCCGCAGGCGCTCCAGCGCCACGTCGTCCTCGTCCTTCCACGCACCGGCCTCGACCACGAACAGCACCAGGTCGACACCCTCGATGCTGCCGGCAGCGACATCGTTCAGGTGGCGGTTCAGCGCGCGTCCGCCGCCGCGATGCAGACCCGGCGTGTCCACCAGCACGATCTGGCCGGCGGGCCGGCGCACCACGCCCTGCACGCGATGCCGCGTGGTCTGCGGCTTGCGGGTGACGATGCTGATCTTCTCGCCGACCAGCGCGTTGACCAGCGAGCTCTTGCCGACGTTGGGCCGGCCGATGACGGCGACCATTCCGCTACGCATGTGCGCCGTGCTCCGACTGCTCCAGCCGCGCGAGCAGCTTTTCCGCGGCCTGCTGCTCGGCGCCGCGGCGGCTTTCCGCGCGGCCCTCGCTGAAATCGCCGCTGTCCGCGAGGCGGCAGGTGACGGTGAACGACTGGCGGTGCGACGGACCGTGCGTGTCGATCACTTCGTAGAGCGGCAGGGCGCGGCCGCGTGCCTGCAGCCATTCCTGCAGGCGCGTCTTCGAGTCCTTGAGCAGCGCATCGTCGGGCAGGCGGGCCAGGCGATCCGCGAGCAGGCGACCGCACAGGTCGCGCGCCGCGTCGAAACCGCCATCGAGGTACACCGCGCCCACCAGCGCTTCGACCGCGTCCGCGAGGATCGAGTGCCGGCGGAAGCCGCCGCTCTTGAGCTCGCCGGGCCCCAGGATCAGCGCCTCGCCGAGCGGCAGGCCCTCGCCGATGGCGGCGAGCGACTCCTCGCGCACCAGGCCGGCTCGCAGTCGTGACAGCGCACCTTCCTCGGCATCGGGGCGGGTGCGGTAGAGCAGTTCCGCCGCCGCGAGGTTGAGCAGCGCGTCACCGAGGAATTCCAGCCGCTCGTTGTTGTGCCCGGAGGCGCTGCGATGGGTCAGCGCCTGGCGCAGCAGCTCCGGGGCGCGGAACTCGTAGCCGAGGGCCCGGCAGAGAACGCCGAGCGTGGCCTCGCTAATCGTTGCCGCCGGCACTCGACATCGCGAACTTGTGCTGGAAGTGGACCAGCACGTAGATGTTGTAGACCAGCGGTGCGCGCGCCTCGTAGTCGTAGGCCAGGGCCTTGCCGCCGCCCATGGTGGTGACGAGCTTGATGTCGCTCGGCTTGACGAGGTCGATGTCCTCGACGTCCCAGCGCGTCTGCATGGCGTGACGCAGCTCGGGCAGCTGCATCTGCTGGGCGCTGGGGTCCTTCGCGGTGGCTTGCACCACGCGATAGACCTTCATTTCGTTGAGGTACAGCGGTGTCAGCTGCAGCCCCACCATGGCGAAGAAACCGATGACGGACAGCACCACCAGCCATCCCCACATCCCGAGACCGCGTTGCGCGTGCGCCAGCTGCATGTGTGCCCCCGTCATTCGATGCGATTGCCGATGCGCGACCAGTCCGGACGGAAGCGCGTCGAGTCCCAGCTCATCCAGATGAAGAACGCCTTGCCGACCAGGTTGGCCTCCGGCACCGTCCCCCAGCGCCGCGAATCGTCGCTGCCGTCGCGGTTGTCGCCCATCACGAAGTACTGTCCTTCCGGCACCGTGATCTCGAACTCCTCGGCCGGCCGCGCGGGATTGACGATGAGGTCGTGCCCGGCCCCGAGTGCCTCGCGGTACCGGTAATGCACCGCGCCGCCGCCAGGGCCGCTGGAAGTATATACACCGGCCGAATCGAGCGGCACCGGCACGCCGTTGATGGTCAGGCGCTTGTCGCGGTAGACGACGTGATCGCCGGGCACCC
>DATLCG010000043.1:0-13109 GCA_035526525.1 Binatia bacterium
GCCCTGCGCTTCTCGCCCGGAACGGGGTACCGCGCATGCGCGCGCTTCTTTCCACGATGCGGTTGGTGGGACCCGCGCGGAGCCCCCGCAGCATCCTTTCGCTGCGGGGGTGGCCCGGAGGGCCACGCGGGGAGCCATCCCGTAGCGGAAGCACCGGATGCGGCCGTCCACCACCATGCGGTTCGCGCAAAACGCCGAGCCACCCGGCAGCGTCCCGAGTTTGCGAGCAGCCAGATAGTCAGGAATACTGACAATCATGAAAAGTGACAAACGCTCGAAGCGGGCGGGGGAGCCTGGCAGCGGGGCGGTGCCGGCGGGAGCGGCGCGGCGCCGGCCGTTGGCGCCGGAGCTGTGCTCGCACCTGGGGTTCGTGCTGGCCAAGGCCCGGCAGGAGCTGGTCGAGCGGATGGAGCGCGTCATCGGCCACGAGGGACTGTCGCTGCGGCACTTCGGCACGCTGCTGCTGATCGCGCAGCGGGGCGCGATGCGGCAGACGGAGCTGTGCGGTGCGATCCGGCTGGATCGCACCACCATGATGAACGTGGTGGACGAGCTCGAGGATGCAGGGCTGGTGCGCCGCGAGGCAGACCCGCAGGATCGCCGCGCCAATGCGGTCACGGTCACCGCGCGCGGCCAGAAGTGGCTGGCGCGCGTGCGCCCGCGCGCCGAGCGCGAGGAAGAGGAATTCCTGGCGCCGCTGAGCGCTGGCGAGCGCGAGCGCATGCGCCAGCTGCTGATGCGGCTGGTGGTGGCGGAGGGCGAGCGATGAGGCGGCTCGCCGTGTGGCTGCTGCTCGCCGCTGCCGGCGTCGCGCGGGCCGAGCCGCTGACCCTGGAGCAGGCGATCGCCGGCGCGCAGGCCGCGGCCTCGGTGCAGGCCGTCGCCGAGGGCGAACGGGCCGCGGCGGCGCGCTCGCGCGAGGCGCGTGCCGCGTTCCTGCCCAGCATCGCTGCGGAAGCCTACGAATCGCGGCAGACGCGCAATCTCGCTTCGCAGGGATTCTCGTTCCCGGGCATTCCCGAGGTCATCGGGCCGTTCGACTCGTTCGACGCGCGGCTGAAGGCGACGCAGCTGCTGTTCGACTACACCGCGGTGCTGGCGCTGAAGGGCGCCGGCCTGTCGGCGCGGCTCGCGCACGCCCGGACGCAGGCTGCGAGCGAGGAGGCCGCCAGCCGCGCGGCGCTCGGCTACATCGCGGTGCTGCGCGACCAGCAGGCGCTGGCGGTCGCGCAGTCCGACCTGCAGCTGGCCGAGGAGCTGCGCACGCTCGCCGAGGACCAGAAGCGCGCCGGCGTGGCGTCGGGCGTGGACGTGGCGCGCGCGGAAACCGCCGTGGCGCAGGACCGGTTCGCGCTGGCGCAGGCCCAGGCCCGGCTGGCGACCTCGCGCATCGCGCTGAACCGGCTGGTGCGGCGGCCGCAGGACGCGGCCCTCGAGCTGGGTGACGTGCTCGAGTTCGTGCCCGAGGCCGTGCCCGACGCAGCGCAGTCGCTGGCGCGCGCGCGCCGGCAGCGCGCCGAGCTCACCGTGCTCGACCTGCGCCACCGGCAGCTGGACCTGGAGGCCGAGTCCGCCCGATCGGCCCGCATGCCGACGCTGGGCCTGTTCGCCGACTACGGCATGAGCGGCAACACCCCGGTGGTACACGAGTCCGAGACCTATACCTACGGCGCACGCGTGACCATGCCGCTGGTGGCCGGCGGCGCCATCGCTGCGCGCGTGGACCAGGCCGAAAGCCGCCTCGCCGAGACCCGCTGGCAGATCGAGGACGCCGACGCCCAGGTCGAGCAGGACGTGCGCGTCGCGCTGACCCAGGCCGCCAGCGCCCAGGAGCAGGTGCGCGCGGCCGACGCCGCACGCCAGATGGCGGAGCGCGAGCTGCAGCTGTCGCGCGACCGCTTCGCCCAGGGCGTGGGCGGCAACGTCGAGGTCATCGAGGCGCAGGCCGCGCTGGCCCGCGCGCGCGCCGTCGGCGTCGACGCACTCGCGGCGTGGCAGGTCGCCCGTGCCAATTTCGCCGCCGCCGTCGGCGAAGCCCGTTCCTTCCGGCTGCGCCCCGGCGCGCGGCCCGTCCCGGAGTCGTCATGAATCGCCCCGAAATCCTCACCGAGCGCGACATCGCCGCGCCCGACGCAGGCCGCCGCCGGCTGCTCGTGATCGGCACGGTCATCGCCGTCGCCGCGGTGGCCGCCTCGGCCTGGGTGCTGCACGGGCGCGGCTACGAGTCCACCGAGGATGCCTTCGTGCAGGCCGACATCGTGCCGATCGGCCCGAAGGTCGCCGGCACGGTGAAGTCGGTCGCCGTGACGGAGAACCAGTCGGTGAAGGCCGGCGACCTGCTGCTGGAGATCGACCCCGCCGATCACGAGGTGCACGTGGCGCAGGCGCGCGCGAACTTCGAGGCCGCGAAGGCGGGGCTGGCTTCCTCCCGGGCCGATCTCGCGCTGACCCGCGATCGCTCGTCGGCCGGCGTGTCGCAGGCCGAGGCCGCGGTGCGTTCCGCCGCGGCGGAAGCCGAGCGTGCCACGGCCGACGTCAAGCGCTACCGCGAGCTGTTTGCGCGCGACGAGATCTCGCGCCAGCAGCTGGACGCCGCCGAGGCCGCCGCACGCTCCAGCGAGGCCCGCGCCGACGAGGCGCGCAGCCGCCTGCGCGACGCGCAGACCGCGCCGCGGCAGGTCACGGTGAAGGAGACCCTGGCCGGCGCCCGCAGCGCCGAGCTGGCGCAGGCGAAGGCCGCGCTGGAGCAGGCCGAGCTGAGCCTGTCCTACACCCGCATCGTCGCGCCGCGCGCCGGCAAGGTCACCCGCAAGAACGTGCAGCCCGGCCAGCAGGTGGCGGTGGGCGCGGCGCTGCTGGCGCTGGTGGGCGAGGACGCCTGGGTCGTGGCCAACTTCAAGGAAACGCAGATCGCCCGCATGAAGCCGGGTCAGCCGGTGCATTTCCGCGTGGACGCGTATCCGGGCCACGACTTCACCGGCCGCGTGGACAGCGTGCAGTCCGGCACCGGCTCCGTGTTCAGCCTGCTGCCGCCGGAGAACGCCACCGGCAACTTCGTGAAGGTGGTGCAGCGCGTGCCGGTGAAGCTCGTGTTCGACCCGAAGCCGGACGCGGAGCACCCGCTGGTGCCGGGCATGTCGGTGGTGCCGAAGGTGGACGTCACGGCGGAGCCCGCGGCGCGGTGAGAGGGCGACCGGCGTAGACGATGGCATCGACCACCGCCACCGGCGTCCGCGAGGGCGTCAACCCGTTCGTCATCGCGGTGGTGGTCGGCCTCGCCGCCTTCATGGAGGTGCTCGACATCTCCATCGCCAACGTCTCGTTGCGCAACATCGCCGGCTCGCTGTCGGCCGGCGAGGACGAGGCGACCTGGGTGCTGACGTCCTATCTCGTGGCCAACGCCATCGTGCTGCCGATGAGCGGCTGGTTCTCGATGCTGCTGGGGCGCCGGCGCTTCTACATCCTGTCGATCATGCTGTTCACCGGCAGCTCGCTGCTGTGCGGGCTCGCGCCGTCTCTCGGCTGGCTGATCTTCTTCCGCATCGTCCAGGGACTGGGCGGCGGCGCGCTGCAGCCGGTGTCGCAGGCGATCCTGTCGGACGCCTTCCCGCCGGAGAAGCGCGCCATGGCGTTCTCGATCTACGGCATGTCGGTGGTGGCTGCGCCGGCGATCGGTCCGACGCTCGGCGGCTGGATCACCGACAACTTCTCCTGGCACTGGATCTTCCTGATCAACGTGCCGGTCGGCGCGCTGCTGGTGGTGCTGTCGCGGTTCTTCGTGCGCGACCCCGAGGCGCTGGCGCAGGCCCGGCGCGCGCGCTTCCGCGAGGGACTGAAGATCGACTACGTCGGCTTCGCGCTCATTGCCATCGGCCTGGGCGCGCTGCAGATCGTGCTGGACAAGGGCCAGCAGGAAGACTGGTTCGAGTCGCAGTTCATCGCGGTGCTGTCCATCGTGGCGGCCGCGGCGCTGGTGTTCGCCTGCGTCTGGGAATGGCGCCATCGCCAGCCGGTGATGAACCTGCGGCTGCTGAAGGATCGCAACTTCAGCACCGGCCTGGTGCTGATGTTCATGCTCGGCCTGGTGCTGCTCGGCAGCACCGTGCTGCTGCCGCTGATGACGCAGGCGCTGTTCGGCTACTCGCCGACACAGGCGGGGATGGTCATCTCGCCGGGCGGTCTCTGCATCATGGTGCTGATGCCGATCGTCGGCACGCTGCTGTCGCACACCGACCCGCGGCGGCTGATCCTGTTCGGCATGGGGGTGCTGGCGGCCTCGATGTTCTACATGACGACCCTCGACCTGGGCACGGATTACCGCACGCTGATGCTGGCGCGCATCTTCCAGGCGGTCGGCATGGCGTTCCTGTTCATTCCGATCAACACGGTCGCGTTCCTCGACATCGATTCGGCGGAGAGCGGCAACGCCTCGGCGCTGATCAACCTGGCGCGCAACATCGGCGGCAGCGTCGGCATCTCCATCCTCACCACGCTGCTGGCGCGCGGCGCGCAGCAGCACCAGGCCCACCTGGTGGATCGCTTCACGCCGTTCGATGCGCCCTACGCGGCGGCGCAGCAGCAGCTGACGCAGCACCTCGGCGACGCCGGCGCAGCGCAGGGCCTGCTCTACGGCATGCTGCAGAAGCAGTCGATGATGCTGTCGTTCCTCGACGACTTCCGGCTGCTCGGGTGGGTGGTGCTCCTGCTGCTGCCGGTCATCCTGCTGCTGCGGCCGCTGCGGCCGGGCGAGCACGTCGCGATGACGCCGCACTGACCGGCTAGAATCCGCGCCTCTTCCGGGACCCAAGAAATGCCGACGCGCGCGGCGCTGGAAACGGCGCTGGATTCCTACATCGATCCGCTGATCGGCCGCGGCCTGGTTGCCGCCGGCGCGGTGAAGTCGCTGGACCCCACCGGCGCGCGGCCGCGCGTGCAGCTCGAGCTGGCCTTTCCGGCGGCGGGATACCGCGACGCCCTGGTCGAATCGCTGCGCCGCCACCTGGCGATGGACGTCGCCATCGAGGTCGGCTGGCGCGTGCAGGCGCACGCGGTGCAGAAGAACCTGCAGCCGCTGCCCGAAATCCGCAACATCCTCGCGATCGCCAGCGGCAAGGGCGGCGTCGGCAAGTCCACCGTGGCCGCGAACCTCGCACTGGCGCTGAAGGCCGAAGGCGCCAGCGTCGGCATGCTCGACGCCGACATCTACGGCCCGAGCCAGCCGCGCATGCTCGGCTCGAGCGAGCGGCCGACCTCGCCCGACGGCACGCACATGAACCCGGTGATGGCCCACGGCATCCAGGCCATGAGCATCGGCTTCCTGGTGGACGACGACCAGCCGATGGTCTGGCGCGGGCCGATGGTGACGCAGGCGCTCGCGCAGCTGCTCGGCGAGACGCGCTGGAAGGACCTCGATTACCTGGTGGTGGACATGCCGCCGGGCACCGGCGACATCCAGCTGTCGCTGTCGCAGAAGATCCCGGTGTCGGGCGCGGTGATCGTCACCACGCCGCAGGACATCGCGCTGCTCGATGCGCGCAAGGGGCTGCAGATGTTCCGCAAGGTCGGCGTCAGCGTCCTCGGCGTGGTCGAGAACATGAGCACGCACGTCTGCCGCCAGTGCGGCCACGAGGAAGCGGTCTTCGGCGAGGGCGGCGGCGCGAGGCTTGCGCAACAATATGGCGTCGAGCTGCTGGGGCAGATGCCGCTGGACGCGAAGATCCGCGAGCAGGCCGACGGCGGCACGCCCACGGTGGTCGCCGAGCCGCAGTCGCCGGCGGCGCAGCGCTTCCGCGAGATCGCGCGCAAGGCGGCGGCGCGGCTGGCGTACGGGGCGCCGGGCGGGATGTTTCCGGCGATCGAGGTGACGGACGACTGAAGTCGTCCGTCATCCCGGCGCAAGCCGGGATCCAGCGCCTCCGCGGCCACAGGACACTGGGCCCCGGCTTCCGCCGGGGCGACGACAGGGTAAAGAGCGATGAGCATCAAGAGCGACCGCTGGATCCGCGAGATGGCGGAACGGCACCGGATGATCGAGCCGTACTCGGCGCAGCAGGTGCGCAGCAACGGCCAGGGCAAGATCGTCAGCTACGGCGTGTCGAGCTACGGCTACGACGTGCGCTGCGCCGACGAGTTCAAGATCTTCACCAACATCAACTCCACGATCGTCGACCCGAAGGCGTTCGACGCCAAGAGCTTCGTCGACTTCAGGGGCGACTGCTGCGTGATCCCGCCGAACTCGTTCGCGCTGGCGCGCACCGTCGAGTACTTCCGCATCCCGCGCAAGGTGCTGACCATCTGCCTCGGCAAGAGCACCTACGCGCGCTGCGGCATCATCGTCAACGTCACGCCGCTCGAGCCGGAATGGGAAGGGCACGTCACGCTCGAGTTCTCCAACACCACGCCCCTGCCGGCGAAGATCTACGCCAACGAGGGCATCGCGCAGATGCTGTTCCTCGAGTCCGACGAGGTCTGCGAGACCTCGTACGCCGACCGCGGCGGCAAGTACATGGGCCAGAAGGGCGTCACCCTGCCCAAGACCTGAGGATTCCCTCACGCGGCAGGCGCTCACTGTCGCCGAACCGCGACAGCCACGCGCCGTCCGTGCCAGCCAGCCCCCTCCGCAGTCCAACTGGAAGCCGCACGGAGGAACAGGCCGATGGACTGGTCGAGAGTTCGCAAGGTGGTGGGACGCAGGCGCTGGTACTGGCGCCGCCGCGTGCTGAACGGCACGTTCCGGGGTGCGGCCCTGCTCGCGGATTTCGTCGTCGAACGCCAGGCCGCCCGCGATCACATCGAGATCCTGCGTGACATCCGCTATGGCCGGCATCGCACCGGCCACCAGCTCGACATCTACCGGCCGCTGCGGCCCGCGCGGCCGCTGCCGGTGCTGCTGTACATCCATGGCGGCGCCTTCACCCTCTGCTCCAAGGACACCCATCGCTCGATCGCGCTGGCGAACGCGCGCGGGGCGGGCTACCTGGTGTTCAACATCAACTACCGCCTGGCGCCGGCGCACGCCTTCCCGGCCGCGATCAGCGACGCCTGCGATGCCTACCGCTGGGTGGTCGAGCACTGTGCCGCGTACGGCGGCGACCCCAGCCGCATCGTGCTGGCGGGTGAATCCGCGGGGGGCAACCTGGCCCTCGGCGTCGCCATCGCCGCGACCTATCGCCGTCCGGAGTTCTATGCGCGCAAGGTCTGGGCGCTCGGCGTGGTGCCGGTCGGCGTGATGCCGGTGACGCCGTACCTGCAGGCTTCGGACCCGGCACGCCATACGGCGGCCGGATACCTGGCGCTGGCCGCGACCCGCGCCATCGCCGCGGACTACCTGGGCAAGCGTGCGCTTCCGGACGAGCGCAACCTGATGGCCGATCCGGTGCGCATCCTGGAAGAATGTGGCGCGCCGCAGCGGCCGTTTCCGCCGGTGTTCAGCGGGGTGGGCGATCGCGACGCGGTCTGCTGGAACGACGTCAAGCGCCTGGAGAAGGCCTGCCGCCGGCTCGGCATCCCGATCACCGCGCACTACTACCCCAACGAGATCCACGCGTTCCACGCGCTGCAGTGGCGCAGCGCCTCGCGCCTGTTCTGGCGACGGGCCTTCCGGTTCATGAAGCGCGTGGCGCAGGGCGCGAGTCCGCGCGCGGCACTTCGGGCGGCGAGCGGGGCCTGATCCCGCCGGCGCGGCTGCGGCCGCGCTAGATCATGCCCGCGTCGCGGGCCATCGCCGCCAGCGGCGCGAATTCCTGCTGATGCTCCAGCCGGCTGCGCTCGGCGGGCGACAGGCTCTTGCCCGCGAGCAGGTCGCCCGGTCCGGGCAGCGGCGAGTCGCACAGGTTGGCGAAAGGCACGCCGAAGGGCGCACCGCCCGGCCCGCTGGGCACGCCGAAATCCGGTGCGTCGGTGTTGGGCGGGCTGGTGAAGTCCAGCGCCACCGCAAAGTTGTTGGTGATCGCGGTGCCGGCGCGCGCGCCCAGCGGATCGAGCCCGAAGCGCCAGGTGATGAGGTCGATCAGCGACTGCGGATCGAACTGGATCTTGCTGACGTGGCCGCGGCGCGCTCGCGGGCCGATCAGCACGCAGGGCGTGCGGAATCCCAGGCGCCCATCGTTGCCGCCCGGGTTGGTCACGGTCTTGGTGGCCTCCCGTTCCGCGTCCGAGATCGGCTTGAAGGGCGGCACCACGTGGTCGAAGAATCCGCCCCACTCGTCGTAGGTCACGATCATCAGCGTGCGATCCCACAGCGGTCCGCTGCTCAAAGCCCGGTAGATCTGGTCCAGGTACGCCTGGCCGTCGCGGATGTCGGCGTGCGGATGGTCGTCGCGAGACAGCCCGGGATCCTCGCCCACGGAGTAGCCGAAGTTCGGGTCGAAGTACGACACCGAGGACAGGGTGCCCGCCGCGGCATCCGCCAGGAACTGCTCGAACGTGGCGGTGATGCCCGCGTACTTCGCGCCCCACAGCGCGGTCAGCGGCAGGTCGGAGAAATAGTTGGTGCCCGACACGCCCTTCGCGGCCAGGCGGTCCCAGATGGTCTCGATGGACGCGGGCCCGGGCGCGGAGGTCCCCGGCGGATAGAACGCATTGTCCGGGCGATCGGTCTGGCCGGCATGCATGTAGATGCGGTTCGGGAAGGTCGAGTTGAGGATGCCGTGGAAGTAGCGGTCGCAGACCGTGAAGTGCTGCGCCACGCCCTTGTAGAAGGGCACGTCGTCGGCGAGGTAGTAGCCCGCCGGGAACCTGTCGGCCGGGTTGTCGGCGGTGCCGCCCGTGAGGAGGAACCCGTCCATCCGGCCGCCGGCCAGGTGCACGCGGCCGCCGTCGTAGCCGTGGTTGGGGTCGGCCCAGCCGCAGCCCTGGTAGCCGTAGTCGCCGTCGGACGCCAGGTGGAAGGTCTGCACGTCCTCGCCGTTGACGTTCTTGAGCGTGCGGCTCTGCACGCCATCGGCGCCGGGGACCCAGCCGAGCATGTGGTCGAAGGAGCGGTTCTCCATCTGCACGTGCACGATGAAGTCGATGCCGGAGTCCTCCGGGTTCGCCGGCAGCGCCGACGGCCCCACGTCGGGCGACCCGCTGCCGCCACCGGTTCCGGTCGGGGCCGGATCGCCGCAGCCCGGCACGACCACCGCGCCCGCGGCGGCCGTCATCCCGGCGAGAAAGCGTCGGCGGCTGAAGTTCAGGCCGCGCGGATCGCGCGGCGGCTTGCGGCGTTTCATGAAGGACTCCCCCGATGCGGTTCCGATGCTAGCAGCGTGCTTCGGGACAGTGTCAGTAACGTGAAGCGCGCGCGCCGGTTTACGCGCCGTGGCGCAGCCGCCAGCAGCGGTGCGAGGGGGGCGGGCGCCGGAAATCCTCGTCCAGCGTCTGCGCCGTCACGTCCTCCGCCACCAGCGGCGCCAGCGCGCCGGCGTCGAGCCTGAAGCCGCGCCGGTTGGTCGAGAAATACAGCGTGCCGCCGGGGGCCAGGCGCCGCGCCGCGCCGGCGATCAGCTCCACGTGGTCCCGCTGGAGGTCCAGCGTGTCGTCCATCTTCTTCGACGTCGAGAAGGTCGGCGGATCGAGCAGGATCAGGTCGTACTGCTCGTGCGCATCGGCGCGCAGCCACTCCAGGCAGTCCACGCGCATCAGCTGATGCGCCTCGCGCCGCGAGCTGGGTTTTTCGAGCAGCAGCGTGCGCAAGCCGTTGCGCTCCAGGTTGCGCCGTCCCCAGTCCAGATAGGTGTTCGACAGGTCCAGTGACAGGGTCTGGACCGCGCCGCCGATGGCCGCGTGCGCGCTGGCGCTGGCGGTGTAGCAGAACAGGTTGAGGAAGCGCTTGCCGCGCGCTTCCTGCTGGATGCGGTGACGCAGCGGACGGTGGTCGAGAAACAGGCCGGTGTCGAGGTAGTCGTCGAAGTTCACCAGCAGCTTCACGCCGTGCTCGTCGATCTCGTGAAAGTCCCCGCGCTCGTCCTGCCGGCCGTATTGCGCACCTTCCCGGTGGCGCTGGCCGCGCCGCAGCTTGTAGTGGATGCGGTCCGACGGCAGCTCCAGCTCCTGCTGGATCTGCACCAGCGCCTCGCGCAGGCGCTTTTCCGCCTTCACCGGGTCGATGGTCTTGGGCGCGGCATATTCCTGGACGTGCGCGTGCAGGCCCGCCCCGCGGCCGGAGGTCTCGTAGAGGTCCACCGCCACCGCGTAGTCGGGCAGGTCGGCGTCGTAGGCGCGCCAGCAGCTGACTCCGGTGCGCCGCGCCCACTTGCCCAGATGCTTCAGGTTCTTGCGCAGCCGGTTGGCGAAGTCCTCGCCGCCGGCGGCGCCTGCGGTTTCCGGACCGGTGGCGGCGACGTCGAACGCCAGCAGCTTGCAGGGCAGCGCGCCGTTGTAGAGCGACCACATCTTCTCCGCGCGCAGGCCGAGCCGCGGTGCGAGATCGGCGCGGGCGGTGAACACCAGCGCGTGCCAGCCGCCGAAGTGCTGCTTCAGCGTCGCGCCGAACAGGCTGTAGAGCTTCACCAGCTCGTTCTCCTCGCCCATGCGCTCGCCGTACGGCGGGTTGGCGACCAGCACGCCGCGCGCCGCCGGCGGCCGGGCCGCGGCGACGTCACCCTTCTCGAAGCGCACCAGCCCCGAGACGCCGGCACGGCGCGCGTTCTCGTGGGACGCGCGGAGCGCGGAGGTCTCGGCGTCGCCGCCCACGATGGGGCCCAGCGGCCGGGCGAGCCCGGCCTCGGCGCGTGCCTCGGCTTCCTCGCGGATCGAGCGCCACAGCGCCGCATCGTGCCCGGACCAGGCCTCGAAGCCGAAGCGCGCGCGCGTCAGGCCGGGCGCCACGTCCGCGGCCATCAGCGCCGCCTCGATCGGCAGCGTGCCCGAGCCGCACATCGGGTCGAGCAGCGCCTCGCCCGCGGCGGCGCGCTGCGGCCAGCCGGCGCGCACCAGGATCGCGGCGGCGAGGTTTTCCTTGAGCGGCGCCTCGACGCCGGACTTGCGCCAGCCGCGGCGATGCAGCGCCTCGCCCGACAGGTCGAACGAGATGGTCCCGGCGTCGCCGTCGAGGTGCAGGTGCAGCCGCACGTCCGGGTCGCGCAGATCGACGTCGGGCCGCGCCCCGGTCGCGTCGCGGAAGCCGTCGGCGATGGCGTCCTTCAGCCGCAGGCCTGCGAACTGCGTGTGCGTGACGTGCCGCGAGCGGCCGGCGACCTCGATGGCGAAGGTGCGCTCGAGCGCGAAGATCTCCGGCCAGCGCAGCGTGCGTCCGGCCTCGTAGATCGAGTCGGTGCCGGTGAGCGCGAACCGGTGCAGCGGCAGCAGGACGCGGCTGGCCAGGCGCGACCACAGGCACACGCGGCAGGCGAGGGCGTTGTCCCCCGCGAACGACACGCCGCCGCCGGTTTCCTTGACGGCCTGGGCGCCGAGCGCGGCCAGCTCGGCCGCCAGCAACGGCTCCACGCCGCGCGGAACCGTGGCAAACAGCGCGCGTTCCATGGGCGGTGCAGGGGTCACGGCCAATTATGCGGCGGCCGGCACGCCGCTTGCGATAATCGGCCCGGTTTCCGGAAGACATCGTGATCGCCAACAGCTTCGACGTGGTCGCCCTCATTGCCGTCGGCATGGGCGTCGCCTTCTGGATCACCGACCCCGACAGCCCCACCAGCCGCGCGCTGGCGCTGTTCCTCCTGTGCACCGGGGTGGCGATCGGCATCAACGCCCGGGCCGTGCAGCTCGACGACCTGGCGCAGCTGCCATGGTGGGTGCGCGTCGTGGGGCTGATGGAGGCGCTGGCCTTCATCACCGGCGTCGAATGGGGGCTGCGCGTCGGCCGCACCATCACGGCCGAGCACCAGCGAGGCTTCGGCATCGCGCTGCTGCGAGCCGCCCAGGTGCTGACGCTCATCTACGCCGCGCTGGCGGCTGCGTTCCCCAGGGAGCGCGCGCACGACCTGCTGGGCTCGCTGACGCTGCACAGGGTGCCCGGCCCCTGGTTCTTCGCCTTCGCCGGCCCGGCGGTGCTGGCGGGACTGCTGGTGGTCGTGGCCGGCGTGCGCGTCCTGTTCCTGCGGCCTGACCGCGCCGAGGTGGTGCGCATCGGCGCCATGCTCGGTGCGATGCCCTTGCTGGCCGGCGCGGTGGCGCTGCCCCCGGAGATCGCGCCGTTCTCGATCGCGCTGGGCGAGATCGTGTTCCTGCTCGGAGCACTGCGCTACCACGTGGTGCAGGGCGCGCGCGGGCAGTTCATGGCCCGCTTCCTCGCACCGCAGGTCGCCGAGCTGGTGCGGGAGCGCGGCCTGAAGAACGCGATGGCGCGCCAGCGCGTCACGCTGTCCATCGTCTGCTGCGACATCCGCGGCTTCACCGCCTATGCACAGGACCACACGCCGGAGCAGGTGATGAAGCTGCTGCGGGATTTTTACGGCGCCATCGGCGCGGCCGCGACCGCGGAAGGCGGCACCATCAAGGACCTGGCCGGCGACGGCGCGCTCATCCTCATCGGCGCGCCCGTGCCGTTCGCCGACCACGCGGCACGCGCGCTGTCGCTGGCGCGGCGGCTGCAGGCCACCGTGCGGCCCGTGGTGAAGAAGCGCTCGGAGCGCCTCGGCCTCGGCGTCGGCGTCGCCTCCGGCAAGGTCGCGGTCGGCATCGTCGGCCAGGGGGCGCGCTACGAGTACGTCGCGGTCGGCCCCACCGTGAACCTGGCGTCGCGCCTCTGCGACGAGGCCCGCGACGGCGAGATCCACGCCGCCGAAACCACGCTCGTCGCCGCCGGCGAGAAGTCCACCGGCGGCCGGCGGCGGCACACGGTGAAGGGGATTGCGGAGCCGGTGACGGCGGTGGTGATCGCTTAAGCCCGCTTGCACTGCTCTGCTCAGGGCAGGCCGAAATGCGGGAGAACGGATCGGATTTCGTGGGGCGCGGTGGGTGGGCCGAAGCGCGGTGGAGGCTGCGCGTCGTGCGCCCTAAGCGACGCCGGCTTCGCCGGTGCCCTGCGCTTCCGCCCGGAACGGGGTACCGCGCATGCGCGCGCTTCTTCCCCGCTGTGAGGTTGGCGGTAACAAGGCCATACCTCTTTCCCCGCCGAGCGCGTATGCGCTCGTGCCGCCACCGGCGGCCCGCCCCCGCCCCGGGCTGCGATG
>DATLCG010000178.1:0-14951 GCA_035526525.1 Binatia bacterium
CAAGGCGCAGGCCACGCTGCACCAGGCAGAGACCACCGCGAAGGAAGCGGCGGACAAGGCCCGCAAGGCGTCCGCCTATGCAGCCCTGTGGCTGTTCATCTCGTTGCTCATGGGCGCATTCGTCGCCAGCTTCGCGGCCACCTATGGCGGCCGGCAACGCGACGCCTGAGCGCGCCCCGGGCATTTTCCGGAGTCACCCATGCGTTCACTGCTGCTGTTGTTCCTCGGCGTTCCCATCCCGATCATCATCCTGATCGCACTGTTCATGCATTAGTGCGGGATGGCAGCGCCGCTGGCGGCCTTGAGTCGCGTCGCGGGATTCAACGCGGCAGCAGGTCCTCGCGCAGCGGCGGCGCGGGAAAGTGGAATTTCACCGGACCTTCCTCGCGCCCGGTGATCAACTGCTGCACCCAGGGCGAAGCCGATTGCCGCACCGCGTCCGGCACGCCGTGCTCGAGCATCCGCTGCTCGGCGATGATGTAGACGTCGTCGGCGATGCCGAGCACCTCGTCCACGCTGTGCGATACCACGACGCTGGTCAGGCCCAGTGAGTGATTGAGCGTGCGGATCAGGTGCGCGAGCCCGCCCAGGGTGATGGGATCCTGGCCCGCGAACGGCTCGTCGTACATGACGAAGTCCGGATCCAGCGCGATGGCCCGCGCCAGTGCCACGCGCCGCGCCATGCCCCCGGACAGCTGCTCCGGATAGAGGTCGCGCGCGCCGCGCAGGCCCACCGCCTGCAGTTTCATCAGCACGATGTCGCGGATCATGGATTCCGGCAGCGAGGTGTGCTCCCGCAGCGGAAAGGCGACGTTGTCGAAGGCGCTGAGGTCGGTGAGCAGCGCCTGGGCCTGGAACATCATTCCCATGCGGCGCCGCAGGCGGAACAGCGCGCGGCGCGAGATCGCGTGCACGTCGGTGCCGTCGAAGTGCACGGTGCCGCGGTGCGGCCGCACCTGGCCGCCGAGGATCTTCAGCAGCGTGGTCTTGCCGCTGCCGGTCGGTCCGATGATCGCGGTGACGCGGCCACGGCGGATGTCGAGGCTGACCCCGCGCAGGACCGGCAGCGCGCCGTAGGAATAATCCAGGTCGCGCACGCGCAGCAGCACGCCGTCCGGGGCGGCGTCGGTGCTGCGTGGAGTTTCGGTCATGGATGTACGGCCGGAGTGGTCGGAGCGACAGGACTTGAACCTGCGACCTCCTGGTCCCGAACCAGGCGCTCTACCAAGCTGAGCTACGCTCCGTTCAGTACGTCCGCTGCAACGCGAAGCGGGCGAGGCCGGCCAGCGCGTCCTTGTACGGCGAATCGGGAAGCCCGCCGAGCGCTGAGATCGCCGTGTCCACGTGGCCCGCGGCGAGCGCGGCACTATACGCAATCCCCCCTGTCGCTTCAACGCACGCGAGCACTTTTGCGAGCGCGTCCACGCGCCGCTGCTCGATCGCTTCGCGCACGATGCGGCGCTGCGCTGCATCGCCATGCTTCAGCGCATGGATCAGCGGCAGGGTGGGCTTGCCTTCGGCGAGGTCGGTGCCCAGGTTCTTGCCGGTGTCCTCGGGCGCCGCGCGGTAGTCGAGCAGGTCGTCCACGACCTGGAACGCCATGCCGAGCGCGTGGCCGTAGCGGCCGAGCGCGTCCTGCACCGGCTGGGCCTGGTCGGCGCAGATGGCGCCGAGCCGGGCCGCGGCCTCGAACAGCCGGGCGGTCTTCAGCTCGATCACCCGCAGGTAGCGCTCCTCGGTGACGTCGGGGTCGCCGCAGTTCATCAGCTGCAGCACTTCGCCCTGGGCGATGGCGTTGGTGGTGTCGGCCAGCACGCGCATGACCGCCATGCGCCCCGAGTCCACCATCATCTGGAAGGAGCGCGAGTAGAGGAAATCGCCGGACAGGACCGTGCCGGCGTTGCCGAACAGGGCGTTGGCGGTGGACAGTCCCCGGCGCCGGTCGGCTCCATCCACCACGTCGTCGTGGAGCAGGGTGGCGGTATGGATGAACTCGATGACCGCGGCCAGCAGCGCCGGCTCGTCGCTGCGGCAGCCCAGGGCCCGGGCCCCCAGCAGGACCACGGCAGGGCGCATGCGCTTGCCGCCGGCGGCGACGATGTGCTCCCCGATCTGCCCGATCAGCGCCACCTCGGAGGACAGGCGCTCCCGGATGATGGCGTCCACCCGCTGCAGGTCGGGCGCCACCGGCGACAGCAGGGTCTTGAGCTCCATGCGCGGGGGGTTCTGCACGCGGGCGATGCTAGCAAAAATCGTTGACCATCCGGGGGCTTATCCGTAGAATGCGCGACCTTTTCCGGGCGGGCATTTCCGCCCCGGATCTTCCGGAGTTTTCCCGATGTACGCGGTCATCAAGACGGGCGGCAAGCAGTACAAGGTCGCCCAGGGCGACAAGCTCAAGGTGGAGAAGCTCGAGGCCGAAGTCGGCAAGCCGGTCGTGTTCGACCAGGTGCTGATGATCGCCGACGGCGACCAGCGCAAGGTGGGCGCGCCCCTGGTGTCGGGCGGCAAGGTCACCGCCGAGGTGGTCAGCCACGGCCGCGGCGAGAAGGTGCGCATCATCAAGCACCGCCGCCGCAAGAACTATCACCGCGAGCAGGGTCATCGTCAGTACTACACCGAGATCCGCATCACCGGGATTGCCGGCGCCTGAGCCGCGATCCCACGACCAGAGACGATCCATGGCACACAAGAAAGCAGGCGGCTCCACGCGCAACGGCCGCGATTCGCACTCCAAGCGGCTCGGCGTCAAGAAGTTCGGCGGCGA
Organism: Binatia bacterium; assembly: GCA_035526525.1. Lineage (GTDB taxonomy): Bacteria > Pseudomonadota > Gammaproteobacteria > Nevskiales > Nevskiaceae > JACPFV01. Next base: position 2,768 of record DATLCG010000178.1, read on the forward strand.
GCACGTCATCGCCGGCAACATCCTGGTGCGGCAGCGCGGCACGGAATATCACCCCGGCAGCGGCGTCGGCATGGGCAGCGACCACACGCTGTTCGCGCTGTCCGAGGGCAAGGTCGAGTTCAAGCCGCGCGGCGGCCGCACGGTGGTGAACGTCGTCACGGGCTGACGCCCACCGCATCCGAAAAAGCCCCGGTCTCCGGGGCTTTTTTGTGCGCGGCAGAATGAGAGCCCCATGAAATTCGTCGACGAAGCCACCATCCGCGTAGAAGCCGGCAACGGTGGCCGCGGCCACGTCTCGTTCCGGCGCGAGATGAAGGTGCCGTTCGGAGGTCCCGATGGCGGCGATGGCGGCGACGGCGGCAGCATCCACGCGGTGGCCGATCGCAACCTGAACACGCTCGCGGACTTCCGCTTCAACCGCGTCTTCAGGGCGCAGCACGGGGAGCAGGGCGGCCGCAAGAACTGCTCGGGCAGCAAGGGCGGCGACCTCGAGATCCGCATGCCGCTGGGCACGCAGGTGTTCGACGCGGACACCGGCGAGCTGATCGGGGAGCTCGCGCGCAAGCAGGGGCGCTTCCTGGTGGCGCAGGGCGGCTGGCATGGCCTCGGCAACGCGCGCTTCAAGTCCAGCGTCAACCGCGCGCCGCGCCAGTTCACGCCGGGCACGCCGGGCGAGCAGCGCAACCTGCGCCTGGAGCTCTCGCTGATGGCCGACGTCGGCCTGCTCGGCATGCCGAACGCCGGCAAGTCCACGCTGCTGGCGTCGGTGTCCGCGGCGCGGCCGAAGATCGCTGACTACCCCTTCACCACGCTGTATCCGCAGCCGGGCGTGGTCTCGGTCGGTCCGCTGAAGAGCTTCGTCATGGTGGACATCCCGGGCCTGATCGAGGGCGCCGCGGAAGGTGCAGGGCTCGGCATCCGCTTCCTGAAGCACCTGCAGCGCACGCGCCTGCTGCTGCACCTCGTCGACGTGCTGCCGCCGGACGGCGCCGACATCGCCGCCAACGTCCGCAAGATCCGCAAGGAGCTGAAGGCGTTCTCGCCGGAACTCGCCAAGCGCCCGCAGTGGATCGTGTTCAACAAGGTGGACGTGCTGGGCGACCGCGACGTGCGGCGCTTCTGCACGGACGTGATGAAGCGCCTGCGGCTCAAGGCACCCTGGTTCGCCATCTCCGCCGCGACGCGCGAAGGCACCGAGGAGCTGTGCCGCGCCGCGATGCAGTGGATCGACGAGCACGGCGGGCAGGCGGAGACGCCGGGCCTGGGCGAGGACGGCGGCACATGAGCCGCGAGCGCGCGGCGCAGGCGCGCCGCTGGGTGGTGAAGGTCGGCAGCTCGCTGGTCACCGCCAAGGGACAGGGACTGGACCGCGCCGCGATCGCCGACTGGGCCGCACAGATCGCCGCGCTGCGCGCGGAAGGCCGCGAGCTGGTGCTGGTGTCGTCCGGCGCCGTCGCCGAAGGCATGGCGCGGCTGGGATTGAAGAAGCGCCCGCAGGTGCTGCACGAGCTGCAGGCCGCCGCCGCCGTCGGGCAGATGGGCCTGGTGCAGGCCTGGGAGACGGCCTGCCAGCAGCATGGCCTGCGCACCGCGCAGGTGCTGCTGACGCACGAGGACGTCTCCGACCGCGGCCGCTACCTGAATGCGCGCAGCGCGCTGAAGGCCTTGCTGGGTTTCGGCGTGCTGCCGGTCATCAACGAGAACGACACCGTCGCCACCGACGAGATCCGGCTCGGCGACAACGACACGCTGGCGGCGCTGGCGGTGAACCTGGTGGAGGCGGACGTCCTCGTCATCCTCACCGACCAGGAGGGCCTCTACGACGCCGACCCGCGCTCGCACCCCGACGCCAGGCTTCGCCACGAGGCGCCGCTGTCCGACCCGCAGCTCGAGGCGATGGCCGGCGAGGGCCGCGGCGAGCTCGGCCGCGGCGGCATGCGCACCAAGCTGCTCGCCGCGCGCTGGGCGGCACGCTCCGGCGCGGCCACGGTGATTGCGCACGGGCGGCGCCCGGGCGTGCTGCAGGCGGTCGCGGCCGGCGAGGCCGTCGGCACGCTGCTGCTGCCCGGCCAGAGCGCCATGGCGGCCCGCAAGCGCTGGATCGCGGGACAGCACCAGCTGCGCGGCCGCGTGCACCTGGACGATGGCGCGGCGAAGGCGCTGCGCGAGCAGAACAAGAGCCTGCTGCCGGTCGGCGTGAAACAGGTCGAGGGCGACTTCGACCGCGGGGACCTGGTCGCCTGCATCGATCCGTCAGGGCGCGAGATCGCGCGCGGCCTCGCCAATTACGCCGCCGCCGAGACGGCACGCATCAAGGGCCTGCCGAGCGCGAAGCTGGTCGAGGCACTCGGATACCCGGGCGAGCCGGAACTGATCCACCGCGACAACCTGGTGGTCACCGGATGAAAAAAGGCCCGCGTTGCGGGCCTTTTTTTGCTGCTGCTGCCCTCAGACGGCGGGTTCGGTCGGCAGCGCCGTGTCGCAGAAGATGTACGGGTTCGGATCCGGCACGACGTTGGTGCCGCCCGTCGCATACGCGTCGAAGAAGTTCTGGCGCACGCGCATGTTCATCGCCTGGTATTCGCAGAAGCCCGCGTCCTTGGTGCGCGTGGGCGTGCCGAAGCCGAGTTGCGCGAGTGCTTCGGCGACCACGCCCTTGGCCGTGTCCGCGGTCAGGTCGCCCCATCCCATCTGCAGCCACGGGGCGACATCGTTGAACGGCAGGCCCACGAGGTCGCCCGCGCCGGCGACCGGGTCGTAGTCCGCCACGCCGTAGCCAGTGAACGCCGCCTCCTCGAGCGCGCGGCGCACCTGCCAGTTGCTGATGGTCCGGCCGCCGGCCGACACCATGAGCGCGGCGCCGTCGGCGATGACGATGCCGCCCTGGTGGTTCAGCGCGCGGCGCGCTTCCAGAATGACCTTCGAGGCAACGCCCGCCGAGCGCGGCGTCGAGAAGCTGGTGCCCGCCACGCCGTCATCGAGACCTTTCTCGCAGTCCATGCAGTAGGGCAGCGTCTCGGTGTAGTCGGAGACGAAGTCGGCATAGTTCGCCGACAGCAGCTGCACGCCGTCGCTGCTGTACTCCTCGCTGCCGGTGATGCCGATGGACCACCACTGGCCGGCGCGGCCGACCAGCGGCGTGAAGCCGGGGCCATTGCCCGCCGAGTTGAAGTGCAGCTTGCCCATCTGCACGACGGCGTCGTACGACAGGTCGTCGCCTTCGGGCAGGGGCAGGGGCGGCGTGCCCGCCACCGGCACGGCGGGGCCATAGCTGGTGGTGAGGATGTCCACCGCCGGATGCGAGAAGGCGTACTTCTCGGCGTCGGCGGCCCCAATCGAATCGCAGAACTCGACGAACAGGATGACCGCGTCGGGATTGGCGGTCAGCACCGCCGCCGAAGTGCCGACGCCGTGCGGGTTCTTGCCGGTGTCCGGCTCGAGCATCGGGTAGCCGTCGCAGAACGACACGGCGACCACGTTGGTGCCCTTGATCCAGTACGGCTTGCCGCGCCGGATCCTGCTCCACAGCGCCGCGTCCGTCTTCTTGTCCTTCACCAGGTTGCCGGTGCGCGTGACCTCGATGACGTTGCTGTCCCGCACACCGAGCGCGGCCAGCACCTCGGGCGTCACCGCGTCGGGCGCGTGATCCTTGTAGATCTCGGAGCCGGCGTACAGGAACTCGTGGTACGGATTGATGGTGGTGTCGATGTCCGCGACGATCACGTGCGGGGCGTTATCGGTCGTCGCCTTGGAATCCGCCAGCGAGCCACCGCAGGCCGCGAGCGCGAACGGCAGGGCCAGCGCGAAAGCGTTCTTAAGCACCACAGGCTCCGGCAGTCGGTTGCGAAGGATCGGAGGGCAGCGCGGGCATCACGTCGGTGCAGCTCGGCAGCGCGGGCACGCCCGAGCCGTCCACCGGCGAGTCCGGCGCGGGGGCGCCGGGCGGCGGCGGGATCGAGGAGCCGCAGAACACGTACGGCACCGGGCCGTCGAGCGTGTGGTCGCCGGAGTCCAGCGCGAGGTTGTTCCAGTAGGCGATGCGCTCATCCATGACCGCGGTCTGGAAGTCGCAGAACCCCGCATCCTTGGTGCGCGTGGCCGTGGCGAGTCCCAGCGCGGCGAGCGAGTTCACCACCACTTCCTTGGCCGGATCGGCCGTCAGGTCGCCCCAGCCGATGGTGAGCCAGGGCGCCGCGTCCACCACGGGAGTGCTGGTCGGCCACGGGTCGCCGGCGGCCGCAACCGGATCGTAGTCGGCGGCGGTATAGCCGGCGTAGGCGCCTTCCTCGAGCGCGCGGCGCAGGTCCCAGTTGGTGATGCGCTTGCCTTCGCCCATTGCCATCACCGGCACGCCGTTGTCCACGACGATCCCGCCCGTGTGGCCCAGGGCACGGCGGGCTTCGAGCAGCACGCGCGAGGCGACGCCCGCGGCGCGCGGCGTGGAGAAGCTGGTGCCCGGCGCATCCTCGTAGCAGCGCTCGCCGTCGAGGCAGTAAGGCAGCGTCTGCGTGAAATCGGAGACGAAGTCCGAGAAGTTGCCGGACACGCCGGTCTGGTCGCCGCTGGACGTGCCCTCCTCGATGCCCGACACGCCGATGCTCCACCACGGGCCCGCGCCGGCGCGGTGCGGCGACGAGCCGGAGCCGTTGCCGCCGGAGGAGAAGTGCAGCTTGCCCAGCTTCACCACGCCCTCGAAGGTGTCGCGGAAAGCGGTGGCCTCGGGCAGCGGGTAGCCGGTATTCGGGATGCTGACGCCGTAGCTGGTGGTGATGATGTCGACCGCCGGATGCAGGAAGCCGATGTCGTGCGCGGCATCGGCGCCGATGTCGGCGCAGACCTCGACGAACAGCAGCACCGCGTCGGGATTGGCGGTCAGCACCGCGGACGAAGTGCCGACGCCGTGCGGATCCTTGTTGGCGTCGATCGCGTCCGGCTTGAGCCAGTTCTCGGGGCACACCGACAGGGCGATGACGTTGGTGCCCTTGAACCAGTAGGGCTTGTTGCGTCGCACGCTCTTCCAGAAGGCGGCATCGGCCTCGCGATCCTTGACGAACTTGCCGGTGCGCGTGAGCTCTACCTGCCGCTCCGGCGTCACGCCCAGCTCCTCGAGCACGTCGGGGGTCACGCTGCTCGGTGCGTGGTCCTTGTAGATCGCGCTGCCGGCGTACAGGTACTCGTGGTACGGGTTGATCGAGGTGTCCAGGTCCGCGACGATCACGCGCACCGAGGGGACGCTGCTGGTGGCGGCCTTGGAGTCGTACGCGGCGGAGCCGCAGCCGGCGAGGGCCGCCGCGGCGGCGACGAGAAGTGCGCGATCAAGCATTGCAGCTCTGCTCCTGGAAGGTGGCCGTCGGGTCGGCAGGATCCAGGCTCACGCCCGGCATCGCGTCGGTACAGGTGGTCGACGTGCCTCCGCCGCTGCCGCCATCGCCGTCGCCCGAAGGCAGCGGCACCGGCGAGGCGCTGGGCAACGGTGGCAGCGTGCTTCCGCAGTAGATGAACGGATCGGCGATGTCCTCGGCCGGGTCGCCGCGCTGGTCGGCGTAGCCGAGCACGTAGGCGACGTAGGGCTGCGCGTCGGCCGGGACCGTGCCGATGAGCGCGGACAGCAGCGGCTCGATGACCGGCCAGACGGTCTGGTCGTAGGCCGTGTCCGAGAGGGGCGAGACGTTGTCCCAGTACGCGTGGCGCTCCTCGACGAGCTTGGTCTGGAAGTCGCAGAAAGCGGCACCCTTGTCCGCTGCCAGCGTGCCCAGGCCGAGCGCACCGAGCGCGTTGGCGACGACGTTCTTCTCCGGGGTCACCGACAGCTCGCCCCAGCCGACCTGCAGGTACGGCGCCGCGTCGTTGACCGGCGGGTCGCCGCCCGGGCTGTAGTCGGCCGTGCCGCCGACGTAGGCGGCCTGCTCGAGGGCACGGCGCAGCTGCCAGTTGCTGATGGTGCGGCCACCGCCATTGACCATCACCGGCACGTCGCCGGCCAGCTGGATGCCGCCCAGATGTCCGAGTGCACGACGTGCCTCGAGCAGCACGCGCGAGGCCGTGCCCGCGGAGCGCGGCGTGGCGAAGCTGGTGCCCGCGGTGCCGGGCGTCAGGCCCGACTCGCAGTCGTTGCAGTACGGCAGGTTCTGGGTGAAGTCGGCGACGAAGTCCGGGAATTCGCCGGAGGTCGCGGTGCGGCCCTCGCTGTCGCCTTCCTCGATGCCCGAGATGCCGATGCTCCACCAGGGACCGGCGCCGCCGCGGCCGGGAGTCCAGCCCTGCATGTTGAAGCTGGAGGAGAAGTGCAGCTTGCCGAGGTGCACCACGCCGTTGAAGCTGGAATAGAAGGCGTTGGTGTCGGAGGCCCACACGCCGGTACCGCCCACGCCCGGAATGCCGAGGCTGACGCCATAGCTGGTGGTCAGGATGTCGACCAGCGGATGGTTGAAGGCGTAGGCGTGCGGTGCCTCGGAGCCGAGCGTGTCGTCGCTCTCGACGAACAGGACGATGGCTTCCGGATTGGCGGTGAGCACCGCGCCGGATGTGCCGACGCCGTGCTCGCTCTTGTCGGCGGTCGGGTACAGCGGCGCCTCGGCGTCGCTGACGAAGGAGATCGCCAGCACGTTGGTGCCCCTGAACCAGTACAGCTCGCGGCGCTTCACGCCGGCCCACAGCGCGGCATCGGTCTTGATGTCGTTGGCGTACTTGCCGGTGCGCGTGACGTCGAGGATGTGATCCTCGTCGATGCCGAAGGCGGCGAGCACTTCGGGCGTGACCGCGGACGGGCCGTGGCCGGCGGGGTAGATCGGGCTGTTGAGGGGCCGCTTCTGCGACTCGTAGAAGAAGGCGTGATACGGGTTGAAGGCGGTATCGAGGTCGGCGACGACGACGCGGGGTCCGCCGGCCGCAGCGGCCTTGTCTCCATCCGCCAGGGTGGACTGGCCACAGCCGGCGAGCAGCGCCGCGCAGGCCAAGGTGAGGCCGAGGACCGACGTCTTCACAGTGAGCTCCCGAGTGGCTCCATCCAGAACGACTGACGAGTCGTTCCGTGGACACCGATTTATGACGCCAGTGTAAAGCGACGCGGCGGCCCGGAGCAGGGGGCGGCCAGGCGCCCGCCCGGAAGGGGCGTCGCTCCGGCGTTCGGGCCAGAATGGAGCGATGCCCGAGGGATCCGCCGTGTCCGCCTGCCCCAAGTGCCGCGCCGACAACCCGGCGGGTGCGCGCTTCTGCAACCAGTGCGGCCAGAAGCTGGACGCCGGGGCGCCGGCCCCGCAGCGGGCCTACACCCCGAAGCATCTCGCCGAGAAGATCTTCCGGTCGCGCGGCGCCATGCAGGGCGAGAAGAAGCGGGTCACCGTACTGTTCGCCGACATCAAGGGCTCGACGCGGCTGGCCGAGCAGGCCGGCGCCGAGGCCTGGCACGGCATCCTCGACCGCTTCTTCCAGATCCTGTCCGAGGGCGTGCACCGCTACGAAGGCACGGTCAACCAGTACACCGGCGACGGCATCATGGCGCTGTTCGGCGCCCCGATCGCGCACGAGGATCATGCCCAGCGCGCCTGCTTCGCCGCGCTGGCGATGCAGGCCGAGGTCCGCCGCTTCGCCGACGAGCTGCGCCTGCGCCAGGGCCTGAACCTGTCCATGCGCGTCGGCCTGAACACCGGCGAGGTGATCGTCGGGCGCATCGGCGACGACCTGCGCATGGATTACACCGCGCAGGGACTGACGGTGAATCTCGCCGCGCGCATGGAGCACATCTGCGAGCCCGGCCGCGTGTACCTGACCCGCCATACCGCCATGCTGGTCGAAGGCTATTTCCGCCTGCGCGATCTCGGCGAGATGAAGGTGGACGGCGCGTCCGCGCCGGTGGCGGTATCCGAGCTGGAGGGCGAGGGTCACCTGCGCACGCGGCTGCAGCGCCAGCTGGCCCGCATGGGCTCGCGCTTCGTCGGCCGCGAGCCCGAGATGGCGGCGCTGCACGAGGCCTTCGCGCGCGTGCGCGGCGGGCACGGCCAGGTCCTGGCGGTGATCGGCAACGCCGGCATCGGCAAGAGCCGCCTGTGCCACGAGTTCGCGGAAGGACTGGCGCGCGCGGGCGTGCCGGTGCACCGCGCGACCGGGGTGCCTTACTCGGGGGCGCTGCCGCTGTACCCGGTGCAGACGCTGACGCGCAGCCGCCTGCGGCTGCCGGAGCGCTGTGCCGACGAGGAAGTGCGCCGGCTGGTGGCCGGCACCTTCCTGCTGCAGGACCCTGCCAATGCCGCGGCACTGCCTTCCATCCTGGAATTTCTCGGCGTGGGCGACGCCCAGGCGCGTGCGCCGGACCAGGCCGCCGCTGCGCGCGAGAAGATGCTGGCGCTGCTCGCGCGCTGGCTGCCGCGGGCCGAGCAGGGCGTGCCGCAGCTCCTGCTGGTCGAGGACCTTCACTTCGCCGACCCCGGTACCGAGGACTTCGTGGCCCGGCTGTGTGCGGAGGTCGCCGCGACGCCGACGCTGCTGCTGCTGAACTACCGGCCGGAGTACGTCAGCGAGCGCCTGCTGCCGCGGCTGGACGAGCAGATCCAGGTCACTGCGCTGACCGCCGTGCAGATCGCCGACCTGGTGCGCGCCGCCATCGGCACCGATCCCAGCCTGGGCGGCGTTGCGGAGCGCATCGCGCAGCGCGCCAGCGGCAACCCGTACTACGCCGAGGAGGCGGTGCAGGCGCTGGTGGACGAAGGCCACGTCACCGGCGAGCGCGCCGCGTACGTGCTGGCGCGGCCGATCGAGTCGTGGCGCATCCCGGACACGGTGCACGCGCTGATCTCGGCGCGCATCGACCGGCTGCCGCACGAGCACAAGGCACTGCTGCAGGGCGCGGCCGTGATCGGGCAGGACTTCGCCGCCGAACTGCTGGCGCAGCTCGCGGCGCTGGAGCCGGAGCCGCTCGAGGCCGGCCTGGGCGTGCTGGAGGAGTGCGGCTTCGTCCACGTGCGCGACGAGGCTGACCCGCCGCACTGGCGCTTCTGCCACCCGCTGGTGCAGGAAGTCGCGTACCACAGCCAGCTGGAGTCGCAGCGCGCCGCCGCGCACGCCCGGCTCGCGCAGGCGCTGGAGACGCGCCACCCGCCAGCCGCATTGCCCACCGAGGAAGCGTTGCAGATCGCGCACCACTGGGCCTGCGCCGGCGAATGGGCGCGCGCGGGCGCCTGGAACCTGCAGGCCTCGCGCTGGGCGGCTGCGCACGACATGAACGAGACCGGCCGGCAGTTCCGGCTGGCGATGCAGCACTTCGACCGCGCGGCGGATGCGCCGGACGTGATCAAGGGCCGCATTGCGGCGCGTGCCGGCATCGTGCGCATGGTGCAGTTCCTGCCCATGTCGGAGGGCGAGGTCGAGCGCATCTTCCGCGACGCGCTGGCGATGGCGGAGAAGACCCGGGACCTGCCGGGCATCGCCGAGCTGTACCTTTCGTACGCCAACGAGATGCTGCACCGGGGCGACGCCGAGGCCGCGGTGCGCTACGCAGGCGACGCCGTGCGGCGCGCGATGGCGGTCGGTGCGGGCGAGATGGTGCATCGCTTCCGGCTGGCGGTGCTGCTGGTGTTCAACAGCGCCGGCTTCCCGCGCGAGGGCCTCGACCTGGTCAATGCGGCCGCCGGCCAGGGCTGGATGACCGAGCCGATCGGCCAGGAAAATTACATGTCGCGCGGCTTCTACGGCCTGATGCTCGCGGCGCTCGGCGACGTGGTCGAAGCCGAGCGCAACGTGCGCGAGGCCGTGGCCTTCGCCGAGAAGGAGGATCGCTCGGCCAGCTGGATGTACGCCAACCTCGTCGACATCGCCTGGTTCTCCGGGCGTCCCGAGCGCGCGATGGCCGAAGCGCGGCGCGCGGTGGAGCGCGCCGAGGCCTTCGGCAGCCCGTTCTTCCGCGCGATCGCGCTGCGCGCCCTCGGCATGGCGCACTGCCTGACCGGCAACCCGGCGGAGGTGATCCCGCTGCTGGAGGCGGCGCGGCCGATCGTGGCCCCCGGCGGCCTGGCGCACCAGTTCGAGGCGAACTACCTGGCCGTGCTGGCCGAGTGCTATCTGCACGCCGGCCGGATCGACGAGGCGGTGCGCGCCGCGGAGGAAGGCATCGGCACGGCGACGCGCACGCGCTCGCGCGTATGGGAAGCGCGCGCCTGGGTCAGCTGGCTCGAGTTGCCGGCCGACGAGTCGCGACGCGCGCGCGCCGAGGAAGGCCTCGCGCGGCTGCAATCGCTGATCGACCGCAACGGCGCGGAAGGCTTGCGCCCCTGGCTGCTGCTTGGACGGGCCCGGTGGGCGCGCTCGCAAGCGGAGGCCGCGCAGCACCGCGCGGAGGCCGTCGAGCAGTTCCGCCGCATCGGCGCGGCGGGACACGTGCAGAGGCTACAAGGCGGGGAAGACCAGCTCCGCCCTGGTCCCGCCGCCGTCGGCCGCGCCGAGGGATAGCCTCCAGCCCTGACGCCTCGCCAGCGTGTCGGCGATGTAGAGGCCCATGCCGCTGCCGCCGTCGCGCGATGGCGCGAGCGGCCGGAAGGGCGGTCCGGCGAATCCCGCCGGCAGGCCCGGACCGTCATCGCTGATGCGCAGCGCCGAAGCGTCCGCCTCGATGCGCACCTGGCCACGCGCCGCGCGCAGCGCGTTGCGCAGCAGGTTGCCGAAGACGATCGACAGGGCGCCCGGTGGCAGCTCGGTCTCGCCTTCGCCGATGTGCCACTCGATGCGCACGTCGCGGCGCGGGCTCGCCTCCAGCTGCAGGCCGGCGAGCTCCGGCAGCAGGCGCGACAGGGCGACGCGCTGCGGCGGCGGGGCCTCGCGCGCGCGCGACAGGGCCAGCAGCGCCTCCAGGTCCTGGCGGGCCTGCGCGACGGCGCGCTCGATGCGGTCGAGCGGCGCGGCCGGCGCCTGCTGCTCGCGGAGCACGGCGGCCGCGCCGCCGACCACGGTGAGCGAGGTGCGCAGCTCGTGGCTGGCCGCGGCGGCGAATGCGCGCTCGCGCTCGACCAGCGCATCCAGCTCGGTCATGCGCGCGTTGAGCGCGCGCTCGATCACGCGCAGCTCCGCGTCGGCCGTGTCCACGTGCACGCGCTGGTCGCGCCGTTCCAGGTCCAGCGCCTCGATCTGCTGCACCAGCGCATCGAGCGGGCGCAGCGTCGCCCCGGCGATGCGCCCGGACAGCCACCAGGCCAGCGCGGCGACGAGGCTCGTGCCCAGTGCCAGCACCGCCAGCAGCCAGCCGCGCCGCTTCTGCGCGAGGTCGAGCTTGTAGGCCAGCACCGCGCGGTCTCCCGGCGCGACATCGGTGGCGTAGACGCGGTAGCGCTGGCCGTCGAGCAGGACCTCGGCATCGGCGCCGGGCTCGACCGCTGCGAGCGCCGGCGGCAGCGGCTCGCCGGTGGCGCGCGGCCGGAAGTAGCGCAGCGTCGGCGCGTCGCCGGCCTCCGCCGGGGCGGGGCGTTCCACGATGAGATGCAGCTCATGGCGCAGCAGGCGCTGCAGCGAGGCCTGCTCGGCCACGTCCTCTCCGATCCAGAACAGCAGCGCCAGCAGTCCCGCGGCCAGCACCGCGAGCGCGGTCAGCGCCAGCGCCAGGCGGCCGCGCAGGCCGCGCGGCTCAAGCCTCATCGAGCAGCGCCAGCCGCCAGCCGCTGCCGCGCACGGTGTGCAGCAGCCGCGGCTCGCCAGGGCCGTCCACTTCGCGGCGCAAGCCGTGCAGGTGCACGCGCAGCGCGTCGTGCGCCGGCGGGCGGTCGCCCCAGACCAGGTGCTCCAGCTCGTCCCTCGACACCACGCGATGGGTCTGGCGCATCAGGTGCTCCAGCAGGCGGCGCGCGATGGGCCCGAGTGTCAGCAGCCGCCCCGCGCGCGAGGCGCGCAGGGTGGCGGGATCGTAGGACAGCGAGTCCACGCGCAGAGTGGCGCCCGCGACGGCGCCGCGCGCGCGCCGGTGCAGGGCTTCGAGGCGGGCGCGCAGCTCCGCGAAGGCGAACGGCTTCACCAGGTAGTCGTCGGCGCCGGCCTCGAGCCCGGCGACGCGGTCGTCGGTGGCGTCCATGGCGGTGAGCATCAGCACGGGCGTGCTGCGCTGCGCCTCGCTGCGCAATCGGCGGCAGACGGTCGCCCCGTCGAGCCCCGGCAGCATGCGGTCGAGCACGATCACGTCGAAGTCGCCTTCGCTGGCCAGGCGCAGGCC
>DATLCG010000180.1:0-9153 GCA_035526525.1 Binatia bacterium
CGCCTGCTGGTCATCACCGGCGCGGGCCTGTCCGCGGACTCCGGGCTGCCGACCTACCGCGGCATCGGCGGACTGTACGAGACGGACGACACCGAGGATCGTGTCCCCATCGAGGTGGCGCTGTCCGGTGCAATGCTGGAGGCGCGCCCGGAGCTCTGCTGGAAGCACATCGCGCAGATCGAGCGCGGCTGCCGCGGCGCCGTCCCGAACGCCGCGCATCACGCGCTGGTGCGCCTGCAGCAGCGGTTCGAGTCGCTGACGGTGCTGACGCAGAACATCGACGGTTTTCACGCCGACGCCGGCACGCACGACCTGATCGAGATTCACGGCACGGTGCGCGACCTCGTCTGCACCGGCTGCGGAGCGCAGCAGCGCGTCCGCAGCTACGAGGGCATGACGATCCCGCCGGCGTGCGTCTCCTGCAGCGCCCTGGTGCGGCCGCGCGTGGTGCTGTTCGGCGAGATGCTGCCGGAAGCCGCGCTGGCGCGGCTGCAGGAAGTGCTCGAGGCCGGCGTGGATGCGGTGGTGTCGGTGGGCACCACCAGCGGCTTCCCCTACATCGCGGCACCCGTGCTCGACGCCGCGCGCCGCGGCTTGCCGACGATCGAGATCAACCCCGGCGAGACCGGGGTGTCACGGGTGGTGCGCTGGCGCCTGCGCGAGCGCGCGGCGGTGGCGCTGCCGGCGCTCGAGCAACGGCTGCTTCAGAGCAGTTCGTAGCGGACCTTGTAGCGCCGCTGCAGCACGCCCCAGGTCAGCGCCGACTGCACCGCGCCGATGCCGGCGGCGGCCAGCAGGCCGATCTGGAGGGCCTGGCGGTCGAGCAGGAGCGCGACGATGCTCGCGGCCGATGCCGCCATCAGCACCGCGTTCGACAGCAGGTGCGACACGACGAAATAGCGCATGGCGGCACCGTGCTGTTTCCAGTCGGCGGCCAGCAGGCGCAGGTTGTCCCGGATCTCCCGGGCGGTAGGCGGTTGCAGTCTCATGAAACGTTTCCCCAAAGCGGGCCTTACAGCTGCCCGTACTGAATGCCTCCCTGGAACAGCGACGGCAGGCAGGGCCAGTTCCGCGCCCACGGCAACAGCTCCGTGGACGGCAGCACCTGCTTGAACCGCGGGTCTTTCTTCGAGACGTCCGCGAGCTCTCTCTCCAGCAGCATCGAGTTGTACTGGTCCTGCGGATCCTCCAGCGTGTTGGAGTTCAGCACGACCTCGCGGCGATAGTGCTTCCGGTAGCCGCGGATGCCCGGGATGCGCGAATGCTCCGGGAACCAGTTGTCCAGTGCGACGCCATTTTCGGACGACACCCAGATGCCGTCGGAAGTGTTCAGCACCAGCGACATGTTGCCGTCGGTGTGGCCGGGCGTGGCCACCAGCGCGATGCCCGCGCCCAGCTCGTAGTCGCCGTCGAGCCGGATGAAGCGCTCGGGATCGACGCCCTCGCCGGAGTCCGGCACGTACCAGGCGGTCTGCATCGGGTGCGGCGAATGGACCGTGTCCAGCTCCTTCGCCTGCACGATCATCTTCGCCCTGGGAAACACCGCCTTCAGGCGGCCGTCGCGCGTGCCCATCAGGCCGCGCACGTCCTGCACGTGCAGGTGGTCGAAGGCGACGTAGTCGACGTCGTCCGCGCGCACGCCCGCCTTGGTCAGCGCCTGCGCCAGCGTGTGGAACTCGGTCTTGAACACGCGGTGCGACAGGAACTCGCCGTAGAAGCGGATCAGCTCCGCGTAGAACGGCGCCTTGGCCGAGCCTTCCGGGATGGTCGGCTCCCACGCCAGCAGGCGCGGCTGGCCGAGCAGGTCGGTGAACCGCACGAGCACCAGGCGGTTGCAGATGGTCACGTACGGCGACAGGCCGCGCGCGGCCTCGTGGAAGGCGAAGCTGCGCGGGTAGGCGGCCGACACCAGGTCCACGGTGCGTACGCCGGTGACGGTGCCGGCGGCCTTGAAGCGCGCGCGAAAGCGCTGCGCGGCGGCGCGGATCAGCTCGGGCTGGCGTCCGCGGGGCCAGGCACTGCGCGCGGCCTCGAAGTCGTCGAGCCGGCGAAACCCTGCCGGCGCCCCGGTCTCCGGCGCGTTCACGCCTCGTTTCTCATCGCGCGATAGGTCACCGCGGCGTTGACCGGATCCGGCGTGACATTGGTGAACAGCGCCGTCAGCCAGTTCATGAAGCCCGGGACGATGGCGTACTTGCGGGCCAGCATGGCGCGGATGCCGGCCGCGGCCACTTCGGCGCTCGTCATCATGGTCATGCGGTGGAACCAGGTCTGCTTCTGCCCGGAGACCTGCAGGAACTCGGTGGCGGTGACGCCAGGGCAGATCACGGTGCTCGAGACGCCGCTGCCGCGCAGCTCGAAGTTCAGCGCCTGGCTGAACGAGCGCACGTAGCTCTTGGCGGCCGAGTAGGCGGCGTAGGTCGGTGAAGGCTGGAACGCTCCGATCGAGGCGACCTGCAGCAGGTAGCCGAAGCCGCGCGTGCGCATGTCGCGGCCGAACAGCTTGCTGAACTGCGTCAGCGCGACGATGTCGACCATCAGCATCTCGCGGGTTTTCTCCCACGGGATGTCGAGCTCCAGGCCGAATACGCCGAAGCCGGCGTTGTTGACCAGCACGTCGACGGCGACGCCGTCCTTTTTCAGGCGGTCGTGCAGGGCCTGCGCGGCATCCGGGCGGGCGAGATCGGCGGCGATCACGGTCGCCGTCATCTTGTAGGCGGACTGCAGCTCCTGCTGCAGGGCCCGCAGGCGATCCTCGCGCCGCGCGACCAGCACGACGTTGCAGCCGCGGCGGGCGAGCTCGCGCGCGAAATCGACGCCGAGTCCGCTCGATGCGCCGGTCACCAGCGCGGTGCGGCCGGCCAGCTCGCTGGAAGTCATGGGGTCCCCGGGTGCGGAATGCGCAGCGATTCTACACCCCGGGTCCGCGCGCTAAGCTGGCCGGGTACTCTTGCCGACAGGTCTTCGATGCGACTTTTTCTCCTGCCGCTGATGCTGTGGGCGGCCGCGGTCGAAGGCGCCGCGCCGCGTGAGCCCGAGGTGGAAGTCGGCGTGGGAGCTGTCGTCCTGGTGACCCCGGACTACCGCGGCTCGAGCGAATACGGCTGGCGGGTCTTGCCCATCCCGTACGTTTCCTACCGTACGGATCGAGTGCAGATCACGCGGCAGGGCGTGCGCGCACGCCTCCTGTCACTGGACCGCACCTCGCTGACGGTCAGCGGCGCGACGAGCCTGCCGGGCAGCGGCGACAACCGGCTGCGCTCGCTGCGCACGCCCACTGCGCGGCCGATGACGGCGATCGATCCCACTTTCGAATTCGGCCCCGCGATCGACTACCGGCTGTACGAGGCGTCCGATGGCATGGCCCGCACCCTGGTGCGCGTGCCGCTGCGCGCCGTCGTCTCCGTGGACGATTTCCACTTCCACGGCCGTGGCCTGACATTGTCCCCGCACGTGCTGCACAGCTTCTGGCAGGTCCACGACGGCTGGGAACTGTCGCAGCATCTGAGCGCCGGGCCGCTGTTCGCGAGCGAGGACTACCACGACTATTACTATGGAGTGGCGCGGCGTTACGCGATTCCCGGGGTGCGGCCCGAGTACCGCACGCGGGCCGGCTACAGCGGGTTTCGCGCGACCACGTCGTCCGGCATCCACTTCGGCGACTGGCGCGTGGGCGTGTTCGCCAGCTTCGACTGGCTGCGCGGCGCGGTCTTCGAGGACAGCCCGCTCATCGAGCGCGATCACTCGATGACGGCGGGGGCCTACGTGTCCTACCGCTTCTACCGCAGCGTGGCGCAGCGCCCCGTCGGAGACGAGACGCAGTAGCCGCCGGCGATCAGGTCTCGAGCTTGCGCAGCTCGCGCCGCAGCTCGTATTCCTGGTCGGTGACGTATTCCTCGATCTGCCGCAGGCGCTGTTCCAGCGCTCCGAACCGCGCCTTGAGCGAGCCGATGTCCGCAGGCGGCACTCCCGGTGGCGCCTGCGAAGCCGCCGGCCTGGCAGCCGCAGCGGCCTCGCCCGCCGATCCCTGCACCGGATCCAGCACGTACCAGAACACCAGGTACGCGATCGCGGTGGGCCAGAACCCGGTGAAGATCAGGAGCAGCACCGCCACCAGGCGCACCAGCTTCCTGCTCCAGTCGAAGTGCAGCGCGATGCCGGCGCAGACGCCGGCGACCCAGCCGTCGTCCGGGAAGCGGCGCATGCCCTTGAACGGGTTGCGTGACGTGCCTTGGGTGTACTCAGTCATGGGCGTGGCGCTGCCTCCAGCCAGGGGATTCGGCGTCCAGCACCGATTCCAGCGCGGCGATGCGCTTTTCCATGCGCGCGGCCACCGCGCCCAGTTCGGCCGGTGCGGCGCCGGCCGCCGGCGCCGGGCCGGCAACGTCCGGCTGGTCGCGGCGAGCGCGCTCGCGGTAGTGCAGCACCAGCCACAGCGGGGCGACGAACAGGACGAACAGGATGATCGGTACGAAAAACAGTTCGTGATCCACGCTCAGGTCCCCGGTCCGCGGCCGCCGTCGCTCTGGTCGAGCTTCTCGCGGAGCCGCTTCAGCTCGGCTTCGACGGCATTGTCAGTTTCCAGCGTGGCGAATTGCGCCGCAAGGGCGCGGTCGCCCAGGGCGTAGGCCTCGGCCTCCGCGTCGATGCGGTCCACCGCGCGCTCGGTGCTGTCGAGCGCGTCGGACGCATGCGCCGACCGGGGCTCGCTCAGCTGCTGGCGGATGCGCCGCCGCGACACGGCGGTGTCACCGCGCAACAGCAGCATGCGCTGGCGGCTGCGCGCGTCGGCGAGCTTGGCGCGCAGGCCGGCGATCTCGGTGTCCAGCTTGCGCACCTCGTCCAGCACGGCTGGCAGCGCGCCGCGCAGCGACG
This sequence comes from Binatia bacterium, assembly GCA_035526525.1. Classification (GTDB taxonomy): domain Bacteria; phylum Pseudomonadota; class Gammaproteobacteria; order Nevskiales; family Nevskiaceae; genus JACPFV01. Next base: position 4,876 of record DATLCG010000180.1, read on the forward strand.
CCAGCTCGCCCTCGGCACGCGTCTTCATGGTCAGCGCGCCGCGGGCGAGGTCCTCGCGCTGCTTGCGCAGCGCCAGCTCGGCTTTCTGCTCCCAGTCGCGGGCCTGTGCCTCCAGGTCGGCAGCGGCGCGCTCGATCTGCTTGCGGCGCGCCAGCGCGCGGACCGCGGTCGAGCGGGCCTCGACCAGCGTGTCCTCCATCTCGCTGATGATCACGCGCACCAGCTTCATCGGGTCGTCGGACTTCGCCAGCATCTCGGCGATGTCGGTGTCCTTGACGTCCCGGGCCTTCGAGAAGATTCCCATGCGTGCTCCGCGGTGACGCCGTCTACTGCCGGCGCTGGCGCGTCGTCCGCGCGGTGGGCTCGCGCCGCACCGGCGGCACGGCCGGGCTGACGTGCTGGTTCAGCTCGCGCTGCAGGTCCTGCCGGATGTCCTGCAAGGCGCGGTTGCCCTGGTCGGCGATCCACATGCCGATGCCCACCACGACGCGCTCGCCAGCCTGCTCGGCGGCGTGCGCGGGTATGCCCGCGCAGGCGGCGGCGAGGGCGAGGGCGAGGACGGCGTTCTTACGGTTGAGCATTGCGGTTCTCCGTGTGCCCGATGTGTATCGCCAATGTCGTGCCATCGCGTGCATGAGTGGTATGTGCTTGTTTCGAAAGAAAATACAGAAAATGGGCGGATTGCTCGGGGCCGGCGACTTGGCCGTGCAGCCGCAATCGTGGCTAGAATCGCCACATCTTGGCGGGAACGAGAATGATCGAGCGCGAGGCACCCGAACCGATCCTCGGCGAGGCGGACAACTTTCTTGCGGTGCTCGAGCGAGTCTCGCGCGTCGCGCCGCTCGCCAAACCCGTGCTCATCATCGGCGAGCGCGGCACCGGCAAGGAGCTGATCGCAGCGCGCGTGCACTTCCTGTCGGATCGCTGGGCCCGGCCCTTCATCAAGTTCAACTGCGCGGCACTGAACGAGGAGCTGCTGGAATCGGAGCTCTTCGGCCACGTGCCCGGCGCCTTCACCGGCGCGGTGCGCGGCCGCGTCGGCCGCTTCGAGCTGGCCGACGGCGGCACGCTGTTCCTCGACGAGATCGCCGCCATGTCGACGCGGCTGCAGGAAAAGCTGCTGCGCGTGGTCGAGTACGGCCAGTTCGAGAAGCTCGGCTCCAGCGAGACGCAGAGGGTGGACGTGCGCCTGGTCGGCGCGGCCAACCAGGACCTGCCGGCCCTGGCGCGCGCGGGCCGCTTCCGCGAGGACCTGCTCGACCGCCTGTCTTTCGACGTGCTGACGCTGCCGCCGCTGCGCGAGCGACCCGACGACATCCTCCTGCTCGCGCAGAAATTTGCCCAGGACATGGCGCGCGAGCTGGGGCGCGAGTACTTCGCCGGCTTCGCGCCACCGGCCGAGCGCCAGCTGCTGGCGCACCCCTGGCCCGGCAACGTCCGCGAGCTGCGCAACGTGGTCGAGCGCGCGGTGTACCGGCAGGAATCGCCGAAACGCCCGGTGGAGAGCGTGGATCTCGATCCGTTCGCGTCGCCGTACCGGCCGCAGCCGCGCGCGACGTCGGCGGCAGCCGTCGCGCCGGCGCCGGACGCCGCGCTGACGGCCCCTGTCTCCGGGGCGACCGCCATGGCGCCGGCGGCCGGCAGTTTCGAGGAGTCGGTGACGCGCTTCGAGGTCGACCTGATCCGCCGGGCACTCGACGAGGCGCGCTACAACCAGCGTCGCGCCGCAGAGCGCCTGGCGCTCACGTACCACCAGTTCCGCGGCCTGCTGCGGAAATACCGTTTGCTGGAGGAACTGAAGGAGAGTCGCTGACGCCCGGCGGTCAGTTCCGCGCGAGCCACTCGGCCAGCGCCTCGGCCGGCATCGGTCGCGCCAGGTGGAAGCCCTGCGCGGCGTCGCAGCCGAGCCGGCGTACCCATTCCCACTGCTCCGCGGTCTCCACCCCTTCGGCGACCACGTCGAGACCCAGCTCCTTGCCTAGCTTCACGGAGTTCTCGACGACCGCGCGCGCGGTGCGGTCGTGCAGCGCGGCGAGGATGAAGGTCTTGTCGATCTTCATCTCGTTCAGCGGCAGCGTGCCCAGCAGCACCAGCGACGAGTGGCCCGTGCCGAAATCGTCGAGCGCGATGCGGCAGCCGATCGCGCGAAGCCGCTCGAGCATCGTCGAAGCTGCCGCCGGCTCGAGTGCGACCGAGGACTCGGTGATCTCGAAGCACAACCGGTCGCGCGGCCAGCCCAGGCGATCGCTGAGCGAGGTCACGTCGTCGGGAAAGGCGGCGTGATGCAGCGCCGGGGGCGGGATGTTGACCGAGACGCGCCCGGCGGAGCGCTTGCGCCGTTCCAGCCCCGCGCAGTCCTCGAACGCGACTTCGGTCAGCTGCTCGGTCAGGCGCAGCGCGAGGCCCGCGCCTTCGACGTGCGGGATGAAGCGGTCGGGCGGCAGCAGGCCGTGTCCGGGCCGCTGCCAGCGGGCAAGGGCCTCGACGCCGATGCACTTGCCGGCGGCGGACAGCTGCGGCTGGTAGTGCAGCACGAACTGACGCTCGCGCAGGGCCTGCTCCAGATCGTCGATCGAGATGGCGCTGCCGCTGCGGGTGCGCTCGGGCAGTCCCTCGCCGCGGCCCAGCACCTTGCTGAGCGTGGCGGCGCGCACCGGCTTGGTCAGCGAGCCGCAGACCGGCAGGCCGTGCGAGGCGGCGATGCGCCGCGCGCTGTCGATGATCTCGGTGTCGTGCCCGCTCATCAGGATCAGGCGCATGGCGGACTGGCGCGACGCCAGCACGCGCATGGTCTCGACGCCGTCCATGCCCGGCATGTCGAGATCCAGCACGACCACCGCGAACTGCTGTGTCAGCTGCTGGCGCACCTCGTGAGGTGTCGAGGCGCACACCGGCGCATAGCCGGACTGGCTGGCCACTTCCGCCACGAACCGGCACATGTCCGATTCGTCATCCACCACCAGCAGGCGCGGGCGCTCGGCGCCCGTGGCGACAGCCGATGCAGTGCTCACGACGGCCTTTGCTGCGGGTTGGCGTCCAGCAGGCTGCGGATCATCACCGCCAGCTCGGCGCGCCGGTAAGGCTTGGCCAGCAGCGGGCCAGGCAGCATCCGCGCATCAGGATTGACGACGTTGACCGGGTAGCCCGACATGAACGCCACCTTCATCTCCGGCTGCTTCTGCGCAGCGTTGCGGGCCAGCTCGATGCCGTCGGTATTGCCCGGCATGACCACGTCGGTGAACAGCAGGTCGAACGCCTCGGTCTGCAGCAGCTTGGTGGCCTCGTTCGGAGAGGGCGCGCGCTGGACCTGGTAGCCCAGCTCCTGCAGCCACTCGCTGGCGAGCTCGAGCAGGGCCGGCTCGTCGTCCACCACGAGGATGCGCTCGTGGCCGCGCGGCAGCTCGGCGTCGCCGCGCTTTTCGAGCGGGGTCTCGACCACCGCCAGCGCGGGCAGGTACAGCCGCACCGTGGTGCCGCGGCCGGGCTCGCTGGCGAGGGCGGCGACGCCACCGGACTGCCGCGCGAAGCCGTAGACCGCTGCCAGGCCGAGACCCGCGCCGTGGCCTCGCTCCTTGGTCGTGAAGAACGGCTCGAAGGCGCGCGCCGCCACTTCCGCAGGCATGCCCATGCCGCTGTCGGCGATCTCCACCACCACATACGGGCCCGGGGCGACCGACGCATCCTCGGCCTGGCCGTTGTCGCAGCGGCGCAGGTTGACCACGAGGCGGCCGCCGGACGGCATGGCGTCGGCGGCGTTCGCCGTGAGACTGAGGATCGCGCTCTGCAGCGCGCTCTCGTCGACCTGGGCGACGAGGGACTCGGCGTTGACGGTATGCAGCACCTGCACCGAAGGCCCGACTGCCCGGCGCACCAGCGGCATCATCTCGCGCACGCGCTCGGCGATGTCGGTGCGCGCCGGTGACAGCGGCTGGCGCCGGGCGACCGCGAGCAGCGACTTGGTCAGCTGCCCGGTGCGGAGCGCCGCGTCCAGCGCGACCTCGATGCGCTGCTGCGCCTGCGCGTTGTCCTGCAGCTGCAGCGCCAGCAGGTCCAGAGTGCCGACGATGATGCCGAGCAGGTTGTTGAAGTCGTGCGCCAGGCCGCCGGTGAGTGCGCCGATGGCCTCCATCTTCTGGAAGCGCAGCACCTGCCGCTCGGTGCGCTTGCGGGCGCTGATGTCCGTGCCCACGGCCAGCACCTGGCGCAGCTCGCCGTCGGGACCGGCCACCGGCGTGAAGTCCATGTCGAACCACATCTCGGCGCCGGCCTTGGAGTGCA
>DATLCG010000183.1:0-11419 GCA_035526525.1 Binatia bacterium
CAAGGCCATACCTCTTTCCCCGCCGAGCGCGTATGCGCTCGTGCCGCCACCGGCGGCCCGCCCCCGCCCCGGGCTGCGATGCTCGGCGCCGCTTCAGGTTGCACGCCGCGCAGCCTCCCCCGCGCTTCGGCCCGATCCCTCAGTGGTGTTCTTTTCCGAAAACCCCACTGTCGATGAACAGGCCGCGTCCGGGGCTTTCGCGGAGGGAGTAAAAGCGGACCCGCGCGGAGCCCCCGCAGCATCCTTTCGCTGCGGGGGTGGCCCGTAAGGGCCACGCGGGGAGCCATCCCGTAGCGGAAGCACCGGATGCGGCCGTCCGCCACGAACGCGGACCGTGCGCCCGCCGGACTCGTCCCGGGCGCGGCGGTACGCCGCGCAACGGGACCGTAGCGGAAGCACCGGGTGCGGCCGTCCGCCACCAAACGCCGTGCTTGGCTAACGCAGGAAGAGACCTGTGAGGCCCCCCGCCACCGAAACTCAGCTCATCAGCACCAGGTTCTCGCCGATGACCTTGACCTTCGATCCCACCGACAGGCCTTCGAGCTGCTCCACGTTCACGGTGCGCACGTCGCCGGCCTGCATGCGCACGGTGACGTGGTAGTAGGTTTCGCTGCGGATGCGCTTCTCGGCCTCGTGGCCCGCTACGCCGCCCGCGACGGCGCCGCCCGCGGTGGCGACGTCCTTGCCGCGACCACTGCCGACCTGGTGGCCGATCACCGCACCGGCGATCGCGCCCATGACGGCGCCGGCGCCGCTGCCGTTGCCCTTGCGCTTCATCGGCTCGACCGCGGTGACGGTGCCGCAGTCGGTGCAGACGGGTACCGGGGCTGGCCTGGCGCGGCGGGGCGCGGCTCGACGTGCGGATGTTGCCGGGGCGACGGCGGGCGTGGCCGGCGCATTCTCGGCGGCGGCGAGTTCGGCGTTGTTCCTCGCCTGTTCGTCGTTGTGGCAGGCGGCGAGCGGCAAGGCCGCGGCCAGGGCAAGACAAGAGATGAGGTGACGCATGGTGGAGACAGCCTCCTTTGGACGGGCTATTTCATTCAGAAACCACGCGGCGGCCCGGGTTCCGGAGGTAGCATCGCCGCATGTCGCCTCTGCGCCGGATCATCCACGTCGACATGGACGCCTTCTATGCGTCCATCGAGCAGCGGGACGACCCCGCGCTGCGTGGCCGGCCGGTGGTGGTGGCCTGGCGCGGCGCGCGGTCGGTCGTGTGCGCGGCGTCTTACGAGGCGCGGCGCTTCGGCGTGCGCTCGGCGATGCCGGCGCTTCGCGCCGCGCGCCTGTGTCCCGATGCCGTGTTCGTGCCGCCCGACTTCACGCGGTACCGCGAAGCGTCGGCCCACACGCGCGAGATTTTCCGCCGCTTCACGCCGTGGGTGCAGCCGCTGTCGCTGGACGAGGCCTATCTCGACGTGACCGAGCACCGGGCCGGCCTGCCCACTGCCACCGCCGCGGCGCGCGCGATCCGCGCCCAGATCCGCGAGGAGCTGCGGCTCACCGCCTCGGCCGGCGTCGCGCCCAACAAGTTCCTCGCCAAGCTCGCGTCCGATGCGCGCAAGCCGGATGGCCTGTTCGTGGTGACGCCGGCGGACATCGACGCCTTCCTGCTGCCGCTGCCGGTCGCGCGCATTCCCGGCGTCGGCAAGGTGATGGACGCACGTCTCGCCGCGATGGGCGTGCGCAGCGTCGCGGAGCTGCGCGCGGTCGCGCGGGAGGAGCTGGAAGCGCGTTTCGGGCGCTACGGCCAGCGCCTGCACGAGCTGGCGCGTGGTGTCGACGAGCGGCCGGTGCAGCCGAACCTGCCGACGCAGTCCATCTCGGCCGAGGACACCTTCGAGCGCGACGTGCCGCTGTCGGACACCGAGCCCAAGATCCGCGTGCTGGCGGACAAGGTCTGGGCCGCGCTGCAGGACGAGGTGCGCGTGCCGCGCACCGTGGTGCTGAAGCTCAAGACCGGGGACTTCCGCGTGCTCACCCGGCAGCAGACGCGGCCCGGCCCGCCACAGAGCGCAGCCGAGCTCGCCGACATCGCGCTGGCACTGCGCCAGCGCGTCGACCGTCCGGCCGCGACGCTGTACCGGCTGGTCGGCGTCGGTGTCGGCCAGTTCCGCGAGGCGGCCGCTCCGGAGGAGGCGCTGCTGTGAGACGGCTCGCGGCGTGGGCCTGCGCGCTGCCCCTGGTGGCGGGTGCCGCCGAGTACCGCATCGCTGCGCAGGGCGCCGACTACCGCGTGCAGGCGGCGTTCCGGCACTTCGACGGGCGCGCCCTGCAGCTCGCGTTCTCGTTGCCGCGCGCCGCGGTCAGCGATTCGCTTCGGGAGTTCGGCTATGCGGCGCCGGAGCCGGGCGCACTGGCGAAGACCTGCGCGGGCTGCACGCAGGCGCAGTACGACCAGCGGATGCTCGAGTTCTACCGCGGGCGCGGCCTGCGCGTGGAGCGCGAAGGGCGTTCCGTGCGGCTGTCGGTGGACGTGGCCGCGGCCGTCGCCCGCAACCGGCCGCGCGTGCGCAATGCGGCGGCGGCGCTGGACGCGATGGCCGGCAGCGACGAGGCAGTCCTGGGAGCGGCGGTCGCGTTCGTGCAGACCGCGCTGGCCTATGCGCGCCCGCCCCCGGTGGAGGGCGGCCGGCAGATCCTCGACTTCTATCCGCCGCCGCGGCTGCTCGAGGCCGGACGCGGCGACTGCGACAGCAAGGCCGCACTGCTGGCCGCGATGCTTGCGAGCTTTCCGGGCGTGCGCATGGTCGGCGTGCACGTGCCCCGCCATTACCTCGTGGGCATCGGCCGCGTGCCGCGCCCCGGCGAGGCCTTCGTCGAGTACGACGGCGCGCCCTACGTCCTGATCGAGGCCTCGGGTCCCGCCTGGCTGCCGCCGGGACAGATCGCCGAGACCACCCAATCCGCGCTCGCCACCATGGACGGCGTGCGCATCGACCCGCTGTTCTGACCGGAGAGCCGGATGAACCCCGTCACCACGCTGCTTGCGCTGTTCGAGTTCCTGCTGACCGCGCTGCTCGCGCTCGCCGTCGTCTACGTGAACTACCGGCTGTTCATCGCCACCAACCGCGACTACGACGCCGAGGTCGAGATGAAAAAGGACAACCTCGGCGCCGCGGCGCTGCTCGCGGGGATGCTGGTCGGCGGCGGCCTCATCGTGCGCGAGGGCATCGTCCCCGTGGCCAGCCTGGTGCGTCTCTACGTCTCCGCGCCGCTGCCGTACCTGAATGCCTGGCAGGTGGCGGGGCTGGTGGCGGGCCACCTCGGCCTGGTGTTCGTCGTCGCGATCTACACGATCTCGCTGTCGCTGCGCTTCTGGGGCTGGCTGACGCCCCACATCGACGAGGGCGCCGAGCTGGGCCGCGGCAACATCTCGGTCGGCATGGTGCTGGGGGCGGTGGTGCTGATGGTGTCGCTGTTCGTCAGCGACGGCGTCTCGCGGCTGACCAAGTCGCTGGTGCCGCAGCCCTCGATGGGCCACGTCCAGATCGAGCGCTGAGGCGGGGTTCCCCGTCCAGCCCGGGTCCGCCGCCGGTAACATGCTGCGTTAAGAGAACGTCCGCGGACGCCTTTGGGCAGCCCGCGCGGGGAGTGGAATCGAATGCCGAGTCGCTGCCGTTTCGCCGGGCTGGTGCCGGCGCTCGTACTGTCCGCCTGCGGGTTCCAGGGAAGCGAGCCCGGCAAGGCGGCGAGCGCCCCGCCGGCGTGCTCCGCGCCGGTGGTGCCGTCGGGACTGGCAGGGGCGCCCGGGCCCGGTCCGGTGCAAGCCTCGCTGCAGTGGCAGGTGTCGGAAGGCGCGCTGCGCTACCGCGTCTGGCGCGACGGCAAGGCTTTCGCGCTGCTCGGCAACTCGCTGGCCTTCGGCGACACCGGCGCGGACGCCGCGCACGATTACGCCGTGAGCGCGATTGCGGCCTGCGGCGCCGAGAGCGTGCCGTCGGCGACGGTCAACGTCACCCCGCTGCCGGGCACGCTGGTGGAAGCGCCGCTGACGTCGACGACGGCGCCGCGCGCGCGGCTCGAGCTCTACGACGTGCTGGACGCGAAAGGCAATCTGATCGGCCAGCGGACCTTCCGCGCCGTCACGGGCCTGGGCAACTGCTGCGAGACCTACGTCGCCAGCGACGGCGCCGGGCGGCTCTACGAGTACGGCGGCACCAACCTGTTCGTGTCGCCGGACGAAGGCGTCACCTGGAGCAGCGTCGGCAACGTGGTGCCGGCGGTGAACGCCGAGGGCGCCATCGTCGGCGCGCCGGGCGGCGACATGCTGGGGGTGAACTGGGATGCGTATTCCGGTGACCAGGTCTGGAGCCACAAGTACGTGGCTGCGACCGGCAAGTGGTACACCTCGCGCACGCCGCTGCACCAGCCGTTCTACGACCGGCCGTGGGTCGCGGTGATCAAGGGGCCATTCGATGTGGACGGCGTGCTGGTGCCGTACATCAGCTTCCTGATGACGAACTCCGAGACCGCCGACGTGCTGATGATGAGCCTCGACGGCCTGGTCTATCAGCTCCCTGACACGCACGTGCTGGCGCAGGCGACCACGCCGGTGTCGCTGGCGATGGGGCCGGACCCGGACCGCGACTGGGTGCAGTCGATGCAGGAGTCGAGCATCTTCCCGCTCGACCGCGGCTTCGGTTTGCGCGATCGCGCCGTGAAATCGAACTGCGCGCAGGCGGTGCTGACGCCGACGGCCGAATGGATGTGCCCGGACTGGGTCGGCGCGCTGCTGCCGCCGGCCGACGGCGAGGTGGTGCGCGTGGATTCCGCCGGCGCGGTGCACGTCACCACGGCCAGCGCCGGCAACGGCGTGATCCTGCACCGCATCACGCAGGACGGCGGCAAGACCTGGAAGAGCGTGAAGCTGCGCCTGCCGGCGCGCTACCTGGTGCAGGACTGGGACGTGCAGGTGAACGCCGCGCTGGACCAGGCGGTGGTGGTGGTGCACGCGTCCACCAGCACCGACGACACCCGGCCGGACCAGGACTTCGTGTTCCGCATCGCCGGCCTGCAGGGCGATCCGGCGCTGAAGGAGATCCTGCGCATCGGCGCCGGCGACCATGTCTTCGGCAGCAGCATCGCGGCGAGCTCCGACCGCTTCGACTACACCACCGTCGCGCTGCTGCCGAGCGGGCACGTTGCGCTGTCGTTCGGCGACAAGCGCCACGTGCCGCCGGCGGTCGCGGTCGAGACCGACCTGCCGCCGGACGCGGTGAAGGACCAGCCGGCGCCGGAGCCGTCGCTGCCGATTCCGAACCTTCCGCAACCGCCGACCTGAGATGCCCGCATGACCCTGGTCCGTTCTGCCGCACTGGCGCTGATCGCCCTCGCAGCACCGCTGCATGCGGCCTCGACCGCGCCCGAAGTGCCGACCTACCAGACCTTCGCGCCGCCGAAAGGCCTGGGCTCGGACAACAGTGGCGAGTTCAACATCGGCTTCAACCCGAAGACCGGCCGCATCCTCGCCTTCGCCAGCGCCAACATCTATCGCCTGACGCCGCCCGAAAAACTCAGCCCCGCGCAGCAGGAGACGTGCCCGGCGCTCTGGGAGGACGTCTCGCCGCCGGTGGTGCAGCTCGAGCCGGAGGACCCGATCCTCTGGACCGACCAGCTCTCGGGCCGCACCTTCGCGTCCAACTGGACGCAAGGCGCCGGCATCGAGTACGCGTTCAGCGACGACGACGGCACCACCTGGATCCAGGCCGGCGTCGCTCCGCCGGACGGCGGCATCGACCACGAGACCATCGGCACCGGCCCGTACCCCGCCGATTCACCCTTCGGCGCGATCGCCGCGGCCACCGGCTTTCCCAACGCGGTGTACTACTGCTCGCAGGGCGCGGAGCCGGCGTTCTGCCAGCGCAGCGACAACGGCGGCGTCAGCTTCGGCCCGTCGGTGCCGATCTACACCGGCGTGACCTCGGACTGCGCCAGCCTGCACGGCCACATCCACGTCGGCCCGGACGGCACGGCCTACGTGCCCAACGGGGGCTGCGACAGCGGGCAGGGCGGCGCGATGAGCACCGATGCCGGCCTCACCTGGAGCGAATTCATCGTGCCGGACACCATCGGCGGCGGCGGCAAGGGCTCCGACCCGTCGATGGCGATCGACAAGGACAACACCGCCTACTTCTGCTACGCGAATGCGGAAGTGAACGGCGGCGGCAAGGCGCGCGTGGCGGTGAGCCACGACCACGGCCAGACCTGGACCGACGACACGGACATCGGCCTGCCGTTCGGCATCGTCACCGCCGCATTTCCGCAGGCCACGGTCGGCGGCGATCCGGGCCGCGCCTCGTGCGGCTTTCTCGGCACCACCACCAAGGGTGACTGGCAGGCGGCCACGTTCAAGGGCGTCTGGTACCTCTATATCGCCACGACCTACGACGGCGGCAAGACCTGGACCACGGTCAGTGTCGATCCGAAGGACCCGGTGCAGGGGCAGGGTGGCATCTGCCTGTCGGGCCTCGGCTGCAGCGGGCGTAACCGCAACCTGCTCGACTTCAACGAGACCACCATCGACGATCGTGGCCGCGTGCTGTTCGGCTACGTCAAGGGCTGCACCGGCAGCTGCATCGCCAATCCCGCGCGCAATCCGTTCTCGGCGGACATGCGCGTGGTGCGCCAGCTGGGCGGCCGGACCCTGTTCGCGAAATACGACGGGGATGCGGGCGCGGCGCACCCGGCGTGCGGCAGCACGGCGCCGCCGGCGGCGCTGCCGAGCGGATCGAGTCCGACACTGCGGGGCGGTGCGGCGGGGCTCGCCACGCTGCTGCCGCTGCTGGCCGGGTTGCTGCTCCGGCGGCGCCGGGCCTGGCGCTGAAAGCGGAGCGGCGCCGAAAGCGGAGCGGCGCCGCTTCAGAAAATGCGTTGCTTGACCCGGATGACGTCGTTGGGGCGCACCGGGTCGGAGCGCTCCGCGCTGAACTCGTGCAGCTCGCCGTTCTCGTCGCGACGCGTGATCTCGATGCGGGAGTCGCTGCCGCGCGGAGTCACGCCGCCGCTGCGGGCCACCGCCTGGATCACGGTCATGCCGGGCTCGAGCTTGTACATGTTCGGCTGCTGCACTTCGCCGTAGATGTAGTACTGCTGAGTCAGGGTCAGCGTCACGTTGGGATGCACCAGGTAGTCACCGGCTTCCAGCGCTTCGGCGACGCGCGTCGACGCTTCGCGGGGCGACAGGCCCGCGATCACGACCGGACCCACCAGGGGCACCGGGATGCTGCCGTCCTCGGCGACGTTGACGTTGGTCGTCATCTCGGGCCGCCCCAGCACCACCATGCTGACCGCGTCCCCCGTGCCGATCTTCGAGGTGGTGGGCGCTGCCTTGACCGGGACGCCCAGCCGTGCCGGTGCATTGCCGTTCGTCCGGCTCGTCACCTTGGACCCAGGGTCGGTGGGACGGCCCGTCAGGCTGGTGGAGCGGGCCGGCTCCGCGACGCAGGCGGCCTGCGTCAGGATGGCGAGCACCAGCACGACGAGCCGGCCCGGATTGCGGGCCATGGCCAAAAAGGAAAAGAGCGAGCTCATGGGATCTTCGACAACTGAATTCCCACGATTCTCGCGTTTACCCCGCGAATCGTCTGTTCGATACCCGCCTGTGTGCGCTAGCGCTCATTGCCACGCCAGCGGAAGGTGAACTCCACGCCCAGACTCTTGTCGCCGTAGCTGTTGAACGCGAGATTCGAACTGCGCTTGCTGTATCCGCCGAACAAGCGCATGCCGAACGAGCGCGACAGCGGCTTGGAGACGCTGAGGCTGGCCGTCTGCGTGCGATCGCGGCGTCCCGAGTTCTCCGAGCTGCCGCCGTCCCCCTGGAATTCGCTCAAGGCCCAGGCGTAATCGGCGAGCACGATGAGCGCCGGCAGAGGTTCCCAGTTCGCGCCGATGCTGAAGCCGGTGTCGGTCGCCGCCGCGGCGGTGTTGGCGTGCGCCACGATGCGGCGGAACAGGTGGCCGTTCAGCTCGGTGACCGCGGTGAAGCCGCGGCGATAGCCGATCTCGCCGGTGATCTCCGGCACCTCGTCGGCCGCCTGGGTGCGCTTGGGGTTGTACTTGGTGACGCCGAGCTTGCCGTCGAAGATGGACAGGCCGCTGACCGCGTACTGCGCGGTGCCCTCGAAGGTCAGCAGGCGATAGCCGGCAAAGGTCTCCACCCTGCGGCCGGGCGGCGGCGGGCCGGGAGGCGTCACGCCGCTGAAGCTGACCGTCTGGTACTCCACCATCACTCCAGCCAGCAGCGGGGCCTCGGCCTCGGGATGCTGCTTGCTGTCGACGCCATACAGCACCGCGGCGCTGTAGAGCGCCTCGTGCAGGCCGAACCGCGGCGAGGGCGCGCGCGCGGCGGGACCCGGGGGCGGCAGGGCCACCGCCGCGGGCAGCGGCGAGCGCAGGTTGCGTCCGCGCACGTTCGTCGCCACGTGCCACAACGGGGTGAGGGCGATGCCCAGCGCGGCGCGCCCGCTCTGGTCGTGCTCCATCACCGGCTGCGCGGTGCGCCGGTCCTCGAACGAGGCCAGGCGCCGCTCCTCGCGGTATTCGAGCTGAGGAGTGAGGTAGTCGTAGAGGGCGCCGTCGTAGGCGGCCTCGACCAGCGTTTCGTCGTGATCGAGCTCGTCCTGGTTGCGGTAGCGGAAGCGCCGCTGCTCGCCGCCGGCGCGCAGCTTCTGGTGCAGCCATTCGTAGGAGCTGTCGGCGCCCGCCGTGTAGCGCTGCACCCGGTCGGCGCGGATCGGCGTGCCGATCGCGCGCGCCACGGCCTCGGAGAAGCGGTAGACGTTCGAGTCGTAGTACAGCTGCGCCGATGCGGTCGGGGTGAAAAGGAATTCGGCGGCGGCGGCGTCACCGCAGAAGACCAGGGCCGCGCCGGACGCGCACGCGAGCATTCGCTTGATCGTCACTGCGGCGGTCCGGTGGGCTTTGGCGTGCGTGCGAGTCGAACAGCTTAGGCAGGCAGCGGCGGACTTTCGGTGCGTTAGCGCACAGAGGCAACCGTGCGATCCGCAGGGATAACTCCCCGGCGCTATGTACGCCACAAAACGCAGCGCGGCGAAGTCCTAGCATCCGGCCTCAAGCCAGGCTCGAGGCCCCGTGTCAGCCGCCAACGTCATCCCGAATCACCTGCTCGCCGCGCTGCCGCCGGACGTCCGCAGCCGCATCCAGGCGCACCTGGAGCCGGTGACGCTCAAGCTCGGCCGCACGCTGTACGAGTCCGGCGACGTGATGCGCCACGTCTATTTTCCGTCCGACGCCATCGTCTCGCTGCTCTACGTCACCGAGACCGGCGCTTCCACGGAGATCGCCGTGGTGGGCAACGAGGGCATGGTGGGCGTGTCGCTGTTCATGGGGGGCGACAGCACGCCCAGCCGCGCCATCGTGCAGAGCGCCGGCAAGGCGCATCGCCTGCTGGCGCAGCGACTTAAGGACGAGTTCAACCGCTTCGGCCCGATGATGGTGCTGCTGCTGCGCTACACGCAGTCGCTGATCACGCAGATGGCGCAGACCGCGGTGTGCAACCGCCATCACACCATCGACCAGCAGCTGTGCCGCTGGCTGCTGCTGTCGCTGGACCGGCTGCCGGACAACGAGCTGGTGATGACGCAGGAGCTGATCGCCAACATGCTCGGCGTGCGGCGCGAGGGCGTGGCGCTGGCCGCGGGCAAGCTGCAGCGCGCCAACGTGATCACCTACGACCGCGGGCACATCACGGTGCAGGACCGGCCGAAACTCGAATCGATGGCCTGCGAGTGCTACGCCGTGGTGCACAAGGAGACGCAGCGTCTCCTGTCCTACCTGCCCACCGTGGGCGGCGGCCTGACTGCCGCGGGCGGCGCCACCGCGCCGTAATCCGCCGCCGGCGCCTGCGTCCAGTCGCTGCGCCATTCGGCCAGCCGCGGACCGGGCTGCGGACGTCCGACGAAAAAGCCCTGTGCGGCGTGGCAGCCGATCTCGCCGAGCCAGCGCCACTGCCGCGGCGTCTCGACGCCTTCGGCCACCACGTGCACCTCGAGCGAGCGTGCCAGCTGCACGGCGTTGTTCACGATCGCCGCCGCGGTGGTGTCGGTGTCGGAAGCGTGCACGAACGACAGGTCGATCTTGATCTCGTTGATCGGCAGGTCGCGGATCTTCTCGAGCGAGGAGTGCCCGGTGCCGTAGTCGTCGATGGCGATGCGGAAGCCCTTCATGCGCAGGCGCGACAGGATGTCGAGCAGCTTCACCGGGTCGGCAGCCACGGTGGTCTCGGTGATCTCCAGCACCACCCGCGCGGGGTCGAAGCCGGCCTCGCGCGCCATCGCCTGCGCTTCGTCCGGAAAGGCCAGCTCCTCGAGCGCCGCCGGCGGAACGTTGACGCTGAGCGTCGCGTCCGAGCCGAGGGCCCCGGCAACGCCGGCGAATTCGGTCAGCGCACGCCGCAGGATGGCCCGCGTCAGCGGCAGCGCCAGCCCGGAGGCTTCCGCCACCGGCACGAAACAGCGCGGATAGAACAGGCCGCGGGTCGGATGCTGCCAGCGCACCAGTGCCTCGACGCCGATCCACTGGCCGGAGGGCAGGGCGACCTGCGGCTGGTAATGAACCACCAGTTCCTGGTGCTCGATCGCGTGGCGCAGCTCCTCCACGCTCATCAGGTCGTCGTGCGTCACGGCGGCGGGCAGTTCCGCCACCGGTTCGGCCAGTGCGTCCCGCAGCGTGGCGAGCCGCATCGGCTTCGGCAGGATGGCGCCCAGGCGCAGGCCGAGGTGCCGCGCCAGGCGCGCGGTGGTGTCGAGGACGCGCCGGTCATAGCCGCTCACCAGGATGATCTTCGAGCGGGCGCCGCGATCGGCCAGCTCGCGCAGCGTCTGCACGCCGTCCATGTCGGGCATCACCAGGTCCAGCACCACGACGTCGGCCGGGTCCTTGAGGCACTCGCGGACCTCGTTCGCGTCGTGCGCGATGCGGGCCGCGTAGCCGACGCCCTCGCCGACGTCGGCAATGAAGCTGCAGACGTCGGGCTCGTCGTCGATGATCAGCAGCGAGGGGCGAGGCGGCGCGTGGGGGGCGACGTTCACGGCCGCGCCTCCGTGGCCCGCGGGTGGTGCGGGCCGTGGTCGAGGCCGCGCCGCACGGTCTGCGCGAGCTCGCTCTTGCTGTAGGGCTTCTGCAGGTAACCGAGCGCCATGTCGCGGCGCTGTTCCGCGTGGTGCGCCGAGAAGCCGGAGGTCAGCACGACGGGCTGCGCCGGGTCCAGCTCGCGCGCGCGCACGACCAGGTCCATGCCGTCGAGCGCCCCGGGCATGACCGCGTCGGTGAACAGCAGGTCGAAGTCGCGCGAGGCCAGCAGCGCGGCGGCTTCGTCCGCGGATGCGCAGGCCTGCACGGTGTAGCCGAGGCCGCGCAGCCACTCCGCGGTCATCGACAGCAGCCGCGGCTCGTTTTCCAC
>DATLCG010000184.1:0-24664 GCA_035526525.1 Binatia bacterium
GGTGGGAACAAGGACCATGACTCTTTCCCCGCCGAGCGCGTATGCGCTCGTGCCGCCACCGGCGGCCCGCCCCCGCCCCGGGCTGCGATGCTCGGCGCCGCTTCAGGTTGCACGCCGCGCAGCCTCCTCCGCGCTTCGGCCCGATCCCTCAGTGGCTTGGTTTTCCTAAAGCACCCACCGGCAATGATCAGGCCGCGTCCGGGGCTTTCGCGGAGGGAGTAAAAGCGGACCCGCGCGGAGCCCCCGCAACGGCTTCATCGTTGCGGGGGTGGCCCGGAGGGCCACGCGGGGAGCCATCCCGTAGCGGAAGCACCGGATGCGGCCGTCAGCCACCGAACGGCACATCCCGCGCTTCGGCCCAGCCACCGCACCCCCGCTAGCGGAAACACCGGAAGCGCCCGTCCGCCACCGAACGCCCAGGCGCTTTCCTAAAACCGGGGTCTGCGAAAACCGGGGTCCGTTCCCGCCTTGCCACGAAGCCCGGGTTATTCCCGGAACCACCGCCGGTTCAGAGCCTCCAGCACCTTGTATGGATAGCCCGGCTTGCCGTAGCTGCCGTTGTAGCGCTGCAGTGCCTTCACCAGGTCGCCGTGCTCCAGGTCCATGTAGTAGCGCAGGATGGTGCAGCCGATGGCGAGGTTGGTCTGCTCGTTGAACAGGCTGTCGCGCTCGCGGTGAATGCGCTTCAGCCAGAACGGCATGATCTGCATGAAGCCGAGCGCGCCGTGGCTCGAGATGGCGAAGCGGTCGAAGCGGCTCTCGACCTCGATCACCGACAGCGCCAGCTCCGGCGGCACCTTCGCGCGCGTGGCTTCGGCGTGCAGCACGCGCAGGAAGCGCAGGCGATCCTCCAGCTTCGGGAACGCCTTCGGCACGTAGCGCGCCATGCGGTCGGCCATGTCGGCGAGCCAGACCTCGGCGGCGAAGCGGTCCGGAAAGCTGCTCGAGGACTGCACCGCTTCGACCAGCCGCTGCCGCAGGACGCTGTCGGGCTCGGCAGTGGGCGCGGCGAGCGCGGTGGCGGGGGCGAGCGCGAGCAGCAGCAGCGTTTCTCGCCATGCACGCCAGGACCGCCGAGGTACCGACACGGCGCGTTCCGGTACCCGGCGTGCGAACAATTATTTTCCGAGCACTTCGAGCACCGCGGCCGCCGTCGCCGGGATCATGCGGGGCCTTTCGTCGCGACGGTGCTTGTACTCGAACTGCTGCTGCGCGAGGCCCTTGTCGCCGATGACGACGCGGTGCGGGATGCCGATGAGGTCGGCGTCGGCGAACATCGACCCCGGGCGCTCGCCGCGATCGTCGAGCAGCACTTCGACGCCGGCAGCGGCGAGCTCCGCGTACAGCTTTTCCGCCGCGTCCTTCGCCGCGGGCGACTTGTCCGGGTTGATCGGGCACACCAGCACGCGGAACGGCGCGACCGCGTCGGGCCAGACGATGCCGTTGGCGTCGTGGCACTGCTCGATGACGGCCGCGGCGATGCGCGTGATGCCGATGCCGTAGCAACCCATCTCCGGCACGACTTCCTTTCCGGCCGCATCGAGCACCGACAGCTTCATCGCCTCGCTGTACTTGCGTCCGAGCTGGAAAATGTGGCCGACCTCGATGCCGCGCACCAGCTTCAGCGTGCCCTTGCCGTCCGGCGATGCGTCGCCTTCCGCCACGCGGCGCAGGTCGGCGACCTGCGGCTCGGGGCAATCGCGCCCCCAGTTCACGCCCGTGAGATGGAACTTGGGCCTGTTCGCGCCGCAGACGAAGTCGGACAGCTGCGCGGCGGCGGTGTCGGCGATCACGGGCACACCGGCGCCCACCGGGCCGAGGAAGCCGGGCGGGCACTTGAAGGCGGCGCGGATTTCCTCCTCGGTGGCCAGCTGCAGCGGCGCGGCCACCAGCGGATGCCGTGCGGCCTTGATCGCGTTGAGCTCGTGGTCGCCGCGCAGCGCGAGCGCCACCACTCCGCCCTCGCGGCCCTTGACCACGATGAGCTTCAGCGTCCGGCGCAGCGGCAGCTGCAGCAGTTCGGCCACGGCCTCGCAGGTGGTCTGCTTCGGCGTGGCGGCGTCCGCCATCGTCCCGGCGGGAGCGGCGCGCGGCGACGGGTCCGGCAGCGCGTCCGCCGCCTCGACGTTGGCCGCGTAGTCGCCGCCCTCGGCCACCGCCAGCAGGTCCTCGCCCGACTGGGCGAGGACGTGGAACTCCTCCGAGGCCGAGCCGCCGATGTTGCCGCTGTCGGCGCGGACGATGCGGAACTGCACGCCGAGCCGCGTGAAGATCCGCGTGTAGGCCTCGCGCATGTTGGCGTATTCGCGCGCAAGGTCCGCCGCATCCATGTGGAAGGAGTACGCGTCCTTCATCACGAACTCGCGCGCGCGCATCACGCCGAAGCGCGGACGGATCTCGTCGCGGAATTTGGTCTGCACCTGGTAGAAGTTCACCGGCAGCTGGCGGTACGAGCGCAGGTCCTGCCGCGCGTGGAAAACGATGACTTCCTCGTGCGTCGGGCCGAGCACGAAGTCGCGCTCGTGGCGATCCTTGAAGCGCAGCAGCTCCGGCCCCATCGCGCCCCAGCGGCCGGACTCCTGCCAGAGCTCGGCCGGCTGCACCACGGGCATCACCACCTCCAGCGCGCCGGCACGGTCCATCTCCTGGCGCACGATGGTCTCGATCTTGCGCAGCACGCGCACGCCGATCGGCAGCCAGGTGTACAGCCCGGCGCCGAGCTTGCGGATGTAGCCCGCACGCAGCAGCAGCCGGTGCGAAGCGATCTCGGCGTCGGCCGGCGTTTCCTTCGTGGTGGCGACGGCGAGCTGGGAGAGGCGCATGTTGCGGAGCGGGAAGCCTGGCGAGCGAGCGCGGGATTATCTGGGGACTGGGGACTAGGGGCTAGCCCCTGGCCCCGTCCTTGAGATACCGCGGAAACCTCACCAGGAACCGCGTCCCCCGCCCGGGCGTGCTCTCGACGTCGATGCGGCCGCGCAGCGTCTGCGTCACCAGGTTGTAGACGATGTGCAGGCCCAGGCCGGAGCCGCCCTGGCCGCGGCGGGTGGTGAAGAACGGCTCGAAGATGCGGGGCTGGTCGGACTCGGGGATGCCGCGGCCATCGTCGGCCACGTCGAGCCAGGCTTCCTCGCCCTGCGAATGCACGTGCAGCATGACGCGTCCCTGCGTGCGGCCCTCGAACGCGTGCGTCAGCGCGTTCATCACCAGGTTCGATACCACCTGCGAGATCGCGCCGGGCTGGCTGCGCACGGGCACCGGCCCGGGCGTCAGCACTTCCAGCTGGTACGGACTGCGCTTGAAGCGTGGCGACAGGCTCTGCGCGACGTCGCGCGCATAGGCGCCGAGATCGAACTCGCGCAGGTAATCGGCCGACTGGTCCACGGCGACCTGCTTGAAGCCGGAGATGATCTCCACGCCGCGCGCCAGGTGCGTCTGCACCAGCGTCACGGTCTCGGCGCAATGCTCCACGAAGCGGTCGAACTCGGCGCGCGTCAGGCTGCCGGCCGCGTGCCGCTCGCGCAGCTGCGCCAGCTCGTCCGCCAGGTGCGAGGCCGCGGTGACCGCGATGCCCATCGGCGTGTTGACCTCGTGGGCGACGCCCGCCACCAGCGCGCCGAGCGAAGCCATCTTCTCGGATTCCACCAGCTGGCGCTGCGCGGCCTGGATCTCGTCGAGCATGGCGTTGAAGGCGTCCACCAGCGCGCCGATCTCGTCCTCGGCCTGCTTGTCGGCGCGCAGGTTGTAGTTGCGCGAGGTGCGGATCTGGCCCGCCTTGCGCGCCAGCTGCAGCACCGGCTCGATGATCGCGCGCTGGAGGCTGACGATCAGCGTCACCGCCAGCAGCGCCATGACGGCCGCGAACGCGCCGGCGCCGAGCAGGGATTGCAGGGTGATGCGCTCGCGCAGCCCGCTCAGGTCGCGCCGCAGCAGCAGGTGCCCGATCGCCTCGCCGCGCACCGCGACCTCGCGCACCACCTCCGCGGCGTCGCCGGCGCCCTCCGACGTCTCCGGCACCTGCGCCGGGCAGGACTTCATCGCCGCGGCGGGATACGACGCCAGCAGGCGCTCGGCGCCCTCCAGGACGCGGCCGTAGAGGCAGGCCAGCGACACCGACGGCACGGCCGCGAGGTTGTCGAGCGTGTTCTGCGCGTTGTCGAGATCGGAGAAGCTGACCGCCGCGGCGGTGTTGGCGGCCACCACCGAGGCCAGTGCGCCGGTTTCTTCGCGCAGCGCGCGCCGCGCGGTGGCCCACTCGTAGCCGAAATAGGCGGCGCTCACCAGCAGCAGGCCCAGAGCGCCCACCGGCACGACGATGGCCGCGAGCTTCCATCCCAGCGGCCGATCGCGCAGCTGGGGCCCCGCACTCATTGCCGGACCTCGAGTGCCACCCCGAGCAGCTGCGCGTCGGCGCTCAGGCCGGCCTGGCGCAAGGCGCGCAGGTCGACGGCGAAGCGGACCCGGTCGTCGACCAGCCTGAAGGCGAGCATCCCGCCCGCATCGAGGAAGGCAGCGCCCTCCCCGACCGTGAGCGTGGCGGCGGCCGCCATTGGGGGCTTGCCCGACGCGGTGTAGATCATCCAGCAGCCGCTGGCATCGTCCGCGGGCTGGATCGCGGTGACCCGCACCGCCTGCCCACCCACGTTCTTGCCCTGCAGCGCACCGCCAGCGTAGGTCGCGAAGGCGGCATCGCCCGCCACGCACAGCTGCAGCTCGCCGCCGCTGCGCGGCCAGTGCGAGAACTTCATGAAGTTGTACAGGTAGGCGGTCTTGATCTTCATCAGCGCCTCGGCCTCCGCGGCCGCGTGCGCGACGCCCGCGCCGGCGAGCAGCAGTGCGCCGAACAGGCGCAGGCCCGTGAGCCGCGAGCCGCGCACTACCAGGAGGCTCTCAGCGTGAGGTACGCCGCGCGCGGAATGCGGCTCGCGTCGGCGGTGCCGTACTCGACGTGGTCGGCGTGGAGCAGGTTGCGCCCCTGCACGTCGACGGCGAGCCAGCTCAGCGGCTGCCACGCGCCCCCGACCTCGGCCTCGGTGTACGCGGGCACGCCCAGCGCCGGCAGCGCCGCGACGTAGCGCAGGGCGCTGCTCGCCGACCAGCGATCCGACACCTGCCAGTCGGCGCGCAGGCTCGCTCGATGCCGCGGGTCGTTGCCCTCGTTGGCCTCGGTGCGGTCGTCGGTGCTGCCCGCACGCGGCTCCAGGTCCAGGCGCAGCCAGCTGTAGCTGCCGCGCAGCTGCCAGCGCGCCGCCGGCTGCCAGTAGGCGGTGAGCTCCGCGCCCCAGGCCGTGCCGCGCATGCTGTTGGCCACGCGCACGTCGTCGCCGTCGTGCTCGATGCCACGCAGGCGGTCGTAGTCGTTCCAGAACAGCGCCAGGTCCACGCTCACCGCTTCGCCCAGAGCCTGGCGCCAGCCCAGCTGGTACGACAGCAACTCCTCGGAGCGGAAGCCGCGGTCGCCGAACAGGTCGCTGCGCGCTGCGGGATCGAACAGCTGCGCGCAGACGGACGCCGGCAGCCCGCGCGCCTCGCACTGCTGCTGGTTGCGTGGCCGCTGCTGCGGCGAGAGGCCCGTGTCGAAGATCGCGTGGCACAGCAAAAAGCTGCCGCCGGCGTCGATGCAGTCCTGCGCGGTGGGGCCGCCGTCGGGCGGCGGCGGCAGCACGCCGCCGACGATGTCGCCCGCCGCATCGTCCGGCGAGCCGCCGCCGCCGCCGACGATGGTGGCGTCGTGCTCCAGGCGGCTGGGCGTCCGCACCGCGCGCGCCACCGCGCCCCAGAAAGTCGTGTGCTCGCTCGCCGCCCACGAGAAGCGCAGGTCCGGCTGCAGCTCGAAGCCGGTGAAGTCGTTGTGCTCGACCTTGGCGCCGCCCGCCAGCGAGAAGTTCTCGCCGAAGCGCACCTCGTCCTGTGCGAACGCGCTCCACAGCTCCACCGCGCGCGAGGCCGGATCGAACTCCAGCGTGGGACTGTTGCGCACCTCGTCGGCGGAGCGCCGCCAGCCGGCGCCCCAGACCAGGTCTCCGACGATGCGCAAGGCAACGTGCTGCTGGAAATCCACGTTGACGGTGTCGCGGCGCTCCGCAAAGCCCTGCTCGACGTCGCGCACGCTGCGCTGGTAATAGGCCTGCACCTGCTCCTGCCGGCCGCTGTCGTGGTCGAACACGCGGCCGAGCTGCAGGAAGCTGCCATCCACGCCGATGCTGCCGCCGCTGCCGTTCTGCTCGTCGCCGCCGTAGGCCTCGCCCTGCAGCGTCCATCCGCTCCAGTCGACGCGCACGCCGCCGCGCAGCTGGTTCCAGCCATCGCCGGCGTTGCCGCCGGAGGCACGCTGCGTGCCGTCGAGCTGCAGGTGCTGCAGCCAGACGCGCGCCGCGGCGCCGAACGGCGCGAAGCCCCAGCGCAGCACGGCACGGTCGTCGAACTCGTCGCCGGCAGTCGCCGAGGCCAGCACGCCCTGCGTGTCCGCCGCCGCCTTGGTGATGATGTTGATGACGCCGTTCACCGCGTTGGCGCCCCACAGGGTGCCGCCGGGCCCGCGGATGATCTCGACGCGCTCGACGTCCTCGAGCACCGGCATCTGCACGTCCCAGAACACACCCGAGAACAGCGGCGTGTACAGGGTGCGGCCGTCCTGCAGCACTTCGAGCTTGTCGACCAGCCGCGAGTTGAAGCCGCGCGCGCTGATGGCCCAGATGCGCGAGTTGATGCGCGCCACGTGCAGCCCCGGCACGCCCCGCAGCAGCTCGGGCAGCGTGCGCGCCCCGGAACGGCGGATCTGGTCGGCGGTGATGACGTAGACCGCGGCCGGAGCGCGGGTCAGCGGCTCGCGCTTGCGCGAGACGCTGGTGACCGTCAGCTCGGCGAGCTGGCGCAGGTCGAGGTCGAGCAGGTCCGCGCCCGGCGCGGGAGCCGGCGCCGGCGCGGCGTCGGGCGCCGCTGCGGGTGCAACGGCGGCCGTGGCGTCTTCCCCCACCGGGACGGTGTCCGCTTCGTCGGCCGCGTAGGCCGCCGCGGCGATGGTGAATGCTGCAACGCCCAGCAGCCAGCGCGGCGCCAGCCGGTCCATTCCCTTCCCCCGGCCGCGCCCAGGCGCGGCAGTCCGTTATCCCGGTTCCTCGGCGTACTGCGCCTTGATCGCGAGGAACCGGTCCAGATTGTTCAGCAGCAGCTCGACCAGCCGGGGCTCGAACTGGCGCCCGCTTTCCTGCCGCAGGTAGTCCACCACCTGCTGCATGGGCCAGGCTTCCTTGTAGCAGCGCTTCGTGGACAGGGCGTCGAACACGTCCACCAGCTTGACGATGCGGCCGTAGAGATGGATGTCCTCGCCGGCGAGGCCCTGCGGGTAGCCGCTGCCGTCCCAGTTCTCGTGGTGCTGGCGCGCGACCTCGGCGCCGGCCTGCAGGATCACGCCATGCTGCGCGCTCAGCATGTGCCAGCCGATCTCGGCGTGGAGCTGCATGTCCTTGCGCTCGGCGTCGGTCAGCGGGCCCGGCTTGGTCAGGATGGCGTCGGCGATGGCGACCTTGCCGAGGTCGTGCATGGCGGCGGCCAGCGGCAGGATCTCGAGCTCGTGCTCGGGCAGGCGCATCAGCGCGCCGAGCGTGGCGGCGTACTCGGCCACCCGCTGCACGTGGTTGCGGGTCTCCTTCGAGCGCTGCTCGATGGCCTCGGTCAGCAGCAGGATGACGTTGCGCTGCGTGTCGAGCATTTCGCGCTGCAGGCCGAAGTTCTCGTAGGCGATGCCGACGTTGCGGCAGAACAGCTCGAGCAGGCGGATGTCGAACGCGCTCATCGGCGCCGAGCTGCCGAGATAGAGCACGTGCTCGACCCCGGTCGAGGTCGAGAAATAGGCGATGAACTCGCGGTCGTCGCGCTCGCTGCGCCGGTTGCGCAGCACCCGCAGCACCCGGTCCATCACGCGGGCGTCCACCACGTCCTGCGCCACCGCGCCGCGGTGCAGGGCGTAGCGGCCGGTGCCGGCGAGCACTACCGCCGGGCTGTTGTTGTGACTGGTGGCGGCGACGGCCTCGGCCCGCACCACCACCGCGTCCTGGTCCGCGAACAGCATGGCGCCGAGCTGCTCCAGGGCGCCCTGTGCGAAGCGCGGCAGGGATTTCTTCTCGAAGATGTCGGCGGTGGCGTCGAGCACCCGCTCGAGGCCGCGCTTGCTCTCGTTGAGCGCCAGCATCTCGCGGTAGTGCGACAGGCCGGTGTGGATCACGGTGAACAGCTTCTTGGCCGTGAGCTCGGTCTTTTCCTTGTAGTCGTTGATGTCGTAGCGCGTGACCACCTCGCGCTCGGGCGCCTGCCCCGGCTGGCCGGTGCGCAGGATGATGCGGACGAAGCGGTTGTCGAGCTCGCGCCGTATGGTCTGCACCGCCAGCAGGCCGGCGTGCTCGCTTTCCATCACCACGTCCATCAGCACCATGGCGGTGTCGGGATGCTGGCGCATCAGCTCGACCGTCTCGTGCCCGCTGTAGGCGTCGAGGAACTGCAGCGGCCGGTCGAAGAAGCGCAGGTCGGCGAGCGCCAGGCGCGTGACGCGGTGGACCCCCTCCTCGTCGTCGGCGATCAGGATCTTCCACGGCGGCAGGCTGGCCGGCGCCGAGTGCGCAGTGTCGTCGGCAAAGCCGAGCCGGTCGTCCTTGGCAGCCTGAGTCATGTTCCCTGCAACGAAAGCCTAAATCCCCAGCGGGGAGTCTAGCTTGCCGCCCGGAAGCCCGGCATGGGGCAATTCAGCGGGGGTATCGGCCGCATCCCAGGGCTGCGGGACGTGCAGCAGGTGGCCCTGGACGAAATCCACGTCCAGCTCGCGCAGCTTGGCCAGGGCCGCCTCCGTTTCGACGCTTTCGGCGATGGTGCGGATGCCCTTGACCCGGCCGATGCGGGCGATGGCCTCGGCCATGGCGCAATCCAGCGGGTTGTGCGGCATGTCGCGGATGAAGCTGCCGTCGATCTTCAGGTAGTCCACGGCCAGCGACTTGAGGTAATTGAAGGACGACATGCCGCTGCCGAAGTCGTCCAGGGCGATGGAGCAGCCCAGGCCGCGCATCTCGTGGATGAAGGTCAGCGCCCGGCTCAGGTTGGCGATGGCTGCGGTCTCGGTGATCTCGAAGCAGATCAGCCGCGGCGGCAGGCCGCTGCGCGTCAGCTGGTCGCGGATGAAGGCGGCAAAGCCCTCCTCGCCCAGCGACAGCCCCGACAGGTTCACGCTGACCCAGTCGAGCCCCTGCGGCCCGCGTCGCTGCAGCTGCGCCAGCACCCGCGACACCACCCGCCGGTCGACCGCGGGCATCAGTCCGTAACGCTCGGCGGCGGGAATGAACAGGCCCGGCAGCACGCGCTGGCCGCGGTCGTCGACCATGCGGACCAGCACCTCGAACTTCTCGCCCTGCCCGGCCTGCTCGCCCCCGATCGGCAGGATGCGCTGGAAGAACAGGGTGAAGCGGTCGCGCTCCAGCGCATCCATGATGCGCGTGGCCCACGACAGCTCCCCGCGCAGGCGCTGCACGTCCCGGTCGTCGGGACTGAACACCTGTACGCGGCCACGGCCGTGCTCCTTGGCGGTGAAACAGGCGGCGTCGGCCGCCGACAGCAGCGCCGTCAGGCTCTGCGAGTCGCGGGTGATGGCGACGACGCCGACGCTGGCGCTCACCGCGTACTGGCGGTCGTCCCAGCGGAAACGGTGCGCGCGCAAGGCCTCGACCACGCGCTGCCCGGTCGCGGCGGCCTCCTCCAGCGAGCATCCCGACAGGACCGCCGCGAACTCGTCGCCGCCCATGCGCGACAGCGTCGCGGCGTCGGTCTCCGGCAGCTGCTGGCGGATCACGTCGGCCAGCTCCACCAGCAGGCGGTCACCGGCGTCGTGTCCGCTGCCGTCGTTGACCATCTTGAACTGGTCGAGGTCGAGGTACAGCAGCGCATGGCCGCGCGAGGAGCGCGTCGCGCGGTGCAGGAAGTCGCGCGTGCGGCGCTCGAACTCGTGGCGGTTGATCAGGCCGGTGAGCGGATCGTGCGTCGAGTGGTACGCCAGCGCCGAGGCAATGCGCTTGCTCTCGGTGACGTCGCGGTAGATGGCGAAGACCCCGACCTGCGCGCCCTCGATGGTGATCGGGTAGCCCAGGGCCGAGACCTCGATCAGCTTGCCGTCCTTGCGGCGGCGCACGGTGTCGCGCTGCACCGCGCCCGCGCCCCTGGCGGTGAGCGACAGCGCGGTGGCCTCGCGCTGGTGCCCTTCCGGCACGATGACGTCGTTGACCAGCCGGCCGCGCAGCTCCTCCAGCGTGTACAGGAACAGGGCCTGGAACGCGCGGTTGGCGTCCACCACCTTGTCTTCCTGGTCCAGCATCACGACGGCTTCCGGCGAGTTCTCGAACAGCTGCCGGAAATACGCGCTCTGCCGGTGCAGCCCCTCGGCAACCTGCCGCAGTTCCGACACGTCGTGGACCATCACCAGCCGCACGGTGCGGCCGCCGTAGTCGAAGTCGTAGCTGTAGATGTCGACCCACACGACCGTGCCGTCCTTCAGCGCATGACGCCAGCCCGGCGAGTGGCGGTAGCTGGTGGCGGGCGCGTCCGGCGACTGGCGCAGGTGGTTCGCCAGCCGGTCCTGCTCGTCGGGCGGCCGGATGTCGCGGATGGACATGGTGAGGAACTCTGCGCGCGTCCAGCCGTACTTGCGCACTGCCGCCTCGTTGACCTCGAGGAACTGCAGCGAGCCCGGATCGAACAGCCACATCGGCAGCGGGTTGCGCGTGAACAGGTCGCGGAACAGCTGGTCGCCGGTGGCAGCGGCGGCGACGTGCACGGTCTGCGGCGTCATGCGGGCCACGCTAGCACTTTGGTCAGCGGTCGAACCACAGGCCGGGGTTGAGCAGCCCGGACGGGTCCAGTTCGCGCCGCGCCGCGCGCACCGCGGCGCGGAACGGCTCGGGAATCTCGGCCGCGGCCCAGCGGCGGTGGTCGCGCCCCATGGCGTGATGGTGGCTGAGCGTGCCGCCGTGCTTCAGCACCGCCTCGGATGCCGCGGTCTTGACGTCCCACCACTGCTGCGTGACCGCGCCATGCCGTCCCGGCGCCATGAAGGCGAAGTAGAGCGAGCAGCCGTCGGAGTAGGCGTGCGTGCTGCGGCAGGTCACGGCGCCCATGCCGCAGGCCTTCTGCACCGCCTGCAGCGTGGCCTCGCGCACCGCCGCGTAGAACGAAGGCACCGCCGACCACGGCACCGCGGTCTCGAAAGTGTCGGAAACGATGGCGTAGTCCAGCAGCGCGTCGCGCAGGTACGGCTGGCGGAAGAAGGTGTTGCGCCAGTCGCCCACGGCGTCCTCGGCCTCCCTCGCCTGGACCTCGCCGCCGTGCTGGCGGCACAGGTCCTGCGCGGCCGCGAAGGTCTCCCCCAGCGGCGCGCCAGCGGATTCGAAGGCCAGCACCATCAGCGCCCCGCTCGCCGCCTTGCCCGACAGCGCGCGGGACAGCAGGTGCTCGAACGGGTCCAGCACGCGCAGCTGCGTCGGCTGGATGCCGGCCTGCAGCAGCGCGCGCGAGGCGGTGAGCGCCTGCTCGAAGGTCCTGAAACGCACGCCGGCCGATACGCGCTGCGCTGGCAAGCCGACGCAGCGCAGGTGCACGTCGGTGATGACGCCGAGCGCCCCTTCGCTGCCGCACCACAGGCGGTTCGGATCCGGTCCGATGCTCGAAGCCGGCAGCCGCCGCGTCTCGGCGCGCCGGCCGTCGGCGAGCGTCACGCCCAGCGCCTGCACGCGATCCTCGATCTTGGCCAGGCCGGTCGAGAAATGCCCGGCGCCGCGCGTGGCGACCCAGCCGCCCAGCGTCGAGTGGAAATAGGACTGCGGGTAGTGGCGCACGGCGAGGCCGTGGGGCTTGAGCGCCGCATCCAGCTCGGGGCCGAGGATGCCGGCCTGCGCGTGCACGGTGCGCGACACCGCGTCCACGTCCAGCACGCGGGTCATGCCGCGCAGCGACAGTGTCACCACGCCGGGCCAGTCCGCGAGGCCTTCCGGGTTCACGCCGCCGACGACGCTGGAGCCGCCGCCGTACGGGATCAGCGCGATGCGATCGCGGCGCGCCCACTCCAGCAGCGCGAGCAGCTCGTCGTGCGAGCGCGGCGTGGCGACCGCATCGGGCGCCTCGTCCAGGCGCCCGGATCGCAGCGCCGCGAGGTCGCGGAAGCTGCGGCCGCGTGCGTGCAGCAGGCGCGCGCCGTGGGCGTCGCTGACGCAGGCCGCGAGCGCACCCGGAATGCGCAGCCGCGATGCCGGCAGCACCACGTCCGCCGGCGCCGGCGGCGCACGGCGATCGAGCCCCTTGCCGCCCAGGAACTGCGCCGCGAGCTTCAGCACCGCGGTGCGCTCGGCGTCGCTGACTGCGTCCTCGACGTAGCCCCAGCCGACGGGATTGAGGGTTTTCATCAATCCCTGATCTTCAGCTCGCGCTCCGCGCCGCCTTCCACGCAGCGCAGCTGCAGCACGCCCTTGGTGTCCAGCGAAACCACCAGCTCGCGCGGCGCGCCGGGGGCGGAGGTGGCGTGGGCCGAGCGGTAGCGCGCCCACAGCGTCTCGCCCTCGGGCAGTGCGCCTGCATGCACCGAGCAGGGTTCGCCGCCACGCGCGCCGATGCTGCCTTGCACCTCGCCGGAGCGCTGGGCTTCCGCCAGCAGCCGGATCGCCAGGCGGCGCGGCAGGAACAGGGGCGCGCTCATGCCGCGGCCCTGTTGCACACGGGGCATCCCGGGTCGCGCTCGATGCGGACGCTGCGCCAGCTCATGGCCAGAGCATCCCACAGCTGCAGGCGGCCGACGTCCTCGCTGCGGCCGAGCAGCAGCTTCAGCGCCGCCAGCGCCTGCAGCGCGCCGATGGTGCCGGCCACCGGCCCGAGGATGCCGGCCTCCTCGCAGCGTTCCTGGCGCTCGCCCGCCTGCGGAAACAGGCAGGCGTAGCAGGCGCCGCCCGCGCGGGCATCGAGCACCGCGAGCTGTCCGCCGAAGCGGATCGCCGCGCCGCTCACCAGCGGCTTGCGCGCGGCGACGCACGCCGCGTTGATGGCGAAGCGCGCGTCGAAGTTGTCGGTGCAGTCGAGCACCACGTCCGCCCGGCTCACCAGCGGCGGCAGCGTCGCGGCGTCGAGCCGCAGCGCATGCGCCTGCACCGCGACGTCCGCGTTCAGCGCGGACAGGCGTGCCGCCGCGACGGGCGCCTTCGGTTGCCCAACGTCGCCCGCTCCATAAAGGACCTGGCGCGCGAGGTTGCTGCGATCCACGCGGTCGTGGTCGGCCAAATCGAGACGACCGACCCCCGCGGCGCAGAGGTATTGCGCCGACGCACAACCCAGTCCGCCCAGCCCGCACACCAGCACCGCGGAATCGCGCAGCAGCTGCTGGCCGTGCACTCCCACTTCGCGCAGGGCGACGTGGCGCGCGTAGCGCGACAGGTCTTCGCTCACGGCGCGCGGCCGCCGGTGGCGCGCTCGTGCCCGGCCAGATCGCGGCGGGTTTCGATCGCCTCGAAGCCGGCCTGCGCGAACAGCGCCCGCACGGCAGCGCCCTGGTCGTGCCCATGCTCGACCAGCAGCCAGCCGCCGGTGGCCAGATGCGCGCGTGCCCCGCCGACGACTGCGCGCAGCTCGCGCAGGCCATCCGGGCCCGAGGTGAGCGCGATGGCAGGCTCGAACGCGAGGTCGGACAGGTGCGGGTCGCCTTCCGCGATGTAAGGCGGGTTGGAGAGGATGAGATCGAATCGGCCCTCATCGGGGCGCAGGCCGGGCTCCAGCGCTTCGAAGCCATTCCCCTGGAGGAAGCTCACGTGTGTGACGCCCAGCGAGGAGGCGTTGCCCCGCGCAACCGCGAGCGCCGCGGATGAAATATCGGTGGCAACGATCGATGCGTCGCGCAGCTCGACCGCCACCGCCAGGGCAATGGCGCCCGAGCCGGTGCCAAGGTCCATGACGCGGGGCCCCGGCTTTGGCCGGGGCGACAGCAGCGCGATGCCCCACTCCACCAGCAGCTCCGTCTCCGGCCGCGGCACCAGCACGTCCG
Organism: Binatia bacterium; assembly: GCA_035526525.1. Taxonomy (GTDB): domain Bacteria; phylum Pseudomonadota; class Gammaproteobacteria; order Nevskiales; family Nevskiaceae; genus JACPFV01. The sequence continues at coordinate 14,051 of DATLCG010000184.1, forward strand.
GAGTCACCGTCAGCCGCAGCGACCAGAAGTCCCGGTAGCCGACGATGTAGGCGACCGGCTCGCCCGCCGCGCGGCGCGTGACGAGTGCGTCGTACGCCGCGAGCGCCGCCACCGGCAGCGGGTCGCGCGACAGGGCCCGCAGCGCGCCACGCGACGTGCCCAGCAGGTGCGCGAGCAGCACCTCGGCGTCGAGCGCCGCCGACGGGCTGGACGCGAGGCGGCCCTGGGCCGCGGCCAGCACCGAGCCCACCGTCGCCGCGGCGGCTGCCGGCGCCGCGACGCTCATCCGCCCAGCTCCGCCAGCAGCTCGGCCTGGTGCTCCGCGAGCAACGGCCGGATCACCGGGTCCAGCTCGCCCTCGATCACTTTCGGCAGCTGGTAGAGCGTCAGGTTGATGCGGTGATCGGTGACGCGGCCCTGCGGGAAGTTGTAGGTGCGGATGCGCTCGGAGCGGTCGCCGGTGCCCACCATCTTCTTGCGGGCCGCGGCGCGGTCCTGGCTCTGCTTGCTGCGCTCGGCGTCGAGGATGCGTGCCTGCAGCAGCGACATCGCCCGCGCGCGGTTCTTGTGCTGCGAGCGCTCGTCCTGGCACTCGACGACGATGCCGGTGGGCAGGTGCGTGATGCGGATCGCCGACTCGGTCTTGTTGACGTGCTGGCCGCCGGCGCCGCTGGCGCGATACGTGTCGACCTTGAGGTCGGCCGGGTTGATGGCGACCGCCTGGGCCTCCTCGATCTCCGGCAGCACCGCCACCGTCGCCGTGGACGTGTGGATGCGGCCCTGCGCCTCGGTCTCGGGCACGCGCTGCACGCGGTGCGCGCCGGACTCGAACTTGAGCTGCGAGTAGGCGCCGTGGCCGACGATGCGCGTGACCACTTCCTTGTAGCCCCCGTGCTCGCCGCGGCTCTCGCTCAGCACCTCGACGCTCCAGCCCCGCGACTCGGCGTAGCGCAGGTACATGCGCTGCAGGTCGCCGGCGAAGATCGCCGCCTCGTCGCCGCCGGCAGCGGCACGGATCTCGAGGAACACGTTGCTCGCATCCAGCGGGTCGGTCGGCACCAGGTAGGACTTGAGCCGCTCCTCCAGCGCCGCCATGCGCTCCTGCGCGGCGGGCAACTCGGCCGCCGCCATCTCGCGCAGTTCGCGGTCGGCGTCGGCCTGCATCTGCTGCAGCTGCGCGATCTCCTGCTCCGCCGCACCGTGCGCGTGCCACGCCTCGGTCAGCGGACCGAGCTGCGCGTATTCCTGCGAGAGCTTCCGGAACTTGTCCTGGTCGCCGATCACGACGGGATCGGACAGCTCGCGCTCGATCTCGGAGCGGCGCTCGGCCAGGCGCTCGAGCTTGGTGAGGAGGGAGGGGTTCACTGAAAGATGGGGGCTGGGGGCTGGGGGCTGCGAAAAGCGCACCCGAACCCCGGTCCTAGTCCCGGTCGTCCTCGGGGAGGCCGAAGAGCTTGCGCGCACCGCTCAGCAGCAGCGCCTGCTCCACGGCGCGGGCGTCGCGCAGCGCCGCCGATGGCGCGTGCAGCAGCTTGTGGGACAGGGTGTCGGCGAGGAATTTCAGAACCTCCTCGGGCGGCTGGCCGCCGGCCAGCAGGCGCTGGGCCTTGGCCAGCACCTCGTCGCGATGCGCCCGCGCCTGGTCGCGCATCGCGCGGATGGTGTCGGCCGCGCCGCGCGCGTCCATCCAGCGTGCGAACTCGGCGGCGTATTCCTCCACCAGCGCCTCGGCCTGGCGCGCTTCCTCGCCGCGGCGCTTCAGGTTGCCGGCCACCACGCTGCGCAGGTCGTCCACCGTGTACAGATAGATGTCCTCGAGCTTCGCGACCTCCGGATCGATGTCGCGCGGCACGGCGAGGTCGATCATGAACACCGGCTTGCGTCGCCGGCGCGCGAGCGCCCGCTCGACCGCGGCGCGCTCGATCACCGCCTCGCGCGCACCGGTGCTGGTGACCACCAGGTCGGCGTCCGGCAGGTAGGTCGGCAGGTCCGCGAGCGCGATGGCGTAGCCGCCGACGGCGCGCGCCAGCCGCTGTGCCCGCTCGAGGCTGCGGTTGGCCACGACGATGCGCCCGATGCCCTGCCCCCGCAGGTGCCGCGCGAGCAGCTCGGCGATCTGGCCGGCGCCGACGACGAGCGCGGTCTGCTGGGAAAAGTCCGTGAAGATGCGCCGCGCCAGCTGCACCGCGGCGTAGGCCACCGACACCGGGTGCGCGCCGACCTCGGTGCGCGAGCGCACCAGCTTGGCGACGGCGAAGGCGTGCTGGAACAGCCGCGACAGCACCGGCCCGGTGCTGCGCACGCCGGTGGCGATGGCGTACGAGTGCTTCATCTGGCCGAGGATCTGCGGCTCGCCGACGATCATGGAATCCAGGCCCGACGCCACGCGCAGGCTGTGCAGCACGCTGCCATGGTCGCGGTGGACATATAGGTAAGGCTCGACCGCGCCGTCCGGAAGCTGGCGCTCGCGGCGCCACCAGTCGAGCAATCCGCGCTCGTCCGCCTCGCCCGTCATGGCCAGGATCTCGGTGCGATTGCAGGTCGAGACGATGGCCGCCTCGCCCACGTCCGGCAGCCCGCGCAGCCGCACCAGCGCATCGCCCAGCTCGGCGTCGGCGAAGGCCGCGCGCTCGCGCACCGCCACCGGCGCGCGGTGGTGGGAGATTCCGAGTGTGATCAGCGGCATGGGCGGCGATTCTCGGCCACCGACCGGGTGCGCACAAGCGCACGTTTTTGCCCGGACCGCGAGGGCGACTGCGCTATAGTGCCCCGGCCTTTTGCAGGCCATTCAATGTCTTCGCCGTGAAGCTCGCATCGCTCCTGCTGTCGGCCGCGCTGCTCATCGCCCCGCCGGCCCTGCTCGCCGCCGAACCCCGCTTCGACAGCGCCACCGCGCGCGCCCAGTACCACGCCATGGTCGGCGAGCTCGCCGCGCTGCGCGACCAGCCCGCGCTGGCGGCAAGCGAGTTCCTGAAGGCGCTCGACGAGGTGCCCGATCCCGGGCTGGCCATGCGCGCCGCCGCGCTGTCGCTGGCGGCCCACGACGAGCCGCTGGCACGACGCGCCACGCGGCGCTGGATGCAGCTCGATCCCAGCAGCGCCGATGCCCGCGAGGCCAGTGCGCGCCTGGCGCTGCGCGCCGGCGACCGCGGCGAAACCCTGCAGCTGTGCGAGGCCATCGTGCGGGCCCGCGCCCCGGCGCTGGACGAAGGCTTCCGCGCGGTCGCCATCCTGCTGTCGCAGGAGAGCGAGCACCGTGACGACGCCCTCGCGGTGATGGAGCAGCTGCGCCGCAAGTGGCCCGACAGCGCGGCGGCACTGCACTCGCAGGGCATGCTGGCCATGCGCTTCAACGACCTCGCGCTCGCGGAAAAGGCCGCACGCGACGCGCTGAAAATCACGCCCGACGCACGCGACACGCAGCTGCTGCTCGCCGCCGTGATGGTGCGCCAGAACCGGCTCGCGGATGCCGACGCGGTGATGGCGGCGCTGCTCAAGGGCAGCAAGGAGCCCGCGGAGCTGCGCATGGCCTACGCGCGGCTGCTGCTCGAAGCCGATCACCCGGTCGAGGCCCGCAGGCAGTTCGAGGCCGTGCTCGCGGCCAAGTCGGACTCGGCGGAAGCGCGCTACGCCGCCGCACTGGTGGCGGTGCAGCAGGAGGACTATGCCGCCGCGGAAACGCACCTGAAGAAGCTGCTGGGCCACGAGCTGCTGGGCCAGGCCGCCGCCTTCTACCTCGGCCGCGTGGCCGAGGCCCGCAAGCAGCCACAGCAGGCGATGGACTGGTACGCCCAGGTGACGCGCGGCGACCTGGCGATCGACGCCGTGGTGCGGCGTGCCCGGCTGCTGGCGAAAAGCGGCAAGCTCGATGAAGGCCGCAGCGCGATGCAGCAGCTGCGCGAGCAGATCCCGCAGCTGGCCCCGCGCTTCTACCTGGCCGAGGCCGAAATGCTGGTCGACGCGAACCGGCTGCCGGAGGCGCTGCAGCTCTACCAGCGGGCATTGGCCGAGCGGCCCGACGATCCGGAGCTGCTGTACGGGCTGTCGCTGGTGCACGACCGCATGGGCCAGGGCGACGCCGCCGAGGCCGACCTGCGCCGCATCCTGAAGGGCAATCCCGACGATTCCCGCGCGCTGAACGCGCTCGGCTACATGATCACCGAGCACGGCTCGCGCTACGACGAGGCACGCAAGCTGATCGCGCGCGCGCTCGAACTGACGCCCGACGATGCCGCGGTGATCGACAGCATGGGCTGGGTCGAGTACCAGCTCGGCCACCTGCAGGACGCGCGCACGCTGCTGGAGAAGGCCTTCGGCAAGGCGCGCGATCCGGAGATCGCCGCGCACCTCGGCGAAGTGCTGTGGCGACTGGGCGACCAGGGCGCCGCGCGCACGCTGTGGCAGGACGCGCTGAAGCGCGACCCGGAGCACAAGGTGCTCAGGCAGACGGTGGAGCGGCTGGACCGGAAATGAAACGGCTCGCCCCGCTTGCCGCAATCCTGTTCCTGCTCGCGTCCTGCGCGCTCGCTCCTGCGCACTCCCCCGAATCGGACGCCCGCTGGCAGGCGCGGCGGGGGGCACTGCAGGGCGTGGAGCATTTCGTGCTCCACGGACGTTTCTCGGCCGGCGGCCTCGGCGCCGTGGGCGGGCACCTGTTCTGGGAGGAACGACCCGACGGCTTCGAGCTGCGCGTCTCCGGGCCCTTCGGCTCGCATCCCGCGACCGTGACCGGGCACGGCGAGACCGTCGAGGTGCGCAGCGAGCAGGAGAGCTTCACCACCACCGATCCCGAGGCCGCGCTGCGGCAGCGCCTCGGCTGGGATTTTCCGGTGCGTCACCTGCGCTGGTGGATTCTCGGCGTGCCCGCGCCGGGACCGGCGGCGGACGTCTCGCTCGACGAGGACGGGCTGGTCACGGCGATGCAGCAGGACGGCTGGACGCTCGACTACGAGGACTACCTGCCCTACGACTCGCTGTCCCTGCCGCACCGCGTCTCCGCGCAGAAGGACGACGCCCGCATCCGGCTGGTGATCGACCAGTGGAGCGACGTCGGCGGCGCCGCAGGAAACCTGCCCGCGCGATGACGCCCGCCGCCTGGCCCGCGCCGGCCAAGCTCAACCTGTTCCTGCACATCACCGGCCGCCGCGCCGACGGCTACCACGAGCTGCAGACGGCGTTCCAGTTCCTCGACCACGGCGACGAGGTCTTCATCGAGCCGACGCGCGACGGCCGCATCCGCCGCGCGCACGATCTGCCCGGCGTGAGCGAGGACGCCGACCTCACGCTGCGGGCCGCGCGGCTGCTCGCCGGCCGCGCGGGCGGCAACGCCGGCTGCGTCATTCGCGTCGACAAGCGCCTGCCGATGGGCGCGGGGCTCGGCGGCGGCAGCAGCGATGCGGCCACGGTGCTGAGCGTGCTCAACCGCGAATGGAAGCTGCTGCTCGCGGACGACGAACTGGCGCGCCTCGGCCTGATGCTCGGGGCGGACGTGCCGGTCTTCATCCGTGGTCATGCCGCCTGGGCCGAAGGCGTGGGCGAACTGCTCACGCCGATCGAGCCCCCCGAGTGCTGGTACCTCGTGATCACGCCGCCCTGCGCCGTCGACACGCGCGAGATGTACGCCTCTTCGACGCTGCGGCGCGACCTGCCGCGCATCCCGCCGGACGACTGGCGCTCCGGGCGCGCGCGCACCACCAACGTGTTCGAGCCGCTGGTGCGCAAGCGCTTTCCGTCGGTGGCGCAGGCGCTCGACCGGCTCGGCCGGCTCGCGCCGCACCCGCGCCTGTCGGGCAGCGGCTCGTCCGTGTTCGCCGACTTTCCCGACCGCGATTCCGCGGACCGGGCGGCACGGCGGCTGGCGGACTGCGGCGCGACGTTCGTCGCGCGCGGCTGCAACGTGTCGCCGCTGAAGCGGCGGCTCGACCACCTATAATCGGACCCGCTGCGACTGGGGCGTCGCCAAGTGGTAAGGCAGCGGGTTTTGATCCCGCCATACGGTGGTTCGAATCCATCCGCCCCAGCCAGTTCGATCGCGCACGGGCCCGGAACGGGATTCCCGCTTTCGCGGGAATGGCGAATGCCCGGTAAACTTCCCGCGCGCCGGAACGAGACTCCGCCGGAGACGCCTTCACCATGGACTCGCCGGGATCCGCCATGTCCGACTCGCTCATGCTGTTCTCCGGCAATGCCAACCCGGCGCTGGCGCAGGAGATCGCCAACTACCTGAAGGTGCCGCTCGGGCAGGCCCACGTCGGCCGCTTTTCCGACGGCGAGTGCCAGGTCGAGATCCTCGAGAACGTGCGCGGCCGCGACGTGTTCGCGGTGCAGCCGACCTGCGCGCCCACCAACGACAACGTGATGGAGCTGCTGATGATGCTCGACGCGTTCAAGCGCGCGTCGGCAGCCCGCATCACGGCCGTCATCCCCTACTTCGGCTACGCCCGCCAGGACCGCCGCCCGCGCTCGTCGCGCGTGCCGATCTCCGCCAAGGTCGTCGCCGACATGATCGGCGAGTGCGGCGCCGACCGCGTGCTGACCATGGACCTGCACGCCGACCAGATCCAGGGCTTCTTCGACATCCCGGTGGACAACGTCTATTCGTCGCCGGTGCTGCTGGGCGACATCTGGCGCCAGAAGTACGAGGAGCTGATCGTGGTCTCGCCGGACGTCGGCGGCGTGGTGCGCGCACGAGCGCTCGCCAAGCGCCTCGACGACGCCGACCTCGCGATCATCGACAAGCGCCGTCCACGCGCCAACGTCTCCGAGGTGATGAACATCATCGGCGACGTCAAGGGCAAGTCCTGCGTGATGGTGGACGACCTGGTGGACACGGCGGGCACGCTGGCGCACGCGGCGGGAGCGCTGAAGGCGGAAGGCGCGCGCAAGGTCGTCGCCTACGTCACCCACCCGGTGCTGTCGGGCAAGGCGGTGCGCAACATCAACGAGGGCCAGCTCGACGAGCTGGTGGTGACCGACACCATCCCCCTGCGCCCGGACGCGGCGGCCTGCCCGAAGATCCGGCAGCTCAAGATCGCGGGCCTGCTGGCGGAGACCATCCGGCGCATCAGCGCGGAGGAGTCGGTCAGCTCGCTGTACGTGGACTGACGCCCCCTCTCCCGGTGGCGCTGCGCGCCGTGGGCGCTCTGCCTCCCCCTCTCCCGGCGGCGCTGCGCGCCGTCCGCCCTCTCCCACAAGGGGAGAGGGAACATTCTTTATCCCTCTCCTCTTGGGGGGAGGGACATTCTTTTCCCTCTCCCCTTGTGGGAGAAGGCCGACGGGGCCTTCGGCCCCGCGGGGAGAGGGGGCCCGCGCCACCTAGCCCTCCGCCCCACCCGCTAGTAAACTCCGCGCCCCCGAACCTGGTCGCGGGTTCGGGTTTTTCTTTTTCCGGAGAATCCCAATGAAAGAAGCATTTGTCGTGAACGCCGAAGTTCGCGCGGATGCGGGCAAAGGTGCGAGCCGCCGCCTGCGTCGCACGGGCAAGGTCCCGGCCATCATCTACGGCGGCAAGGAGCCGCCGCAGTCGCTGGCCCTGAATCACCACGAGATGGCGCGTCACCTCGAAACCGAGGCGTTCTACTCGCACATCCTGACGCTGAAGCTCGACGGCAAGGAGCAGCAGGCGGTGCTGAAGGACGTGCAGCGCCACCCGGCCAACCCCGTGCTGCTGCATTTCGATTTCCAGCGCGTGTTCGCCGACCAGCCGATCCGCATGCACGTGCCGCTGCACTTCAAGGACGCCGAGAAGTCGCCGGGCGTCAAGACCGAGGGCGGCGTGGTCGAGCACTACCTGATCCAGGTCGAGGTGGAGTGCCTGCCGAAGGACCTGCCCGAGTTCATCGACGTGGACATGTCGCAGATGAAGCTCAACGACTCCGTCCACCTGTCGCAGCTCAAGCTGCCGGCGGGCGTGGTGCCGGTGGAGCTGAAGCACAAGAAGGACTCGCTGGTCGTGGCCGTGCACGTGCCGCGCAAGGTCGAGGAAGAAGCGCCCGTCGCGGAAGTCGCCCCGGGCGAAGTGCCGGCGACGGCGGTCAAGGCCGAGGGCGAAGCCCCGGCCGCCGGCGGCAAGCCGGGCGAGGCCGCCAAGCCGGGCGCCGCGCCGGCTGGCGCCAAGCCGGAAGGCAAGGACGACAAGAAGAAGTAAGGGAGAACAAGAAGAACATTCGAAGGCCGCTTTCGGGCGGCCTTCTTTTTCTCCCCTGCCCTTTTCACGTCCATGCCCGCCACCGAACTGCGCGCCATCATCGGCCTCGGCAATCCCGGGAACGAGTACTCGCGCACGCGCCACAACGCCGGCTTCTGGCTGGTGGAAGCGGTCGCGGAGAAGTTCGGCGGCAGCTTCCGCAAGGAGTCGCGCTTCCATGGCCTGCTCGCGGACACCACCGTCGGCGGCACCAGGCTCTGGCTGCTCGAGCCGCAAACCTGGATGAACGGCAGCGGCCGCGCGGTGCAGTCGCTGATGGCATTCCACAAGCTCGCGCCCGACCAGATCGTCGTCGCCCACGACGAGCTCGACCTGCCGCCCGGCACCGTGCGGCTCAAGATCGGCGGCGGCCACGGCGGTCACAACGGCCTGCGCGACATCCACGCGCAGGTCGGCGACGCCTATCGGCGCCTGCGCATCGGCGTCGGCCATCCCGGCCAGAAGGAAATGGTCACGCCCTGGCTCACCAGCGGCCGGCCGAGCGCCGCGGACGAGCAACTCATCCGCGAAGGCATCGCCGCGGCGGTGGAAGCGCTGCCGCTCGCGCTGACGCAGTGGGAAAAGGCGACGCAGCAACTGCACAGCCGGGACGTCCTGCCGACGCCCCCCAGCCCCTAGCCCCGAGCCCCGAGCCCCGATGGGAATCAAATGCGGAATCGTCGGACTGCCCAACGTCGGCAAGTCCACGCTGTTCAACGCGCTGACCAAGGCGCAGATCGCGGCCGAGAACTACCCGTTCTGCACCATCGACCCGAACGTAGGCGTGGTGCCCGTGCCGGACGCGCGGCTCGATGCGCTGGCGGGCATTGCGAAGCCTCTGAAGATCCTGCCCGCCGTCGTGGAGTTCGTGGACATCGCCGGCCTCGTCGAGGGCGCCAGCGAAGGCAAGGGCAAGGGCAACGCCTTCCTGTCGCACATCCGCGAGACCGATGCGATCGCGCACGTGGTGCGCTGCTTCGTCGACGACGACATCATCCACGTCATGGAGAAGGTCGACCCGCTGCGCGACGCCGCGGTGATCAACACCGAGCTGGCGCTGGCCGACCTCGACGTCGTCAGCAAGGCCGCCGAGCGCATCGCGCGCGTCGCCAAGTCCGGCGCCGACAAGGCACAGGCCGCGCGTTACGAAGTGCTCAAGCGCATCGAGGCGCACCTCGACCAGGGCAACCCGGTGCGATCGCTGAGCTTCAGCGCCGACGAGCAGCCGATCGTGCGCGAGCTGATGCTCATCACCGCCAAGCCCGCGATCTACGTCGCCAACGTCGACGAGGACGGTCTCAAGAACGGCAGCCCCTACCTCGAGCAGGTGCAGGCACTGGCCAGGAAGGAAGGCGCCGAAGTCGTCGCGGTCTGCGCCGCGATCGAAGCCGAGATCGCCCAGCTCGACGAAGCCGACAAGGCCGACTTCCTGAAGGACCTGAACCTCACCGAGCCCGGACTGAACCGCGTGATCCGCGCCGCCTACCGCCTGCTCGGCCTGCAGACCTACTTCACCGCCGGCGAAAAGGAAGTGCGCGCCTGGACCGTGAAGGTCGGCGCCACCGCCCCCCAGGCGGCCGGCGTGATCCACACCGATTTCGAAAAGGGCTTCATCCGCGCCGAAGTCATCGCCTACGAGGACTACATCGCCGGCAAAGGCGAAGCCGGCGCGCGCGCCGCCGGCAAGTTCCGGCTCGAGGGCAAGGAATACGTGGTGCAGGAAGGCGACGTCATGCACTTCCGCTTCAACGTGTAGCCGGTGTACTTTTCCCTCTCCCCTCGCGGGAGAGGGCGGACGCGCGCAGCGCGCCGGGAGAGGGGGCTACCCGCGGCGAATCCCCAGGAAACTGACTAAAATGCGCCCGCCTCACGGCACTCGCAGCAAGCGTGGTGATGTAGCTCAGCTGGTTAGAGCGCGGCACTCATAATGCTGAGGTCGGCGGTTCAAGTCCGCCCATCACCACCAATTTCCTCAACGACTTACGAAGCGGGACCACCTTGGGATGGTCTTGCTGTAGCAGATTTGTAGCAGCGTCCGCGACAGCAATTTCTTGAGGTGCCCCTTTCACTTCTGGCTCCTCATCCATCCCTCCTGCCGCACCGACGATCCGCTCCGCGTGCGGCGCCAGGTGCCCGGGCGACAGGTGCGCATACCGCAGCACCATCTCGTAACTCGCCCAACCACCCAGCTCCTGCAGGACGTTCAACGGCGTGCCGCTCTGGACGTGCCACGACGCCCAGGTGTGCCGCAGGTCGTGCCACCGGAAGTCCGTGATGCCCGCGGCCTTGACGGCCTTGTGCCACGCCTTCGTGTTGACCTGCTGACGTCCCCCCATCTTGAGTAGCGGGGAGCATTAGAGTCCGGCGGTTAATGTAACGGCCTTGTCGGCCATCTGCTTTGCGTACTGAGCAGGGGTCAGCCCACCCAG
>DATLCG010000046.1:0-7177 GCA_035526525.1 Binatia bacterium
CCTGCCGGCGCGCCGAACCAGGTGCTGGGAGTGTTCGACGCGCGCTGGCTCGAGCCCCTGGCGCACGTGCTGCACGCGCTCGGCAGCCGGCACGTGCTGGTGGTGCACAGCGACGACGGGCTCGACGAGATCAGCATCGGGACGCCGACGCGCTACGCCGAGCTCAAGGCCGGCCGCGTCACCGTCGGTACGCTGCAACCGGCGGATGTCGGCCTGAGCCTGCGCGACATCGCGCCGCTGCGCGTCGCCACCGCCGCCGGCAGCCTCGCACTGGTTCGCGAAGCGCTGGGTGACGTGCCCGGCGCGGCGCGCGACATCGTGCTGATGAACGCCGGCGCCGCAATCTACGTGTCGGGCCTCGCGCGGGATCTGCCCGCCGGCGTCGCCCGGGCGCGGGATGCCATCGCCAGCGGCGCGGCGCTCGCGCGCCTGGACGCGCTGGCAGAGCTGAGCCGCAGGCTGTGAGCGACATCCTCGCGAGGATCCTGGAGGTCAAGCGCGACGAGGTCGCCGCACTGCGGCGCGGCGGCGGCACCGCGGCCCTGGAGCGGCGCGCCAGCGATGCCGAGCCGGTGCGCGGCTTCGCGGCCGCGCTGTCCCGGCGCGCAGCATCCGGCGCGGCCGTCATTGCGGAAATCAAGCGCGCCTCGCCGAGCAAGGGCCTGATCCGCCCGGACTTCGATCCGCCCGCGCTGGCGCGCAGCTACGCCGGCGGCGGGGCTGCGTGCCTGTCCGTGCTCACCGACGTGCGCTTCTTCCAGGGCGAGGCGGCGCACCTGGGCGCGGCGCGCAGCGCCTGCGCACTGCCGGCGCTGCGCAAGGACTTCCTGGTGGACCCGCTGCAGGTGCTGGAGGCGCGGGCGCTGGGCGCGGACGCGGTCCTGCTGATCGTGGCCGCACTCGCCGATGGGCAGATGCAGGAACTGGCGGCGGCGGCGTCGGAGCATCGCCTCGACGTGCTGGTGGAGGTGCATGACGGCGCCGAGCAGCAACGCGCCCTGCGGCTCGCCGGCACGCCCGGCCTGATGCTGGGCATCAACAACCGCAACCTGCGCACCTTCGAGACGCGCCTGGAAACCACGCTGGAGCTGCTGCCCGGACTGCCGCCCGATATCGACGTGGTCACCGAAAGCGGCATCGCGACCCGCGAGGACGTCGTACGCCTTGGCGCCGCCGGCGTGCGCCGCTTCCTGGTCGGGGAAACCTTCATGCGCGCGGCGGATCCCGGGGCGGCACTCCGCGAGCTGTTCGGTTGAGGCAAAAAAAATCGCCCCGGCAGGGCCGGGGCGATTTCGGTGAAGCCGTTGCGGTGTACGCCTACAGCGGTCGCAGCACCACGATGTTGCGGCCCTGGACGTTGACCAGGCCGTCGGACTCGAGCTTCTTGAGGACCCGACCCGCCATCTCGCGCGAGCAGCCGGCATTGCGGGCCAGCTCCTGGCGGCTGATCCGGACCGTGCGGCCCTTCGGATGCGGGACGGCGTCCGGCTTGCCGCTCATCTTCAGGAGGATGTGGGCGAGACGGCCGGCCACGTCGAGGAAGGCGAGGTCACGCAGGCGCTGGCTGGTCTCGCGCAGGCGCGAGGCGAGCTGGCCGGCGATCTCGTACATGATTTCCGGGTGGTCCAGCGAGTACTGCCGGAACGTGGAGTAGGTGCTCTCGGCCACCAGCGTCGGCTGGTTGCGGGTGCGGACGATGGCCGACCGGGTCTGCTGGTCGGGGAACAGGCACATCTCGCCGAAGAAATCGCCGGGTCCGAGGTAGGCCAGGACGATCTCGCGGCCTTCCGGATCCTCCAGGACGATGGACACCGACCCCTCGAGGATGAGATAGATGCTGCTCGGGGTGTCCCCGGCGTGCATGATCGTGTACTTGGGCGGAAAGCTGCGCTTGTGCGCCTGCGACACGAAGGCCTGGATGACCGGTTTTGTCAGCATGGTTGTTCCCCTCTCTCCCGTATGGACGTCCCAAGCCCCGGCTGGTGCGCTCAAGAGGCTCGAAAAGTAGCACCTCAGACCGGCCAAGTCAGCAGGAGTTCCGATGCATGGAAGGGTGAAGTGGGTGGAAGGGGGTGCATTCCTCGCCGAGTCGGGCAGCGGGCATGCCCTGGTCGTGGACGGCCCCCCCGAAGTGGGGGGGCGGAACCTGGGTCCCCGGCCGATGGAACTGCTGTTGCTGGCCGTCGGCTCCTGCTCGGCCGTGGACGTGGTCCTCATATTGAAGAAGGCGCGCCAGCCGGTGACCGACGTGCAGGTCGAGCTCAAGGCGGAGCGGGCCGACACCGACCCGAAGGTGTTCACCGCCATCCACCTGAACTTCATCGTCAGCGGCAAGGGCCTCGGCGCGTCTCACGTCGAGCGCGCGGTCACCCTGTCCGCGGAGAAGTACTGCTCCGCCTCGATCATGGCCGGCCGCGCCGGCGCGAAGGTCACGCACGGCTTCGAGATCCGCGAAGCCTGACGCGCCGGGCTTCCTGACGGCGCGCGAAACGCTTCACACTGCGGAACATTGGTCCCATAATCGCGCCACGTTTTCGGGGACGTTCCTGCGTTGACCAAGCCGACCAGCAACACGAAGCTCAAGCTGCACGGGTTCAACAACCTGACGAAGTCGCTGAGCTTCAACATCTACGACATCTGCTATGCGCGGTCGCCGCAGCACCAGCAGGAATACATCGAGTACATCGACGAGGCCTACAACGCCGAGCGCCTCACCGACCTGCTGACGGAGGTCGCCGACATCATCGGCGCCAACATCCTCAACGTCGCGCGCCAGGACTACGATCCGCAGGGCGCCTCGGTGACGATGCTGATCTCGGAAGGCCACCACGACGGCCTGCACGTGCCGCAGGCCATCGCCGGTCCGGCGTCGGAGAAGAACGGCGAGAAGGTCGACAAGGAATCGGTCGTCGCGCACCTCGACAAGTCCCACATCACGGTGCACACCTACCCCGAGAACCATCCGGACCTCGGCATCAGCACTTTCCGCGCCGACATCGACGTGTCGACCTGCGGCCGCATCTCGCCGCTGAAAGCCCTGAACTTCCTGATCAACAGCTTCGAGTCGGACATCGTCATCGCCGACTATCGCGTGCGCGGCTTCACCCGCAACGTCCGCGGCATGAAGCATTTCATCGACCACCAGATCGACTCGATCCAGAACTTCATCTCCAAGGAGATCAAGGACCGCTACGTGATGGTGGACGTGAACGTCTACCAGGAGAACATCTTCCACATGAAGATGCGCCTCAAGGAGCTGGACCTCGACACCTACCTGTTCGGCGAGGGCGTCTCCGAGCTGCCGCCGCGCGAAGCCAAGAGCATCCGCGAGCGGGTGAATCACGAGATCCTGGAAATCTTCTACGGCAGGAATTTCGTCGGCAGCTGAGGCTTTTCGCACGCAAGATCCGGTCCGCGTGCGATACGAACCGCCCCCGCCCCCAGGGGTCTGAATCGCTCCACCGCGACGTCCGCAAGGCCGCTGCGCGGCAATCAGTACACAGGAGGATTCCATGGCTCAGCCCACACAGACCCCCGGTTCCGGCAAGAAAGGTTCCGAGAACCGCGACCCGATCACCAAGACTCCCGGCGCGCACCCGGTCGGCACTGGCGTTGGCGCCGCGGCCGGCGGCATCGCCGGCGCAGCGGCTGCGGGCGCCGCTGCGGGTACCGTCGCCGGCGGACCGGTCGGCGCCGCCATCGGCCTGGCCGCAGGTGCCGTCATCGGCGGCCTCGTCGGCAAAGGCATCGCCGAGAAGATCGACCCCACCGTCGAGGAAGCGTACTGGCGCGAGAGCTATCGCACCGAGCCGTACTACCAGCGCGACCTCACCTACGACGACTACGAGCCCGCCTATCGCACCGGCTACACGAACTTCGGCCGCTATGAAGGCCGCTCGTTCGACGAGGTCGAAGGCGACCTGCAGTCCGAGTACGAGCAGAACCGCGGCAAGTCGCGGCTCGGCTGGGATCGCGCGAAGCAGGCCACGCGTGCGGCGTGGGATCGCGTCGAGCGCACCGCCAAGGGCGACACGGATGACAACCGCGGCTAGCGGCTGCTGACGTCCAACGGAGGCGGGCTTCGGCCCGCCTCTTTTTTTTGGCTCAGCCCCGGTCGCGCGCGCTGCGCGCGTGCGCTTCCAGGCCTTCCGCATCGGCGAGCGTGCCCGCGATCGGGGCCAGCGCCCGGGCACCCGCCTCGCTGCAGCCGATCACGCTGCTGCGTTTCTGGAATTCGTAGACGCCGAGCGGGTTGGCGTAGCGCGCCGCGCGCGACGTCGGCAGCACGTGGTTGGGCCCCGCGCAGTAGTCGCCGAACGCCTCGGGCGTGTGGCGTCCGAGGAAGATCGCCCCGGCGTGCCGCACGCGCGGCAGCAGCGCGTCCGGGTCCTCCACCGACAGCTCGAGGTGCTCCGGCGCGATGCGGTTGGACACGTCCACGGCCTCCTCGAGGCTGCGCGTCAGGATCAGCGCGCCGCGGCCCTTGAGCGAGGCGCGGATGATGTCGGCCCGCGGCAGATCCTTCAGGCGCCGCTGCATCGCTGCCGCGACGCGGTCGAGAAACTCCGGGACCGGCGACAGCAGCAGGGACTGCGCGTCCTCGTCGTGCTCGGCCTGCGAGAACAGGTCCATCGCGATCCAGTCCGGATCGGTGTCGCCGTCGCAGATCACCACGATCTCGCTGGGACCGGCGATGGCATCGACGCCGACGCGGCCGAACACGAGGCGCTTGGCCTCGGCCACGTAGGCGTTGCCCGGACCGACGATCTTGTCCACCGCGGGGATCGTGGCGGTGCCGTAGGCGAGCGCGGCAATGGCCTGCGCCCCGCCGATGCTGAAACCCCGGGTGACCCCGGTCAGATGCGCCGCGGCCAGCACCGCCATGTTCACCTCGCCGCGAGGGGCGGGCACGCACATGACCACCTCGCGCACACCGGCGACGCGCGCCGGCACCGCGTTCATCAGCACCGACGACGGGTACGCCGCCCTGCCGCCCGGCACGTAGATGCCCACGCGGTCGATCGGCGTGACCCGCTGCGCCAGCCGGTTGCCGAGCGCATCGCGGAAGTCGAACTCGGGGATCTTCTGGCGCTCGGCGTAGAGGCGGATACGCTCATGCGCGGTCTCCAGCGCGTGGCGCAGCGCCGACGGCAGCGAGCGCCAGGCGGCCTCGAAGGTCTCGGGCAGCAACTCGAGTTCGGCGAGGTCGTGGGCCTCGACGCCGTCGAAGCGGCGGGTGTGGTCGAGCACCGCCTCGTCACCGCGGCGGCGCACGTCGTCGACGATGCCGGCGACCGTGGCGGCGACCTCGGCCGCGTGGCCGGGCAGCCGCTCGGTCAGGCGGGCGAGGCCGGCGTCGAAGGTGGCGTCACGCGTATCGAGGCGCGCGATCTCAAGCACGGGCGGCGGCTCGTGGCGCGCGGCCGGCAGGCGCGGCAGCCAGCGCGCGGAAGCGGTCCAGCCACTCACGAATGCGCTCATGTTTCATCTTCATCGCGGCCTTGTTCACCACCAGCCGGGCGGACACTTCCGCGATGGTCTCCAGTTCCCGCAGGCCGTTGGCCTTCAGCGTCCGGCCGGTGTCGACGAGGTCGACGATGTAGTCGGACAGGCCCACCAGGGGGGCGAGTTCCATCGAACCGTACAGCTGGATGATTTCGACCTGCTCGCCGCGTGCGGCAAAGTGGCGACGGGTGATTTCGGGGTACTTGGTGGCGATCCGCGCCTGCACCCGGGCCGGCGATGTGACGCGCTTCGCGCGGCCCGCGACCACCAGGCGGCAGCGCGCGATCCCCAGGTCCACCGGCTCGTACAGCGCATCGCCGCCGTGCTCCATCAGCACGTCCTTGCCGGCGATGCCGAGGTCGGCCGCGCCGTACTCGACGTAGGTCGGCACGTCGGCCGGCCGCACGATCAGCAGCTGCACGCCGGGCACGCGCGAGGGCAGGCGCAGCTGGCGGTCGTCCAGGCCGGTTTTCGGCGCGAGCCCGAGCCGCGCCAGCAGCGGCGCGCTCTCTTCGAGGATGCGGCCCTTGGACAGGGCGATGGTCAGGTTCATGTCGATCGTTTCTCGCCAGGCCCGCCAAGTGCGCCAGGCGCGCCCAGCCCCGTGAAGCTCGTCATCTTGTTCTTCCCTGGCGCTCTTGGCGAGCGCCGGCTGAAACGTCTTTTACTTGCCGACCCGACGGATCTTCGCCCCGAGCTGATTCAGCTTCTCTTCGATGTGCTCGTACCCGCGATCCACGTGGTAGATGCGGTCCACGCGCGTCTCGCCGTCGGCCACCAGCGCCGCCAGCACCAGCGATGCCGATGCGCGCAGGTCGGTGGCCATCACCGGCGCGCCGGTCAGGCGCTCGCGGCCGCTGACGATCGCGGTGCTGCCCTCGACGCGGATGTCGGCGCCGAGCCGCTGCAGCTCCTGCGCGTGCATGTAGCGGTTCTCGAAAATGTTCTCGACGATCGTGCCGACGCCCTCGGCCACGCAGTCCAGCGCCATGAACTGCGCCTGCATGTCGGTGGGGAAGCCGGGATAGGGCTGCGTGTGGATGTCCACCGCGCGCGGCCGTGCGCCACGCATGTCCAGCTCGATCCAGCCTTCGCCGGCGGTGACGTGCGCGCCGGCCGCCTGCAGCTTCTGCACCACGGCGTCGAGCTGGGTGGCGTCGGCGTCGCGGATGCGGACGCGGCCGCGGCTCATGGCGCCGGCCACCAGGTAGGTGCCGGTCTCGATGCGGTCCGGCAGCACCGTGTGCTGCGCGCCGTGCAGGCGCGGCACGCCCTGGACGCGGATCGTCGGCGTGCCGGCGCCCTCGATGCGCGCACCCATGGCGACCAGGCAGCGCGCCAGGTCCACCACTTCCGGCTCGCGCGCGGCGTTTTCCAGCACCGACTCGCCGTCGGCGAGACAGGCCGCCATCATCAGGTTCTCGGTACCGGTCACGGTGACGGTGTCCATGACGATGCGGGCGCCGTGCAGCTTCGAGGCGGTGGCGTGCACGTAGCCGGCCTCGACGCGGATGTCGGCGCCCATCGCGCGCAGGCCCATCAGGTGCAGGTCCACGGGACGCGCGCCGATGGCGCAGCCGCCGGGCAGCGACACCACGGCCTCGTGCTTCTTCGCCACCAGCGGGCCCAGCACGAGGATGGCCGCGCGCATGGTCTTCACCAGCTCGTAGGG